>CANLQR010000112.1 GCA_947492135.1 Deltaproteobacteria bacterium | reverse complement strand
CGGTCAACGGGCTCGAGCTCAACCTCGATGCCGGACCGACGCCACGGGTCTACGTGTTGCCAGCGCCGCCGCCTCCGAGGTCTGTGCGCGGTGGTTAGCAGGCCCAAGGCTGCACACCCACCGCCACCGGCCTCGGCATACTTCCCCGCGACTACAGGCCGCCGCCGCGACGGCCGAGCTCGGCGTTGACGTAGCGCCGGAACCCAGCAGACTGCGCTGCACTGCCGCGCTCGTCCACGCTGTCGATCGCGATCGCGAGCTGCGCCGAGGACAATCGCTGATCCCACTGGGGCTCGCCGAGGTCGAACGCGGCGGTGGCTGCCGGCTGGGCACCCGCGGCCTCGCCGAGGTGACACGGCGTGCACTCGCGCAGGAGCAGCTCGTGGGCAGCGAGGCGCAGCGCCGCGAGGTCCTCCGAGCCAACGCTGCGGTCAGTTCGGTCGGCGGCGAACAGCGACAACGCCAGCAGCACCGCGGCGGCCGCAGCGATCATGCCGACCCACCACGCCGCCGGGCTCGGTGCTCGGGCAGCGCGGGTCGATGCGCGTTGGGACTCCGGTGCCACGGCTTGCGCGGCGATTCGATCGGCAAAGTCGATAGGAACATTGCACGTTGCCCAGGCCCGCAGCGCGTCGCGTTCGTCGGCATCGAGTTCGGGTTCGAGGTTCACGTTTGGTCTCCCAGCACTTCGCGCAGCCGTGCGCGGGCCCGCGAAAGTCGCGATTTCACGGTGCCCAGATCGACCTCGAGCGCGAGCGCGATCTCGCCGTACTCGAATCCATGGAGCTCACGCAGCAAGAAGGCCGCCCGCAGCGGTGGCGATAGCGACATCACAGCGGCCTCGACCCCCCGCCCGATCAGCGGGGCATCGCAGCGCAGATCGCCTGCCGCGGCCGACTGCGCGTCGACCAGGTCATCGTCGAATGCGACCCCGGGCCTGCGGCGCAGCTCGTTGAGGGCCAGCCGAGTCGCGATGGTGAGCAGCCAGGTCGAGAACTTGGCGCGGCCATCCGAGACATAGCGCGGCAGCGCTCGGAACGCGCGCAAGAAGGTCTCCTGCGCGAGGTCCTCGACCAGCGACGTGCGGCCCGAGGCCACCAGAACCCCGCGCAGCTGCGAGAAGACCGCTCGCTCGTGGCGCCGAACCAGCGCGCGAAAGGCCGCGGGCTCACCCCGAACCGCGGCGGCAACCATGGCCGAGTCGTCGGTCGACGGGGCGGCTGCGAAGAGGGAGGGCGCCATCGGCGGGCATGACACACCGCCCGGCCCAGGTTTGTTCCCGGACTTGTTCCCACGCGGCCGAGGTCACTGGGCTGCGAGACCGGCGCCGTCGATCAGCCGCGCGATCGCCTGCGCGGCTCGACGCGCCCGGGTCTGGGGCCGCTTGGCCTCGGCGACCCACTGGCAGTACTCGCGCCGATGCGACGGCGGCAACGCCTCGAAGGCCTTGCGGCCCTTGGGCGAGCCGAGCAGCGCGGCCGTGAGCTCTTCAGGGATCGCGGTGCTGCGGGGTTTGGCCACGATCGGCGCGTCGGATTTGACCAACGCGAGCGTGTCGGCCGCGATCATCGCCAGCCCGCGCGGACGCATGCGTGGCGTGCCCACCAGACGCCGCAAGCGCTCGAGGTTCGCGCCCGACCATTTCGATGCGTTGACTCGACGCGTGAACTTGCGCGCGTAGGTCACGTCGTCGACGCGCCGCACCATGCTGTCGACCCAGCCCCAGCACAACGCCTCGTCGAGCGCGTCGTCGTAGCACATCGGGAGCGAAGCACCCTGACTCACCTCGGGCTTGGAACCAGCCTTGGTGAACGCGAGCCACACGACCAGCTCGCGGGTGTGGTTGAGCCGCAGCCACGCACGCCAGGCCACCAGATCGACCCGCAGCAGGGCGATCGGAGCGGGCTTCACCCGCGGCCTGGCTTTGGTGCGCGTGCTCGCCCGCGCTGTGGTGGAGGCGACCATGGGGGACCCTAGCCTCCGGCCGCGACCGGTGTCGTGATGGTCGTCCCGGCGGCTGGCGTGGTGCCCTCGGGGACCAAGACTCCGAGTACGCGCGAGCGTTCGTTGAGAAACTTGCGCGCCGACTTTTTCACGTTGTCGGAGGTCACTCGCAAGAGCACCTTGTCGAGCTCGAGAATCTTCTTGGGATCGGTGCCGTAGCGGAAATGCTCGGTCAGCTGGCCCATCCAGAAGCGGTTCTCTCGCATCGAGGTCTCGAGCTGCCGCCGTCGCTTCTCGCGGACCTTGTCGAGGTACTCGTCGGTGATGCCATCGCGCTTGATCGCGATCACGATGCCTGCGACTGCCTCTTGTAGCTTCTTGGCGTTCTCGGGCGCGCAACCAAAGCCGATGGTGTAGGCATAAGTCTGGCGCGGGCGTCGCGAGATGCCGCCATTGGAGAAGGCGCCATAGACCCCCGAGAGGTCCTCGCGCAACACCTCGCGCAGACGGATCTCCATCACGTCCGCGAGGATCTCGATGTCGTTCTCGGCGTCTGCGCTGTAGCGGCTGCTGCCGTGGTACGTCATCATCACGAAGCTCTTGGGGTCGACGCCCTGGGCGACGTCGAGGCGCTTGCTGCCCGTCGGGGCCTTGGCCCCGACGTCCTTCCACTTCTCTTTGCGGCCCTTGGTCGGCAAGCTCGCCAGATAGGTCTCGACCAGCGGCTGGAGCGTCGCAAGCTCGACGTTGCCGACGAAGACGAAGGTGAAGTCGCCGGCCTCGGCGAAGCGATCCTTGTAGACCGACAGGGCGGCGTCGTGGTCGACGCGATCGAGCGAGGCCATGGTCATCGGCTGACGTCGGGGATGGTCGCTCCACCGAAACGCGTTGAACTTCTCGAAAAAGACCTGCTGGGGGTTGAGATCGCGGTTCTTCACGACCTCGGCGGTGCTGGTCTTCCACGCCGCGAAGGCATCGGGGTCCTTGCGCGGCGCGGTCATCTGCAGGTAGGCGAGCTGGAGCAGGAGTTCGAGGTCCTGCGGCGATCCGCTGCCACGAAGGCCCTCTTCGAGCTCGCCGATCGACGCCGAAACCGAAGCGACCTTGCCGGCCATCAGGTTGCGCAAGGTGACGGCATCATGCGTGCCGATCCCGGAGCGCCCGACGATCGACGAGGCGTTCGAAGCCGAGTCGAAGCGACGCTGGTCGACCGTTGAGTGTCCGCCGGGGCTGAACGCCTCGAAGCTGATCTCGTCCTTCTTGAAATCGGTCGGCTTGACCACCACCTTGGCACCGTTGCTCAGCGTCCAGACCGTCACGCCGAGCTCGGCGATGGTCTCGGTCTTGGTGATCTTGCCGGGCGTCGGCTTGACCGCCATCAGCTCGGCGCCGGCACCACGGTCCTCATAGGCCGCGATCTTGCTGCCTTCGATCTTGCTCGCCACTGCCAACAAGGCCTTGTCGGTCGGCATCTTGTCGCGGGCGGGCCCGCTCGCGAGCACGACGCGGTCTTTCTTTGCCGTCCACGAGGTGGCCAAGGCGTTGACCTCGTCGAGCGTGATGGCGGGCAGAAACTTCTGCACCAGCGCCAGCTCATGCTCGCGGCTGGGCATCGCCTCGCGGTCGAGATGCCCGCGCACCGCCCCGAACGCGTAGCTGCGGCCGTCGACGGTGTCCTGGTCGGCGACCTCGCGCTCGTAGCGTCGCAACGATCGCGCGCGCTCGCGCTCGAGCTCCGTCGCGAGAAACCCGTGCAGCCTGACGCGCTCGACCTCGACCAACAACGCGCGCAGGCTCTCTTCGATGCGGCCAGCTTTGACGCCCGCGCTGAGATTGAAGATGTCGACCGCATCGCGCATCGAGCTGGTGTTCGAGAAGGCAAACGTGAACGGTGAATCGGGCAGCTGGCGGATCTCGTCGAGGCGAGCCCGCAGCATGCCGTGAAACAGGTTCTCGACGAGGTCGCGACGGTAGTCACGCTCGGTCTTCATCGGCTGTGACTTGCCTTTGATCGCGACCGAGACACTCGTGGTCGAGGCCTCGGGATCGGTGATCACCGCGGCGCGAGTGGTGTCGAGCAGCGGCACCGGCACCTCGGGCCGCGGGCGCGCCTTCGCGGGGCCGACCAGCTTGCCAAATCGGGCCTCGATCTGCTTTTGCATCGCAGCCGGATCCACGTCGCCGACGACCACGATCGCCATCAGGTCGGGGCGGTACCAGTCGCGGTAGAACCGCCGCAGGGTGTCGACCGATGCCTTCTCGAGGATGGCCTTTTCGCCGATCGGCTTGCGATCGGCGTACTTGCTGCCCTGCAGGTAGATCGGCCACTGCTTGTCGAAGATGCGCTGGCCGGCGCCACGGCCCAATCGCCACTCCTCGATGACCACGCCGCGCTCCTTGTCGACCTCTTTTGGATCGAAGCTCAGCGCACTCGCCCAGTCCTCCAAGATGTCGAGCCCCTTGGCCATCAGCGCCGGATCGTCGGTCGGCACCTTGAGCTGGTACACGGTCTCATCAAACGAGGTGTAGGCGTTGAGATCGGCGCCGAAGTCCATGCCCGCCTTCTCGAGGAAGTCGATCAGCGTGTTCTTCTCGAATCTCTTGGTTCCGTTGAACGCCATGTGCTCGACGAAGTGCGCGAGCCCGAGTTGATCGTTGTCCTCGAGCACACTGCCTGCGTCGACCGCGAGCCAGAGATACGCGCGCTTCTCCGGCTTGCCATGCTTGCGGATGTAGAACGTCATGCCGTTGGCGAGACGACCCGTGCGGATCGCCGGGTCCATCGGCAACGCCGGCGAGTCGTCGACCGCGGTCGCGGGCTCGACGTTCGATACCGGCGTGACCTGGCCATCGGGAGGGCTGGTCGTGGTTCCGCCAGCGCGCGGCGTACAAGCAGCAAGGAGCAACAGCGGGAACAACGACCGGGCATGCATCGGCGCGGGAGCGTACGACGAAACGACCGCGTGCGATCCGCCAGCGCCGTGACGATCCGCCGCGATCGCGGATTTCATCGTCCGCTGGGGTTTGCGGGCCTGATCGTGCGCATCGGCTTGCTCGGGCATTGCGCCGCGCCTATTCTGTGGGTTCGATGGCAAAAGACGACGACGGTCACGGGATCTCGGTGCTCAAGGGAGCGTTACTCGCTCTGGGTGCCCTGGTTGCTGTGGGTGTTGGGCTCGCCGTGATCAAGGCGGTGTTCATGCCGCTGCTCGTGCTGGGGTTGGTTGGTGGGGCCGGTTACTTTGGTTACCGCGTCTTCGGCAAGACCAAGGAACTCCAGGCCGGTCGTGAGTCCAAGGCGTTGTCGTCGTCGGACTTCGACAAGCGCATGCGGGAGCTCGACGCGGTCGATCGACAGCTCGACGCCGAGATTCGCCGGCGGTCTTGAGCGAGGCCGCGCGCGGGTTGGCTACGGCGGTGATCGTCGCACCCATCGGGACGCGGTCGGGCCGCCACCCCTGCAGGTCGACGGCGACGTTCACGTCGACCGTCATCACCAAGGCCGTCGCGCCAGCGACCCACACCGTCGAGGGCACCTTGGACCTTCACGGCACCACGAAGAGCATCTCGTTCCCAGCGACCGTTGCGCTCGACGCCAGCAGCGCCAAGGGCAAGGCGGAGTTCACGATCAACCGCAAGGACTTCGGCATCGTCTACCCGGGCATGCCCGACGATCTGATCAAGGACGAGGTCCTGCTCAAGATCGATCTGGCGTTCAAGCGCTCGTAGTCACCGGCGCGGGCGTCCGGCGATCGACGGTCCCGGGACGGCGCTCACCAGGGCAACGGTTCGCCGTTGGCGTGCAGGAAGCGGCCGCTGGTCGCCAGCGTGAGCTCGTCGATGCGCGCGATCAATCGCGACGCGGAATCGTCGGCGCGCTGCATCCCCTTGGCATCACCGAAGCGCGCGGTCATGTCCGTGGCCACCATGCCAGGGTGCAACAGCACCACCGCGATGCCGCGGCCGGCGAGATCGCGTGCGAGCGAGACGCCGGCCATGTTCAGCGCCGCCTTGCTCATGCGGTAGCCGTACGATCCGCCCGAGCTGTTGTCGGCGATCGAGCCCATGCGACTGGTGACCAGGGCGACCTTGCTGCCCGCGGACAGTCGCGGCAGCAGGGCAGCGGTCACGCGCAGCGGGCCAAGCGCGTTGATCTCGAACTGTTTGCGCACCGCGTCGAGGTCGAGGTGGCCAATGCTGTCGGGCTCGAGCACGCCGGCGTTGTTGACCACCAGGTCGAGCTGCGCGTTGCCGAGCGCCGCGTCGAGGCGGGCCACGCTCGCGTCGTCGGCGACGTCGATGTCCGCGATCACGCGCGCTCCGGTGGCGTCGAGCTCGGGCGAGCTGCGCCGGACCACGGCGATGACCTGGTCGCCGCGAGCGCGCAGCCCACGGACGAGTTCGAGGCCGATTCCGCGGTTGGCACCTGTGATGAGGCTGGTGGTCATGGCCAGGCAGGGTAGCAGCGGCCTGAAGGCATCTGACGCCGCGGGCCACGATCCCCATGGTTTCTCACGACTTTAGACCCGGCAGGCCGGGCAGAAAATTCCGGTCCAGGGCGCAACTCGACCGACGGGTCTCCGTCATGCGAGCGCAAGGCACCCATGACCACCCGAATTCTTCTCGCCCTCGCCCTGTGTGGCTCCTTCTCGACCGCTTGTGACAGCAAGACCGACGACAAGAAGGCCGAAACCAAGAAGTCCGACGACAAGAAGTCCGACGACAAGAAGTCCGACGCCAAGAAGACCGACGCGAAGTCCGAGGCGAAGGTCGAAGCCAAGGTCGAAGCCAAGGCCGAAGCCAAGACCGGCGAGGTGGCACCGACCGAGCCCGCGGCGGCCGCCGGGACGCCCGCGGCGACCAATCCTAAAGATCTGTTCGCCGAGTTCACCAAGCCCGATGCCGACATGATGGCGTTGATCACCAAGTACGAGAACGGCGCCACGTTCACCGGCAAGCTCGTCAACGTCGCGGCCGAAGCCAACGGCGATCCGGTGCTGTTCATGGACGTCGACGGCAAGTCGAAGATCTCCTTGGGGTTCACCGACAAGGCCGCGATCAAGGCCAAGAACCTCAAGGTCGGCGACGAGCTGACGGTGACCTGCAAGATCGGTGGGGCGATGGACAACCTCATGCAGGTCATCGACTGCAGCGCGAAGTAGTCTGCCAGGAGCCAGACCCCTTACGGGGTCAGGCTCCTAGACCTGATACGCCGGTCGCTCGCGCAGGCGCTCCAACCACGCTTGTGTGGCTGGATGGCCTTGCGTCAAACCCAGCCGATCCGCGAAGTTCACCGCCGAGCCGCAGTTGATGTCAGCCGCGGTGAAGCGTTGACCGACCAGAAACTCGTCGGTCAAGGCGGCGTCGAGCACCGACAGCATCTGATTCACCGCTTGGGCGGCGTTCTCGGCGATCTGCGGCCGCCGTTGATCCTCAGGCAACGCGTGGCGATGCGACATCACCCGCAGGGCAGCAGCCTGGAGGTTGGTGACGCCCCACAGCGACCACTGCCAGATCAGGGCCCGCTCGGCGAGCGTCGCGCCCAGCAGCGCGGGCTTGTAGCGCTCCGCGAGGTACATGTTGATCGCGATCGATTCGGAGAGCCGGATCTCGCCGTCGATGAGAAACGGGACCGTGCAAAACGGGTTGATCGCCTTGAACTCGGGGGTCCGCGTGTTGCCCTCGCGCAGGTCCATCACGATGTGCTCGTACTCGACGTCGCATTCCTCGAGCATCCACTGGGTACGCCCGGAGCTCGACTGCGGGCTGCCGTAGAATTGGAGCATGGGCAAACCCTACCAAGGGTCCCGACGGCCCGCCACGCCTGGTGCTGGCGATGGTAGGCTGACGGCAATGTACTTCGAACTTTTCCGGCAGATGAGAAAACAACTCGCGCAGATCGACGTGTGGTTCGACGCCGCGGCGGCGTCGGCCAAGACCCGAGCCTTCGACCCCAACGTGTTGATCCACTCGCGACTTTCGCCGGATCAGTTCGCGTTCGCGCGGCAGGTGCAGATCGCGTGCGACACCGCGAAGCTGGCGGCGTCACGACTCACGGGCAAAGACGCGCCCACCCAAGCCGACACCGAGCAGACCCTGGATGAGCTGCGCGCGCGCGTGCACTCGGTGATCGCCTACCTCGACGGGTTCACCGCCGCGGACTTCGAAGGGGCCGCGACCCGCGTGGTGACCCAGCCGCGCTGGGAGGGCAAGACGATGTCGGGCGCCGACTACTTCGTCGAGCACGGGCTGCCGAACTTCTACTTTCACCTCACGCACGTCTACGCGCTCCTGCGTCACAACGGCGTGAGCGTGGGCAAGCGCGACTATCTCGGCGCGCTGAGCCTGCGCGCGCCGTGACCGGACGATCTGGGGCGGCCGCGCAGGAGCGTGCTTGGGGCAGTCGTCTCGCGATTTCGCTCCCGTGATCGAGGGAGTCGCGTGCGACGGCTGGCGGTGTGGGGTGTTGCGCAGGATGTGCAACTACGGGGGTCGGACGAGGAGCGCCGAGGTTTGGGGTGCATACCTCATTCAGGCCCAGACGCATGCAGCGTTCGCGGCCGACCCCTCTCGATCTGCAAGGCACGAATCGCAATGAAACTCCACCGCGTCATCCCGCAGCTCACTTTCGTCACGCTGTCGCTCGCGCTCGCCGCAACCGCAAGTGCCGCGCCGTCCGCCACCTATAGCGGCGTCCACGGCCTCGACACCCAAACCTACTGGGGGCCGGGCGCCGGGCAGGACAACATCGGCTATTCGTTCTCCGGCTCGACGGGGTACTTCTTCACTCCCAACGAGACGATCGAGGTCAGCGCGCTGGGCCTGATGGATTTCGGCGCCCCCGGCCTGCTGGGCTCACACACGGTCGCAATCTACGAGAACGTGAACCCGAGCACGGTACCGTGCGTGGGTTGCACGATGCCGCGCCTGGTCACCGGCGAGCTGGTTGCCGAGACCACGCTCGACCCGGGAATCTCGGGTGATTTCACTTCCAGTTGGGGACGCTACGTCACGCTGCCCGACACCGTGGTTCTTCTCGAGGGCGTCGAGTACTACATCGTCGCCGACAACCTCGGCTGCGACCCCATCGCGTTCTCGTGGTTCGGGTACTGCGGAGATGCCGACAACAGCGACCAGGACATGGCGGTATTCGGCAGCACCGCCGTCCAGTTCGACTCACGGATCACCTGGACCGGCTACTCCGGCGCGAGCGACGTGCAGACCAACGAATATTGGGACCTCGACGAGTCGTACAAGATTCCCCCGCCGCTGGGCGTCAACGGCAACGTTGGTCCGACGTTCTGGATCGAGGAGCCGGTCTGCACGCACTCGGGCGCCAACTGGTTGGCCGTCGATGAGTGGCCGGTCGACTCGCTCGTGTACTCCGGTGTCACCTACTCCCGCGCCAGCCTCGAGACCTTCCTCGGGCGCGCCAATGCGACCAGCCCTTTGGTGCTGCTGTGGCAGTCACTCGTGGTGACCGACCTCAACCTCGCCAACGGCGCGGACGGTTCGGAGATCCAGTCGACGCGCGATGCTGCGGCACTGCTGGTCGATCGAATGCTGCGCCCGGTCGCGGGCGTGTCCTACACCGCGGAGGCGCTCGCGCTGTTCCAGACCCTCGAGGCGTGGAACGGCGGCACGACCGGACCCGGCGCCTGCGAGCCAGTGGCCTGCGACTAGCGCGGCTTCGCTTGGCCCGGGCTTCGCTGTCGTGACAGCGAAGCCCGGGACGGAGCCTAGTCGCAGTTCAAGGTCTCACACGCACACGCCGAGCCACCATCGACTGCCACGGGCTGGTCGTTCGGGAACTCGCAGTCGAGCCGGCTATCGTTGGACCCGCACAGCAGCTGTGCATCGTGGCAGGTGTTGAACACGTCGCCGAGACAGGCCACCCCGCATACGCCGCCAGCGCATTCGATGGCCGTCGAGTGGCACGCGTTGCTACCGCTGCAGATGACGTCGCAAGGCAGCGAGGCCTGGCAGCGGACGGTCGCGTCGTGACAGGCATTGTCACCCTCGCAGTGCACCTCGCAGGCGAAGTTCGGTGGGCACTGAATCATCAGGCCCTCGCAACCGCCGGCGGCGCATTCGATCCGGCAGATGTTCGCGGCGCAGCCCCCGGTGCAGATCTCGCCGGGACACACCCCGCCCGCGGGGACCTCGCTGACGCCACAACCAGGTTCGCCGGTGCTCTCCGAGGACGACGACGAGGCGTCGGACGTGGTCGGCGGGTCTGAGGTCTCGGTGTCAGCGGTCGTGGTCGGCGGCGGTCCAGAACTCTCGGCGCTCGCGGTCGTCGAGGTCGAGGAACTCGTCGGTGTCGACTCGCCCGAGGCGTCGACTTCGCTGGTCTGGGTCGACGTCACGGTGCTCGACGACGAGGCGGTCGTCAGCGTCTCCGAGGTGCTCTGACCATCGCCCGACCCGGTGGCCTCGGTCGGGCTTCCGGCGCAGCACAGTTGGGCGAGGCCAAGCCCCGCGACAATCACACGGATCTGCACAGGGAGAGTCTAACCCGGGGCCGGTGGCCGTGCATCTTCGTGGGTTCGCGCGAACGCGATGGGTTCGCGCGATGGGTTCGTGCGCGAATTCGCGGTGGTGCCCACCGATCACGGCAGGATCTCGCTGCGCCGCTGCTGGATCGCCTCCCGCACCAGCGCAAGCAATCCCTCACCACCGCCCTGGTCCACCCACGCCAGCAGCTCTCGGCGCATGCGTGGATCCCAGAACCTGCGCAGATGGCCGACGAAACCCTCCATCGCCACCACGCGATCCGGATCGGCGTCGAAGAATGCGGCGATCTCGTTCGCCATCTTGCCGAGCTTTGCCGGGTTCATTCGGCAGCATCGCCCCCAGGCAGCAGCCCGGCTTGCGCCTGCGCGGTGGCGTCGAACCCTCGCTGCCACGCCGAGCGCTCGGTGGTTCGCCGCACCTGCACGGCGGTCACCTTGTACTCGGGACAGTTGGTGGCCCAGTCCGAGTTCTCCGTGGTGACCACGTTCGCCCCGGACTCGGGGTGATGGAAGGTCGTGTACACCACGCCCGGCTGCACGCGCTCGGTGAGGTCGGCACGCAGCACGGTCTCGCCCGAGCGGCTGCTCACCGCCACCAGATCACCGTGTGCGATGCCGCGGAACTCGGCGTCGTGTGGGTGGATCTCGAGCACGTCCTCGGGGTGCCAGGTGACATTCGCCGTGCGCCGCGTCTGCGCACCGACGTTGTACTGACTGAGAATGCGGCCGGTCGTCAGGATGAGGGGAAAGTCGCGATTGGTCCGCTCGGTGGTCGGCACGTAGCGGGTGATCACGAACCGTCCCTTACCGCGCACGAACTGCTCTGCGTGCATCACCGGCGTGCCCTCGGGCGCGGCGTCGTTGCACGGCCACTGGATGCTCCCGAGTCGATCGAGCTTGTCGTAGCTGACGCCGGTGAACGTGGGCGTGAGTCGGGCGATCTCGTCCATGATCTGCGAGGGATGATCGTACGACATCGTCACGCCCATGGCCTCGGCAAGCCTGACGGTGACCTCCCAGTCGGCCAGGCCTGCGACCGGCGGCATCACCTTGCGCACTCGGTTGATGCGGCGCTCGGCGTTGGTGAACGTGCCGTCTTTCTCGAGAAAGGTCGCGCCGGGAAAGAACACGTGGGCGTACTTCGCAGTCTCGACCAAAAATAGATCCTGGACGATCACGCACTCCATCGACTCGAGCGCGTGCAGGACATGGTGAGTATCGGGATCCGATTGCGCGATGTCCTCGCCCTGGACGTACAAACCCTTGAAGCTGCCGTCGAGCGCGGCGTCGAACATGTTGGGGATCCGCAGCCCTGGCTCGGGGAGGATCTGCACGCCCCAAGCCGCACCGAACAACGCCCGCACCGCGGGATCGGAGACGTGGCGATAGCCCGGAAGCTCATGCGGGAACGAGCCCATGTCGCAGGCGCCCTGCACGTTGTTCTGCCCGCGCAACGGATTCACGCCAACCCCCGGCCGGCCGATGTTGCCCGTGGCCATCGCGAGGTTCGCGATGCCCATCACCATGGTCGAGCCCTGGCTGTGCTCGGTGACGCCCAGCCCGTAGTAGATCGCGCCGTTCTTCGCGGTGCCGAACAGGCGGGCGGCCTCACGCACGGTGTTGGCGGGTACGCCGGTCACCGCTGCGAGGGTCTCGGGCGAATTCTCGGGCAGGGCAATGAACGCCTTCCACTTCTCGTACTCGACCAGATCGCAGCGCTCGCGGATGTACTCCTCGCGCAGCAAACCCTCGGTGACGATCACGTGGGCGAGAGCGTTGATCACCGCGACGTTGGTGCCGGGCATCAGCTGCAGGTGGTGCGCCGCGGCGATGTGGGGCTGGCGGACCAGGTCGGTGGTCCGCGGATCCACGACGATCAGCCCGGCGCCCTCGCGGAGCCGCCGCTTCATGCGCGACGCAAACACCGGATGGGCGTCGGTCGGATTGGCGCCGATCACGATGACCACGTCGGCGTGGTCGACCGAGTCGAAATTTTGCGTGCCCGCCGACTCGCCCAGCGTGGTCTTGAGACCGTAGCCGGTCGGTGAGTGACAGACGCGCGCGCAGGTGTCGACGTTGTTGTTGCCGAACACGGCGCGCACGAGTTTCTGCACCAAGAAGGTCTCTTCGTTGGTGCATCGCGAGGACGTGATCGCGCCGATCGAGCCCTCTCCGTAGGTCTGTTGAATGCGGCGCAGCTCCGACGCCGTGTACGCAAACGCCTCTTCCCAGGACACCTCGCGCCACGGGTCGGTGATCTTCTTGCGGATCATCGGCTTGGTGATGCGGTCGGGATGGGTGGCGTAGCCCCACGCAAACCGGCCCTTGACGCACGAGTGGCCGTGGTTCGCGCCACCCTGCTTGTCGGGGACCATGCGCACGACCTCGTTGCCCTTCATCTCGGCCCGGAACGAGCAGCCGACGCCACAGTAGGCGCAGGTCGTGGCCACGACGTGATCGGGCTGGCCGCGCTCTTCGATGGTCTTTTCCATCAGCGTCGAGGTCGGGCAGGCCTGCACGCAGGCGCCACACGACACGCATTCGGAGCTGAGAAAGTCGGTGCCGCCAGCGGAGATCTTGGAGTCGAAACCCCGACCGAGCACGGTCAACGCGAACGTGCCCTGGACCTCCTCACAAGCCCGCACGCAGCGCGAGCACACGATGCACTTGGTCGGATCGAAGCTGAAGTATGGATTCGACGTGTCCTTCTCGGCCTCGAGATGATTCTCGCCCGCGTAGCCGTAGCGAACCTCGCGCAGACCGACGACGCCGGCCATCTCTTGCAGCTCGCAGTTGCCGTTGGCCGGACAGGTCAGGCAGTCCAGAGGGTGGTCGGAGATGTACAGCTCCATCACACCGCGCCGCAGCTGGGCGAGCTTGGGCGATTGGGTGGTCACGCGCATGCCGGCTTCGACCAGCGTCGTGCATGACGCGGGATAGCCCCGCCGGCCCTCGATCTGCACCAGACACAGCCGACACGAACCGAAGGCCTCGACCGCATCGGTCGCGCACAGCTTGGGGACGTTGACGCCGGCGAGCGCCGCGGCGCGCATGACCGAGGTGCCCTGGGGCACGTTCACCGTCACGCCGTCGATCGTCACGCTGACGCGCTGGGTCGAGATGCGGATCGGTGTACCGGGATCGCGTTCGTGGATCGAATACATGTCAGGGCCTCCCTGGGCCGGGGCTCGTCGTGGTGGCGGCATCGGTGATGCCAAAGTCGCCGGGAAAGTGCTCGAGTGCGCTCTTGACCGGATAAGGGGTCATGCCACCGAGTGCGCACAGCGAAGCGTTCTCCATCGTGTCGCAAAGATCGCGGAGCACCGCGAGCTGCAACCGGGGCCGGTCACCGGCTAGCAGGCGATCGATGACCTCGACGCCGCGCGTCGCTCCGATCCGGCAGGGCGTACACTTGCCACACGATTCGATGGCGCAGAACTCCATCGCGTAGCGGGCCATCTTGGCCATGTCGACGGTGTCGTCGAACGCGACGATGCCACCGTGGCCGACGATTGCGCCCTTGGCGATGAAGGCCTCGTAGTCCAGCGGCAGGTCGAAGTCGGACGCCGGCACGAACGCGCCCAGCGGCCCACCGACCTGCACGGCGCGCAGCGGGCGGCCCGTGGCCGAGCCGCCACCGTAGTCATACAGAAGCTCGCGCAGCGTGACGCCGAACGCTCGCTCCACCAGGCCACCGCGGGCGAGGTTGCCGGCGAGCTGAAAGGCCAGCGTGCCATGGGAGCGACCCGCACCCCAGTTGCGATAGTGCGCGGCGCCGCGGTCGAGAATGATCGGCACCGACGCCAAGGTCACGACGTTGTTGACGGCCGTCGGCTTGCCCCACAGCCCCGCGACCGCGGGCATCGGCGGTCGGTAGCGCACGATGCCGCGCTTGCCCTCGAGGCTCTCGAGCAGCGCGGTCTCCTCGCCGCAGACATAACTGCCGGCGCCGATGCGGACCTCGAGATCGAAGCGCCGTCCGCTGCCGAGCACGTCGGGGCCGAGCACGCCGGCCTGTTGGGCCACGGCAATCGCCTCGTCGAGCACGGCCGCGGCATCGGGGTACTCCGAGCGCAGGTAGATGTAGCCCTGGGTCGCGCCCACCGCGAGCCCGGCGATGATCATGCCCTCGATGAGCACGAACGGATCGCCCTCCATCACCATGCGATCGGAAAACGTGCCCGAGTCGCCCTCGTCGGCGTTGCACACGACGTACTTCTGGGTCGCCGGGGTGTCGAGCACCGTCTTCCACTTGATGCCGGTGGGAAACGCCGCGCCGCCACGACCGCGCAGACCCGAGTCGAGCACGGCTTGCACGATCTCGGCGGGCGAACACGCGAGGGCCGCCCGCAGCCCCCGCAGCCCTTCATGGGCCTCGTAGTCGACCAGGCTCACGGGGTCGATCACGCCAACGCGCGCGAACGTGAGGCGCTGCTGTTTGGCGAAGTAGGGGATCTGCTCGGTAGGCCCGTGGCACAGCGGGTGCGCGGCGCCATCCCCGAGGCCCGCGTCGAACAACGACGGCACGTCAGCGACGCTGACCGGACCGTAGGCGATGCGGCCGGCCGCGGTGACCACCTCGATCAGAGGTTCGAGCCAGAGCATGCCGCGCGAGCCGTTGCGGATGATCCGAAGCTCGACACCGCGGCGCGCGGCTTGTTCGGCGAGGGCCACCGCGACCTCGTCGGCGCCAACCGAGCGCGCCGAGGCGTCGCGAGGGACGTAGATCGTGACGCTCACGACTCGGAACCCCCGACCAGTCGATCGAAACCCGCCGTGTCGACGCGACCGTACATGCGCCCATTGATGGTGACCGCGGGCGCGCAGGCACAGTTGCCCAGGCAGTACACCGGCTCGAGCGTGACTGCGCCGTCGGCTCGCGTCTGGTGAAAGTCGATGCCCAGCCGCGCCTTGACGTGGGCGGCCAACGCGTCGGCTCCCATCGCCTGGCAAGCCTCGGCGCGACAGAGTTTCACCAGCGTGCGACCGGGCGGTTCGCTGCGAAAGTCGTGATAGAACGAGATGACGCCCGCGATCTCGGCACGCGATAGATTCAGTGCGGTCGCCACCGCGGGAACCACCTCACGCGGAACCCAACCGAGCTCGTGCTGGATCGCGTGGAGGATCGGCAGCAGCGCCCCTGGCCGATCGGCATGGGCCGCCAGCGCCCGTTGGACGGTCTGTGCGATCGCGGTCGAGGCTTGCGTGTCGCTCATCCCACGCACCCCATACACCCCATGCGCCCCATGCACCGATAGCCCGGTCTGCTGATCACGGCGCATCGTACCGCCAAAGCGCTGGGGCGACCACGGCGCGTGGGGCTCGGTCGTTCTTGCGTGCAGGCGCGGGGGTCGCCCGCGTGCCTAGTCAGGCGTTGCGCCCTTGCGCCCTGGGGTGCCACCGTTGCCACCGGAGCGAGCAAGAACCTGGTCCGGCCCGAGTCCCGCCTGCGCGCGTTCGTTCGCCTCACGTGGCGATCCGCACTGGTGCTCGCGCTCGCCGCGGGATTGGGCGCGTGGCTGCTGCGCTGTGGGTCGCCGACCCGGCGGACCAGCGACGATGCGGCGGCGAACCAAGGGACCCCGCAGCCTCCGCCGGGCGCGTCGCCGTGGAGTCCGCGGTCGAGCCTCGCGCCCGCGGCGGGCTGTCGGCCCGAGGCGGCGCGCACCTGCGTCGATGGCGACGTGTGGTGGCTCGACAGCTGCGGCGAAGCCTATGCGCTCGCGCACGAATGCCACGAGTTGGGCTGTGTCGAGGGCGCGTGCGAGCGCGACGCCCCAAGCGACTGCGGCGAGGTGACGGCGCTGGGGCGCTGCCGCCGCGAGGTCGCGCAGATCTGTCAGCGCGGTCGGCTGTTCGAGGTCGACTGTGGCGCGCTCGAGCCCGAGGCCCTGCAATGCGTGATGGCCGGCGATGGCCCGCTGTGTCGAGCAGCCTCGGCCGAGGACTGCCGCGACGACGCGTTGGCCCTGTGCGAGGGCTCGACGCTCAAACAGTGCCGCGAAGGCCGGTGGGCGCGCTTCGATTGTGAGGCCTTGGGCGGGGCGTGCATTCCTGGCAGCCGCGATAGCCCCGGGCGCTGCGCCTTCGCGCTGCCGGTGCTCGATGCCGACTGCGGCCCGTGCGGGTGTCCGCCCGAGCCCAGTGTCGAGATCTGCGATGGCAAGGACAACGACGCGGATGGTGTGGTCGACCAGGCTGCACCGTGCGGCGCGGTGCCGATCGTTGCGTTCGTGGTCGAGGGCAGCGACTACGTCGACCAGGATCTCGAGACCGCGATCGCCGAGACCAACGCGGCGTTCGCCCGCGACGACGGCTTCGGGCTGGAGTTCGAGCTGCGCAGCATTGTCCGGATCGATCAAGACGCGTGGCGTGAGCTCGACAGCGCCGATCTCGAGGCGCTCTTGCGCAGCGATCGTCTGGTGATTGCCTCGGACGACTTTTACATCCCGGTGGTGTTCACCGACACCGTGCTTGCGGCCTCAGTGCCGCGCCCGGGGCTGTCGACGGTGCCCAACGGCAGCTGTGGCGGACTGCGCCGGGTTTGGGATCGTCAGCCGCCGGTGGGCGTGGTTGCCGTTGCGAAGCGGCGGTGGTCGACCACGCTCGCCCACGAGATCGGCCACTTTCTCGGGCTGTGCCACACCCACGAGGCTCCACCGCCGGTGGTGCAGGTTCAAAGCGGCACCGATGCGTTGGTCGACGCGCCCGCGTGTACCAACGACTGCGAGGCGGGCCCCGATGGGATCTGCGACACGCCCACGGACCCCGGGCCCGAGCAGTGCGGCGTCGATGCCGAGTGCGCGATGCACTGCGCAACCGGAGATAGCCCCGATCCCAGCAACATGATGGCGTACTACCCAGAGTGTCGGTTGTCGTTCACGGTCCAGCAGGCGCTGCTGATGCGCGAGGCACTGGCGCTGCGGCGCGGCTGGCATCCGTGCAACAGCGGCGATTGTGTATGCGACCCCGCGGCGTCGCAGTGCCCTGACCAGATGAGCTGTCGACCCTTTGGCGACGCAGCCGCGACGACGTGGCGCTGTGATCTCGACGGGCCCGCGGTGCCAGGCGGGCGCTGCGACAATGGTGGCGAGTGCGGAGCAGGGTCGATCTGCGTGCGCACGCCGGTGGGCGAGGGCCGGTGCGCGCGGACCTGTGACCAAGGGGCGGTCGTGCCTGGGTGCGCGTGCCGTGCGATCACCACGCCGACGGTCGCGGTGTGCAGTGAGGACCTGCGGATGGACCGCTAAAGCCCGCGAAAGAGCCCGCGAAAGCCGTGCGCGCCAGTTCTGCGACCCGCGGGAGGCGCAGCGTTTCTTGGGTCCCGGTGCAGTGCGACATGACCGGCTGGGGCCTCAAGAACGTCACCAATCCCGAGGGTTGATCGCCGCCGCGAGTCGCTCTCACCGCACCGGTTTCGTCTGCGCGACGCTGGCGAAGTCGTCGAGGCGAGTGGCCAAGCGCGCGATGATCGGTGCGTCGTTGGCTTCCGCGAGCTCGTACAGCACGAGGTGGTCCCACATCGCCACGGTGCAGACCCCCGCGTAGGTCAGTCCGACGGGCTCCTCGATGCGCGCGTCGATCCAGGCGAGGCCGCTCCGAAGGACCTCTCTCGCCTTGACGAAGACCCCGACGGTGGTGTCCATCCCGCATCGAGCGGCGAGAATCAACCGGACCTCGGCGGTCATCACCCCACGGATCACCGTGATCATGTTGTGCCCCGCCCAGTCGAGCCCGTCGACGCCCAAGGGATCCCGGCCTTGGCGCTGCACGAGATAGCGGCAGATGTCGTGCGAGTCGAAGATCGTGTGCTGCGCGTCGACCAGCACGGGCACGGCCATCAGTGGGTTGCCTGCGAACAGCTCGGTACCACCGACATTCCCCACGTCGATCTCCCTCACCTCCAGATCGAGCTCGAGGCAGAGGATGCGGACGATTCGGGTGAAGTGGGATCGCGGCGTTCCGTAGAGATCCGGCGTCACGATGGAGGCAGCGTCTTGGATGGATCTGAGCCTGTCAAGACCGCGCCGGCGGGCGTCGGGCGACGACCGGCGCAGCCTGTTCGGGCAGGTGTACGGCAGCAACGCGCCTGGCGTACGCTCCGCCTC
>CANLQR010000111.1 GCA_947492135.1 Deltaproteobacteria bacterium | reverse complement strand
TCATGGTGTTGTCGGGCTACTTGTTGGTGCCCGAGCGACTCGAGGCCGAGCGCACCGCGGCGAATCGTGCGACCCCGGTGCTCGCCTGCCACGGCTCCTACGACGACGTGGTCCCGTTGACGGCGGGGCGGCAGTGCCACGCGTCGTTGGCCCGCACGGGTGCGCCTGGGACGTCGTGCGAGTGGCAGCAGTACCCGATGGGCCACGAGGTTTGCCCCGAGGAGCTCGAGCGGATCGGCGCTTGGCTCCGGGAACGGCTCGGGGACTAAAAGCGCGACGTCGCGCCTTTTGGGTCCCGGCGCCCGCTGCACCGTCCGTGATCCAGGCTGCATCGATGTCAGCGCGAGAACAGGCGATGCCCTGGAACCGCCTCGGAGTTGGCAATCACGGCCCTGATCGCTAGCCTCGGGCGGTCTTGCTGGCCTGCTCGTGCTCGCGCGATCAGGCTTGTCTGGGGCGCCAATTTCTTTACCGCCCACCTGAACCGATCTGACAAAGGACACTCCCATGCGTACCAAGCTTTGTTTTCCTGGCCACCTCTTCACTTGCTCTGTTCCTCGGCGCCTGCGCGGCGGACGACGAAGGCACGACCAGCGTGGCCGAGACCGGCACGTCTGATCCCACCGGCACGACCGACCCGACCGATCCGACCGCCGACACCGGCACGACCGATCCCACGGTCGCTGACACTGGCACGACCGATCCGACCGTCGCCGACACCGGCACGACCGATCCGACCGTCGCCGACACCGGCACCGGCGGCGATGCGTGTGCGCCCGAGGCCGACGACGACGAGTGCTCGATGTGCACGAAGACGAACTGCTGCGACGAGCTGACGGTTTGCACCGCCGATCCCGACTGCGACTGCGCGGTGCAGTGCATCAGCGCGATGGGAATTGGGATGATGGAAGCATGTCTCACCAAGTGTGAACTCGAGGCCGTCCCGGAAACCGGCACCGCGCTGCTCACATGCGTCGCGGTGTCTGGTTGCCTCGCGATGGGCTGCTGAGGTTTCCGCTTTCTAGAGAACGCGGCGAACGGCGAGGGAGCCCCAGGTTTCCTCGCCGTTCGTAGTTGGTTGGGCGGCGACCGAGACCGCCAGCCATCGCCGGTGACATTACGGCGTATACTTGGTGATCCACCCGGAGTTGAGGTCATTGCCGACCACGATCACATAGTCGTCGCTGTCGACCGCTATGCCGTTGGTAAACGCTGCAATGTCAGGGTCGGCCTCCGGCGCAGCGGTCCACAGGACCACGCCATCCGCGCGATACTTTCGCAGCCACGGCTCGAAGTCTGAGACCCCATCGAGCACGGTGCCTCCGACAACGACCGCGCCGGCCGAATCGACCGCGACGCAAGTGGCTTGATCGCTGAAGTAGCCGATATCGCCGCTCGCCGGGCCATCATAGATCTCGGTCCAGACCGCCACCCCGCCCGCGGAATACAGGCGTACCCACAAGTCGTTCGACTCCTCGCCGACCGCAGCGATCGAACCATCAGCCCCTACTGCCACGGCGCGTATGGCATCGGAGACGTTGCCTCCCCCGCTCGACGTTCGAGTCCATTCCGTCGCACCCTCGGGATCGTACTTGCGAATCCACGAATCGAACGCCTGACCCGCCACTTCGGTTGCGCCGGCAACCACCACGCTCCCATCCGGCGCGACCGCGACCGCGTGCGCCACGTCGTCGTCGCCGCCATCGAACGTGCGCGACCAAAGACTCTCACCCGCTGAGCTATACTTGCGCAACGCCATGTCGGAGTCATCGAGAACGTCTGGATCCTCGATGCTGAGGGCGATGTAGTAGTTGTTGTCCGGATCGAACGCCAGGCCGGCGAGGGGGTCGTTGGTGTGGTCGGCATTGTCGTACGTCGCACCGATTCCCAGGATGCCGTTGTCGTCAAACCGCCTCCACCACGTGTTGGTCGCTTGACTGACCGTCTCGGCACTTCCTCCCACCAACCATCCTCCGGTGACAGCGTCGAACGCCACCGCTGATCCACTCGTTGAGGTGGCGCTCGCCACCTCGTAGGGTTCCACCCAATCGGGATCCCCTTGAGCACCATATTTGCGGTACTGCGAGTCCGAGGATGCGACAACCAGTCCGTTCTCACCATCAACGGCGACCGCCGTCGCCGCGCCTGAGAACGTCCGGTTCCACACCACCTCTCCACTGACCGTGCAATCAATGTTGCACCCGTCCCCGTTGTCGGCGTCGCCGTCATCGCAGTTCTCGCTGCCTTGGACCGCTTCATCCCCGCAGTGCGGCCCAAGTTCGGCGCAGTCGTCCGAGCACCCGCCGTAGCTGCCATCATTCACAGCGTCGTCGCAGACCTCTTCGCCCTCAACCTTCCCGTCGCCACACACGGGCTCGCCAGTCGTCGTCGTGTCCCCGGTAACGTCCGTCATCGACGTCGCGTCACCGGACTCGGCAGGCATAGTGCCCGCGGTCGAACCCGACGAACCGCTTTCGGTGGTCGTCGGCACGTCGGTTCCGGCCGACCCACCACTCGAACCGGCCTCGTCGGTCTCAGATCCGCCCTCGGCGTTGATCGGTTCGTTGGGGGAGAAGCATCCCAGGAAGAACACAAACGTGAACAAGGGCGACAGGTGGGCAGGCGTCATCGGTGTTCTCCAGGTCGACCAAAGCCGCCAGAGCATTGCACGGATTTCTCTGGCGTGTCGCCGTGCGAGCACGCCACCACCGCCTCACTTCGTCTCTGCCAGCTTCGGCACCTTGTACTTCATCGCGTAGAGCATGCCCTTGAGGCCTTGCCCCGCGACGAACAGCACCACGAAGCCCAGCGCGAGCATCAGTGGCCCGGCCACCAGCACGCGGCCCCACGAGAAGCTGTCGGTCGTTCCCGAGTCCACCAGCCGCTCCGAGATCGGCAGCACGATTCGCACCACCACGTAGGGCAGCGACAGCGCCCACAGCAGCCCTAGCGTGCCCCAGATCCAGAACTTCTTGTGCTCGCCGAGCGCGAGCTTGTCGTGGAAGCGAAGGCGCAGGATCTTCTGCAGCTTGCCGATGTAGAACGCGCCGGAGAGCACGACCACGGCGATGTTGAGCACGAGGAACGCCACCACCGAGCCCATGCTGATGTAGACGTAGCTCGTCGAGAACTTGTCGTCGACGAACACGTACTGCATGTCGACCAGCAGTTGCATGACGAACACGTCCATCGCCGGGCCGACCAGGCGGGCCTCGATGAAGCCGGAGAGCAACGCGAGCACGACCGCGACGCCCGCGACGCCCAGCGTGGCAATGAGCTCGTTGCCGATCCGGCGGCCGACCATCCCGGCCACCTGGGCCGGCGCAACCTCGCCCCGCGCCGCCCTCGCCGGCAGCTTGACGATCTCGACGAGCGTTGGCCGGATCGTCAGCAGGAACAGCACGATCGTCAACAGCGTCAGGGCGATCGCAACCCAGCCGAACAGCCAGTTCACGCTCTTGAACATCTCGGCCACGCGGTCGAACACCATCACGTCCTCTTTGAAGGACTTGACGTTCTGCAGGATCGCGACCTCGAGCGACTCGATCTCTCCGGCAAGCAGTTGCTGCAGCGGAATCTCGAGCAGACCCGGTAGCGCCGCGATCTCGTCGAGGTTGCGATCGACCGCGTCGAACGAGGCCTCGACGACGCGGATCTGCGGATTGGTCGCCATGCCGGCCTCGTTCTGGACCATGCGCAGGACGTACAGCAGGCCGGTGAACATCAGCATCGCCCCCACGAAAGCGACCGCCGCGACCGCGCTCGCGCGCACCAGCGTCGGCATCTGGTCGGGATACTTCTTCTTCAACACCAGCGGCATCGCCAGCAGCAACAGGCCCAATGGGCTCAGCATCAGCAGGATCATGATGATCTTGCCGAGCTTGGCTTCTTGCTTGACCCTGACCTTCTCGATCGTGCGCTCCATGACCTTGGCGCGGACCTCTCCGAGTTTCTTGCGCAGCTGCGCGATGAACAGCTTGGCGAGGGCATCGAGAGCGTCGGCCGACAGGCCCCCGACCGCTTCGGCCTGCTTCTCGAGCTGGGCCGCGAATGCCGGCGTGATCTCGTCGGCCGCGGCCAGCTCGCTCGGGCTGATCTCGGCGAGCGCCTCGAAGTCTTCGGGCGACATGCCCTTGAACTCCTCGGTGAGCGCGGCGTCGAATTCAACGCCTTCGACCGCATCCCAGGCGCCCAGAATCTCGTCCTCCTGCTTGTCGCTCAGCGGCCCTTCGAAGTCCTCGGCCAGCATGGCGGCGATCTCGGGATCGACGCGCTCGCCGTCGATCCCGACGAGCTCGTCTTGATCGAGACCCGCGATCGCCCGCTCGATGGCTTCGTCGCTCGCGTCGCCGTTGGCCAGGGCTTCGAGGCCGGCACCATCGTCCGCGAACTCGCCCTCGTCGGCAGCCGGGCCCGCGGCGTCGCCAGCGTCGTCCTGGCCATCGGGCGCGTCGCCGCCGTCGGCTTTGCCGGCATCGTCACCGTCGTCGGCTTTGTCATCGCCGGCGGACACAGTGTCGCTGTCGGCCTTGGCATCCGCGCCGCCGTCGTCGGCCTTGGCATCCGCGCCACCGTCGTCGGCCTTGGCATCCGCGCCGCCATCATCGGCCTTGCCGTCGTCGTCACCAGGGTCGGCCTTGCCATCGTCACCAGGATCAGCCTTACCGTCGTCGTCACCGGGGTCAGCCTTGCCGTCGTCGTCACCGGGATCGGCCTTGCCGTCGTCGTCGCCGGGATCAGCCTTACCGTCGTCATCGCCGGGATGAGGCTTACCGTCGTCATCGCCCGCTGGCGGGGGCGGAGCATCGTCGCCGCCGTCGTCATCCTCGTCGACCGCCATCGCGGCGGCGACCGGTTGCGGGGCTCCGAACAACAGCGGTCCGATCGCGAACAGGAGCAGGAACCAAATTCTGGGGAATGACATTGGCGATGCGGACACTCGCCCGAGATTGACCGCTGAGACAAGTCCAGCCGATTACGCGCCGGTGTCGTCGACCGCGAAGCGCAGAACAACGGTTCGCGCAGTCTTCGCTTTTTTGTGCGGCGGCGTGGCGGCCTACCCCCGCGCGGCTTCGCGCTCGGGTAGGCTCGTGGACTACAGCGCCCGCACCCGGTTGTTCCGCGGCTTGCTCTCGACCTCGGCCAGCCCGAGCTTGGCGAGCACCATCGGCACGTACATGCGAAACCGGCCGCGGTAGCCTTTTCGCAGGCCATACCAGCCACCCACGGGGTTGCTCGGCGAGCGCCCCCTGCTCATCGGCGCTCCGTTGGCTTCCACGACGATCGTGCCGTGAAAAAGGATGCGGCGTCGGTGGTGTTTTCCATCCGCGGCAGCGTCGAGCCGAGGTCTACAGCGACTGCTTCAAGTGCAGCAGCAGCGCGCGGACCTTGTCGATGGGGATGCACACCGAGACGCTCTCGCCAAAGCTCCGCGTGGTCACCCCGATGACCTGGCCTTGGGCGTCGAACACCGGACCCCCGGAGTTGCCGGGAATCGTGGGCATCGACAGCTGCACGGTCGACTCGACCTTGCGGATCTCGCCCTGGGTCGGGCTCAGGCTGGCTTTCGTGCCTTCGAGCAGCTTCTGGCCAGCGGGAAACCCCAGGCTCATCACCGGGTCGAGCGGCTTGAGCTCGCGCTGGGCCGACGCCATCACAGGAATCGAGCCGGCCGCGAACGAGCCGCCCGTCAGCTGCAACAGCGCGAGATCGGTGTGATCGGTCGCGACCATCTCGACCGTGCGGGCACCTGGACGAAGTGGTCGGGCGGAAATCCCACGACCGACAGGTTGCCGAGCTTCTTGGAGCTGAAGCCGCGGTCGAGCGCGAGCTCTTTTTTCGCATTGAGCGCCTCGGTGCCGGCCGGCCACGCCGCGATCTCGGACACCACCTTCACCTTGGCGGCCCCAAACGCACCGCGCGCGCGGGCCAGCGCATCGGCGTACTCGGCATCGCCGAGCCACGGCTCGGCGACATGACGGTTGGTGACCGCGAGCCCAGACTGGGAGATCACAAAACCGCTGCCGAAGGTCTCACCCTCGAAGAAGGGCTGCGTGGCGTCGTGTACGCCCTCGACCTCGAGGTGAAACTTCACATGGATCAACAGGATCGCCGGCCCGTGCTTGGCCGCGAGATCCTGGAAGACCTTGGTGGTCGACGCCGGTATCGCCGCGGCGCGATCCTCGTCGCGTTGCTTGATGTCGGTGGCGACCTGCTTGATGTCGGTGGCGGCCTGCTCGACATGCTCACGACTCGACTGCCACACGAAGAACGACACGCCACCGGCAATCGTCACCGCGGCCACGGCCCCGAGCACGGCCCAACGACTGCCGCGACTCGCGACCCGGTTGGCGTGAGCCATGGCGGCCTCGACCTGCTCGCGGTGGTCATCGACGCCCTCGAGTTCTTCGACGACGAGCTTGGGACCACCGGTGCCGAGCTCGATGACGTCGCCGGCACGCAGCACCCCAGCGGCGCCCAGCCGCACACCGTTGAGTAGCGTGCCACCACTGCTGCCGGCATCCTCCAGCATGAAACAGCGCCCGGCATAGCGGATCCGAGCGTGGCGTTTGGACACCTCACGATCGCCCTTCGGATCGAAGCGCACGTCGCACTCGCGATCGCGACCGAGCAAGATCATCGGCCGATCGGCGAAGCGATGGCGGTCGGGCTCGTCGACGCCGGTGCGCGCGACCGTGATGGCGTAGATCTGCGGCGCGCTCGCGCCGACGTACATCGCCGAGCGCTGCGTGAACAGGGCCGTCGGGCCGCGGTCGCCCAGGCCGATCACATCGCCCGAGGACAACACCGGTCGCGCCCCCGGCTTGATCTTCTCGCGGTTGAGATAGGTGCCGCCACCGCTGCCCGCGTCTTCCACCACCCATAGTCCGCTCGCCGTGCGACGGATGAAGCAATGGTCCGCCGACACCGCGCGCTCTTCGGCCGGGACGACGATCGTCGAGTCTTTGCGCCGACCTATCGTCGTCTGAGGGATGAGCTCGACCTCCTGACCCGCGAGCAGTCCATCGATGAAGGTCAACACCGCAACGCCAGCGTCCCCAGCGGCGCCCAGGTGCGTCGAGGGGACGCTCCCTCGGGTGCTCAGCACTCCTTGCGGTGACTCATGGGGTGGCACGGTCGAATGGAGAGTGACACGAAAGGCCGCGTCCATTCGAGCGCGTCGTCAACCGCCTTTGATTCCACCATCGGCGGTGAAGGGCTCCGGTTGCAGCTCGCCGTCGATGTACACGCCAAGCGGCGTCGCGAGTACCAGCGGGTCGATCCGGGGGTCACGCTCGAGCAGCAGGAAGCTCGCCCGGGCGCCCGCGGCCAGCGTGCCTAGACCCTCGAAGCCCCAGAGGCCGGCCGCGGTCGCGGTACCGGCCGCGATGATCGCCTCGCCGTCGAGGCCCGCTGCGACCAGCAGGGCGATCTCGTTGGGATCAATCGCAGGGATCCCGGTGTTGCCGAGATCGGTCCCGTACAGCACCGTCGCGCCCGCCGCCCGCAAGCGACGCAGGTTGTCGACCACGACCGCGGATCCGCCGAACGCGTCGAGCGTCGAAATCACCGCGCCCGAATGCCACGCCTCGACGGTCTCGTCGGTGAGCGGATCGACGGGGGTATGCGCGAGCACGTCGACCCCCAGCAGTGCAGCCTTGCGGGCCTGGGCATCGCCCAGCGCGTGGGCGACGACCTTCAGGCCACGGTCATGCGCGCGCCCGACCAGTGCGACGATCTCGTCATCGGTCAGCGAGGGTGCGTCCCCCAAGGGAAATTTGATCACCCCGGCCCCAGCGTCGGCGAGGCTGTCGACGGCGTCGCGCACCGCTCGGACCCCGTCGACCTCGAGTCCGAAGCCGCCCGCGCCCCAGCTCTGGGTGGGATATCCGTCGATCGCCGTGATCATCGGACCGGCGGCGATCAGCGCCAGCGGCTCGTGTAACTCGTCGAGGAATCCCAGCGGCGCGGCGAGATCGACCGCGGCGGCGATGCCACCGGCGGCGAGGGTCGGTTCGTCGAAGGCGTAGGCGAGATGCACGTGGCTGTCGATGAACGCCGGCGCGACGAACTGCCCGCGGGCATCGATCTCGGCCACATTTTCGGTGATCTCACCGAGCTCCACGATTCGTCCGTCGCGCACGAGCAAGTCGACCCGACCGACGCCGACGACAGTCGCGCCGCGTACCACGAGGCCGCTGGCGAGACCAAGGTCGGCCACCACCGCGGCCGCCGTACTCGACTCGGACGCGAGGTCACCGCTGGTGAGGTCGGGGCCCGAACTGCCACTCGAGCCCGACGCCGGCGCAGGCACATGTTGGCACGCGGACGCCGCGAGAAACGCCACGGCCCATGCGCTCCGCATGGCAGCGGTACGTCGGCACGAGGCCGATCGGATCGAACGCGATCCGATCTTCGCCAGCATCGAGTCCCGGGCTCATCGTCGCGCAGGAGTCCGTTTCGGTCCGCAGACGGCGGCGAAGCCCTCGCGAACCATGCCGGCGACCATGTCCCAGTCGGGCCCGGTATCCAGAATGATCGCGATCCAGCCCTTGGCGCCCACGTAGGGCGGCACCCAGTAGCGTTCGGGCTCGGCGGCGACCAGCGCCTCCTGGAGATCGAGCGTCCCCGGCACGTAGGCAGAGATGTGCGCCGCACCGTGATGGTGGTTGTCGAACATCACGAACACCTTGCCCTTGGGACCGGTGAACCAGGTCGGCTCGCCGTGCGACAGCTTTTCGACCGCGCCGGGAATCGCCATACAGATCGCGCGCAACCGCTCGAGTTCGGTCGCGCCCATGGCCGCCGCCTTGCGCATGTTGATCCCCGTTCCCGCTTTGGGCTTCGCCATCGTAGTGCGCCGCAGTCTATCGGCGGATCCTTGCGCGAGCCATTGCCGGGCCGTCGGCTGATCCGTAGGATCCTCGATGTGGTCTTGCCCCCGCGAGCGCCCCCGCGAGTGGCCCCGACCGGCGCGGCAACGATGGTCAGGGGGGTCACACCCGCGCCGCCGGCCGCCGCGACACCGGCCCCAGCGCGGCCGATCCCGTCGTCACCGTCGCTACCACGCGGCGCCGCGGCGAAGCTGTGCCCGACCTGTGGCGAGCGGTTCCCGGTCGACTACCGAGTGTGTCCGCGCGACGTCGTGCCACTCGAGCGGCTCGGCGAGGACGAGGCCGATCCGCTGATCGGCGTGTTGCTGGCCGACGCCTACCGCGTGGTGCGAATGATCGGCCAAGGTGGCATGGGCACCGTCTACGAGGCCCGCCATGCCCGGCTCGCCGGTCGTCGATTTGCCGTCAAGGTCATGCACGACGAGCTCGCCCGCAAACCCGAGCTCGTGACCCGATTTCGCCGCGAGGCCGAGACCGCCTGCGTGGCGGCGCACCCCAACGTCGTGCAGGTCTTCGATGTCGCCGAGACCGAGACGGGGACGCCGTTCATCGTCGCCGAGCTGCTCGAGGGTGAGGATCTTGGGCAGCGTCTGGCGCGGGTCAAGAAGCTCGATCTCGCGGTCACCGTCACGATCGTCCGCCAGCTGTGCGCGGGGTTGTCGGCCGCCCACGCCCAAGGCGTGGTCCACCGCGACCTCAAGCCCGACAACCTGTTCCTCGTCGGTGGCGACAGCCCGATGGTGAAGCTGCTCGACTTCGGCATCGCCCGCGTCAACGACACCGGCGCCGCCAACCGCACGCGCACCGGCATCATCATGGGCACGCCGGCGTACATGGCCCCCGAGCAGGCCAAGGGCGCGAAGGTCGACGCCCGCGCCGACATCTACTCGGTGGGCGCGATTCTCTACCGCTGCCTCACCGGTCAGGAGCCCTTCGTTGCCGAGGACCCCGCGGCGACGTTGACAGCGGTACTCACCCGAGAGCCCCAGCGTCCGCGATCGATTGCACCCGAGATCCCCGAGGCCGCCGAGCTGGTCATCGAGCACGCGATGGCGCGCGACGTCGAGCAGCGCTTTGCGACGCTCGCCGAGCTCGACGCAGCGCTCGCGACCCTCCACGACAGCGGCGAGAGCGTCGCTGTCACCAACGCGGGGACCTCGGTCTCCACCAGCGCCGCGGTGGGAACCACGGACAAGACCCGTGCAGCCCAGCTCGCCCGACCGCTGGTCGCGGCGCTGTCGGTGGTGGCCGCGTTGATGATCACCACCGCCATCGCGGCGCTGTTGGGTCGCGTGCTCGCGAACGACGAGGACGGCCTCGGTGGCAGCGAGGGCATGCTCGCCGTGCTTGGCACCGCGGCGGTGCTGGCGACGCCCGCGGGGATGTGGTTTCGCTGGATCGCGCGTCACGTCTGGGGCAACAGCCTGCGGGCGGTCGGACTCGCACGGCGCATGGGCACTACGATGGCGGCCGCCACGATCGCGTACGTGCTGGTCGACCTGCTCGCCACCAGTGTCGAGCTCGCGCTCGCCGAGGCCCCGACGCTGCGCACGGGCCTGACCACCTCGGTGGTCGCGTTGTTGTTGGCCGCGCTCGCGGGCTGGGCCGCAGATCGATGGATCGTGCGCGGACCGCAGCTGTCGAGCTCTGGTTGAGCGGCGGCGGGGTTCACCGGCGGCGGGGTTCACCGGCGGCGGGGTTCACCGCGACGCGGTTCACCGCGACGCGGTCACCAGCCAGATCGCACCGCCGAACTCGACGCCGTGGTCGCCCCGCGCAGCGGCGTAGGTCTCGCGCATGGCCTCGAGGGCGGCTTGTCGTGCGGCCGGCTCGGCGTCGCGCAGCGGTGCTGCGGTCGGACCGATCTCGGTGGCGAAGTGCAGTGCGTCGTCGACGTCGACGCCGATCTGCAGTCGGGTGTCGAACGGTTCGAGTGCCACCCGACTCCAGCCCGCGGACTCGAGCACCGAGCGCACGTGACCGGCATCGGCGAAGGAAAATGGACCCGGTGCGCCCGGATCTGGCGGCGGCGCGGGTGTGATGTGCTTGGCCATCGCGGCACATCCCTGGGCCATCCACGGGTTCTCGATGAAGGCGCGCCAGCACGCGAAGACCAGTCGACCGCCAGCTCGGGTGGCTGCCGCGAGGTTGGTGAAGGCGGCGATGGGATCCGCGAAGAACATCACGCCAAAGCGCGAGAACACCAGGTCGAAGGCGCCAGGTGCGAAGGCGTGGGTCTGCGCGTCGGCCTGGGCGAACGCGAGCTGCGGCAGCGCAGCGGCTCGGGTGCGGGCGCGCGAGAGCAGCGGCGCCGAGATGTCGACGCCGAGCACCGATCCGTGGGCACCGACCTGCTCGGCGAGCACTGCGGAACTCTGGCCGCTGCCGCAACCGACGTCGAGGATCCGCTCGCTTGGGGCCGCGGCGGCGCGTTCGACCAGCGGGGTTTGCAGCGGCCCGAGCAGGCGCGCGAGATGGTCGTCCGCGGCGAGCCAACGCGGGCCGGCGGTGTGGTTCCAGTAGTCGATCTGCGCGGCGTTGGACTCGGTGGGTGGCAAGCGGGGATTGTACTTTCGGTGGTGTGGTGCTGCCAGGAACGCGCGGCAACTCGCGGACCTTCAGGCCACGAGACGCTCGTTGACCTCGGCGGGCGACCGGTATCCCGCCCGGTGGCCACCGCTGTCCCGCCCGCTGGCCACCGCTTGTCCCGCCCGCTGGCCACCCACCGCGCTCCCCCAAGTCGTTCTATGTGGCACGTCGCTCGCAGACCGTTCGACGCCGACCGTGCCTTCGATCGAACACGAACTGCTGGTCGACCTCGTCCGCGATCACCCCGACCTGGTGCTCGCGCTGCTGCGATCCGCGTTCGGGCTCGACTTCACGGGTGACGTCGACGTGCTTCCCACCAGCGAGAATCTCACCGACCTGCGACCCGCCGAGCTGCACGCGGATGTCGTCCTGGTCCTGCGCAACCCCGGCGATCCGCGGGCCCACCGCGCGCTCGTCATCGAGGTCCAGCTCCGACCGGATGCACGCAAGCGTTTCACGTGGCCGGCCTACATCGCAGGGGCACGCGCTCGGCTGGAATGTCCGGTGACATTGGTGGTGATTACGCTCGATGAAGGCACGGCTCGCTGGTGCGCCTCGCCGATCGTACTCGACGACAATGCCTCGGCGTTGCGTCCGCTGGTGATCGGCCCCGCGCGCGTACCGATGGTCGACACCCAGGGCGCCCGACGCCATCCCGAGCTTGCGGCGCTCTCGCTGCTCGCCCACCGCGACGAGCCGAGCGCCCTTGCGCTCGGCCGCGCGCTGCTTTCGGCGTGCGACGACCTCGACGAGGCGCGCGCGCGATGGTACGCTGAGATTGCCTTGGGCTTCGTGAATGAAGCCGCCCGACGCGTTCTGGAGGCCGAGATGAACCTCGAGATTTTCCCACAGCGAAGCGAGTTTCTCCGCAAGCTCGAGGCAGACGCGACTGCGCGGGGCGAAGCCCGAGGCCAAGCGCAGGGCCAAGCGCAGGGCCAAGCGCAGGGCCAAGCGCAGGGCCAAGCCCACGCGGTTCTCAAGGTTCTCGAGGCCCGGGGTCTGCCCGTGACCGACGCGCAGCGCACCAGGGTCGCGACGTGCGACGACGTCGACGTGCTCGAGACGTGGCTCGCGCGGGCGGTGACGGCGAACCACACCGATGAGCTCTTCGCCGGCTGACGCCGCGCGCAGCGACATCCTGCGCGAGCACAGCGACATCCTGCGCGACCACGGCGGGACGCTGTGACAACACGGCGAAACCTCTCGCCTCATCGATTCACGTCTGCAGAACCTCGAACACACGGTCGAGGATCTCCAGCGCCAGGGGAGCGCAACCGTGGCGGTACTCCAGCTGCTGCACGCGGGCGTGCAGTCACTGGCCCCGATGATGGAGCTCGGCCGACTGCGCGACGATCGGCTCGACTCGCGCGTCGACGACTGCGAGCGGCGCCTCGACGCGATCGAGCAAGGCGAAGACGGCTGAGTTTGTCGCCGTCTCGGCCCTCTCGCCGAGGGCACCGTCCCCCCTCGCGGCAATCTTCGCCGCGCGGACGAAGTGCGCGAACAACCGGAACGCTGCAACCCCCGCCGCGTCGATCCGATGCACCAGATTCTCGGGGTGCCACTGCACGCCGACCACCCATCTCGAAGGATCCAGCGCCTCGATCGCCTCGACCAGCAATCCCTCGGGCATCCGAGTGTCGGGATCATGCGCGACCGCCACCAGACCATCGCCGGGCACACGCACGGCTTGGTGGTGCCGGCTGTTCACCTCGACGCGCACGGCACCGACGATCCGTGCGAGTCGAGAGCGCGCGTGCACGTCGACCCGGTGGCGAACCCCGTCGTCCTTGGCAGTCCCGTGCTGATGATCGGTGGGGTCGCCGCCGCATTCGGTGGCAATGTCCGAGCACAAGCGTCCGCCCCGCGACACCGCGAGCAGCTGTGCGCCGCGACACAGGCCGAGGATCGGCAGACGCCGCACCCACGCACGGGCCACGAGATCGAGCTCGATCGCGTCGCGCGCCGGGTCGACCTCGCCGGCACTCGCAGAGCCGTCACCGGGGTCCCAGTGCCTCGGCTCGACGTCGACCCCGCCCGCGAGCAACAACCCGCAAGCCTCCACCTCTGGCAGCGGGTCCGAAGGGCGGACGACCTCGATCGCACCGCGCCAACCTGCACGGCGCAGCGCCTCGACTGGCCACCGCGCGGCGTCGGGCTCCCTCGAGCAGCTGAGCACGACCGTAGGCACCGCATCGCACGATGCATGAGCGACGCCGCGGGTCGCAAATAATCCGCGCGCAGCGGACCGCCCCACGTGGTTGAGCACGCGCGCGGCACCACACGACTGCTTCGGCCCACGCACCCACGGTTGTCATGCGGTCGACGGCGGGCGCTGGCCACCGCAGCAGCGCCACCCGAGTTGGGCCGGGCTCGCGGGCCGCCCGCAGGCCCCCGAGGGGCCACACCAACGAAAAAGCGCCGACCCCCACGTGGGGACCGGCGCTTCACTGGCCTCGACGCCCTAAAAGGCGTCGAACCGGAACACGACCTACTTCTCGCCGCGCAGCGCCTCGAGCTTGGGCAGCCGCTCCCACGTGAAGTCGTTCTCCTCGCGCCCAAAGTGGCCGTACGCCGCCGTCTGCGCGTAGATCGGCTTGAGCAGGTCGAGCTCCGCGATCAGCCGACCGGGACGCGCATCGAAGTGCTTTTGCACGATCTCGGAGAGCCGGTCGTCCGAGACCAGGCCGGTACCGAAGCTCTCGACCAGGATGCTGACCGGCTTGGCCACACCGATGGCGTAGGCAAGCTGGACCTCGACGCGATCGGCGAGGCCGGCGGCGACCAGGTGCTTGGCGATGAACCGCGCGTAATAGGCGGCCGAGCGATCGACCTTGGACGGGTCCTTGCCCGAGAAGGCGCCACCACCGTGGCGACCCATGCCGCCATAGGTGTCGACGATGATCTTGCGACCGGTCAGACCCGAGTCACCCATGGGGCCGCCGATCACGAAGCGACCGGTCGGGTTCACGAAGAAGTGCGTGTGCGCGTCGAGCAGGTCGGCGGGGATGGTCGGCTTGATGACCTCCTCCATGACGAACTCTTTGAGCGTCGCGTGGGTGACATCTTCGCGATGCTGGGTCGACACCACGACGGTATCGACGCGCTTGGGCTTGTGACCGTCGTACTCGATGGTGACCTGGCTCTTGCCATCCGGGCGCAGAAAGCTGTCGCCCTCTCGCCGCCGGACATACGCGAGCCGACGCGCGAGCTTGTGCGCCAAGCTGATCGGAAGCGGCATCAGCTCGCTGGTCTCGGTGCAGGCGTAGCCGAACATCATGCCCTGGTCGCCGGCACCCTGCTCTTCGCCGTACATGCCCTTGCCATCGACGCCTAGCGCGATGTCGGGGCTCTGGGCCTCGAGCGCAACGAGCACGCCGCAGCTGTCGGCGTCGAAGCCCATCGCCGAGCTGGTGTAGCCGATCTCGCGGATCGTCTTGCGCACGATCGATGGGATGTCGACGTAGGTCGTGGTCGTGACCTCGCCGGCGACATTGACGTAGCCGGTCTTCACCAGGGTCTCGCACGCGACTCGGCAGCGCGGATCCTTGGCGATGATCGCGTCGAGGATCGCGTCACTCACCTTGTCGCAAAGCTTGTCGGGATGTCCTTCGGTGACGGACTCGCTGGTGAACAGACGACGGGCCATTTTTAGCGTTGCCTTTCGAGGGGGCGGAGAGAAAGAGCGCGGAGCATGGCAGCGCGCCCCGACGGGATCAACCGCCGGATGCACCGCAATGGGCGCGACGCGGCATGACGGGCGTGAGCGGCGTATTGCCGTGATGGGCGTGATGGGCGTGATGGGCGTGATGGGCGCTACGAGGGCTCGATGGCGATCGCAACCTCGAAGGGACCTAGCTCACTGGTATCGCCCTCGGGATCGTCGACAGGAAGCTCGACAAACACGAAGGCACTTCCGGGGCCCGCGACCTCGACCGCGGCGCGGCTGCCTTGCGCAGTCGCGGGCGCGCACGCGAGTTCTTCGGTGGCAGCACAGCCGGGTCCACGCAGCGCGAGGCCGACGTCGGCCGCCGTGGTCGACGCGACCAGCCGACCACCCGGGGCCTCCCACCGCACCTGCACGACGCGGTCGCGACGGCGGGCGCCCGTGCACGAATGCTGATGGGCATCGGAATACGGCAGCGAGGGCTCGAGCACCGTCACCGCGCCGGGGTCGAGCACCGCGAGCTCGGTCGCGGTCATACAGGTGTCACCATCGACGACCGCGCACTGGGACTCGCCCGACGCATCGACCAGGCACGCACTGCCAGTCTCGCAGCGCCCCTGGCCCGGGAGCCCGCACGACCCACCGCTGACGATCACCGCCCGCTCCTCGATCGAGAGCCGAAAGCCCAGATCGACAACCTCGGTCGCGGCCAGCAGTGCCGGGTCATCGCCGGCGATACCGACCGCGATGACGAGCTCGGTGCCGCCGGCGACGTCGAGCATCGCCGCGGGCAGGCCCTCGCCACACGCAAACGCATCGACGCAACTGGGCCCGAGGATCGCAACCGTCGGTGAAAAACCCGTGCCCACTGCTGTCACGCTCACGTCGGATCGACGACGCACGTCCCATCGCACGAAGACGTCGGGCCCATCGAAGCGACAGCCGAGCTGGGCGTCGACGCCAGCGTCGGCGAGATTGGCGGCTGCACCGAACAACGATCCCTCGTAGGCACCCGCGACCACCGCCGGCGCACTCGAGCACACCTCGCCCTCGACCCCGGGAACATCTCCCGTGCTCGTCGACGGCTCGTTCATCCCGGTGGGCTCTTTGTCCTTGGTCGGCGCCGGGTCCTGGGCCGGGTCGCTCGCGCATCCCCCGGCCGCGATCACCACGGGCGGCAGCAGCAGCAGCAGCAGCCGCAGCCCGCGGCGGCGAAAGCCCCCACGCCCGTCGAATCGGCCTGCGGCTTTCACGTCCGTCCCACGCTAGCAGAAACCCGGTCGCAGAACGGTGCTAGGTTCGCCTGCGATGCTCGCCCAGTTCGTCGCGTTGCCCCGCATCGACTTGACGCTGCCACCACCGGGTGGTGCTGCCGACCGCGAGGCGTGGCGCGCCCGCTGCGGCCGCTCTGCCGGACTCTCGGGCCCCGCAGACATCGCTGCGCGCGAGATCGTCGAAGCCGTGCGCCTCGGTGGTGACCAAGCCGTGGCGGAGTTCACCCGCCGCTTCGAGCAGCGCGAGCTGCAGCCCGGGCGGTTCGAACTCGACGCCCCAACGCGCGCCGCAGCCTGCGCGCGGGTCGACCCGTCGGTCCGTCGCGCGCTGGAGCTCGCGGCCACCCGAATCGCGGCGTTCCACCGCACGCAGCTGCCGCGCGAGAGCGGAGTCACCGACGCTGGCAGCTCGGTGCGCAGCCGTCCGACGCCGCTGCGCCGCGTGGCCGTGTACGCGCCTGGCGGCACGGCCGCGTATCCTTCGTCGGTCCTGATGACCGCCGTGGTGGCGAAGATCGCAGGCGTCGAGGAGGTCTGCCTGTTCACCCCGCGGCCCGCCGACGTCGTCGTGCTCGCGGCCGAGATCGCGGGCGTCGATCGCATCTACTGCATCGGCGGCGCCCAGGCGATCGCCGCCGCCGCCTTCGGCACCGCGAGCATCCCACGCGTCGACAAGATCGTCGGCCCCGGCAACGCCTACGTCACGGCCGCCAAGCGCCACGTCTTCGGGGCGTGCGATGTCGATGGCATCGCCGGGCCCAGTGAGATCCTCGTGATCGCCGACGCCAGCGCGTCGCCGCAGCTCGTCGCGGCCGATCTCATCAGTCAGGCCGAGCACGATGAACTCGCCTGCGCGGTGCTGGTCACCGACGCACCGGCGCTCGCGCTCGCCGTCGACGCAGCGCTGTGCGAGCAGCTGGCGGATCTGCCGCGGCGCGCGACCGCCTCCACATCGTTGCGCCAGCATGGCGCGGCGGTCCTGGTTCGCGACCGTGCGCAGATGATCGAGGTTGCCAACGAGTACGCACCCGAGCACCTCGAACTGCTGGTGCACGATCCCGACGCGCTGGTCGATCGCTTGCGCACCTGCGGCGCGATCTTTGTCGGCCCGCACACGCCCGAGGCCGCTGGGGACTACACCGCAGGCCCCAGCCACGTGCTGCCGACCGCCGGTGCGGCGCGCTTCGGCTCGCCGCTGGGTGTCTGGGACTTCATCAAATACACCAGCGTGTTGCGACTCGATGCCGGCGGGCTGCAAGCGCAGGCCGAGGCGATCATCGCGCTCGCGCGCGCCGAGGGACTCGAAGGTCACGCCCGCGCCGTCGAGCGACGCACCACGGCCGACGCGCTGCTGCGGGGTACTTCTTAGATGAGCGACGGGTCTGCGCCGTGGCTCGCGAGCGTGCGCGCGAGCCTGGCCGAGCTGTCGGTCTACGACGTGCCGCGGGCCCATGCCCGCGCGCGCCTGCACGCCAACGAGAACGCCGAACCGTGGCCTGTGCATGTGATGGCCGCGCTGGGTGAGGTCCTGCGCGAGGTCGAACTGGGGCGATACCCCGACACCTCGGGTCGGGAGCTCCGAGAGGTCCTGGCCATGCGTCACGGCTGCGACGTCGGGCGCATCGTGCTGGGCAACGGCAGCGACGAGATCATCGGGCTGTTGCTCACCGCGCTGGGTGGTGCCCGCCAACCGGTGCTGGTCACACCCGCGCCGACGTTCGTGATGTACGCCCACACCGCTCGCGTGCTCGGCTACGAGGTCCGCGAGGTGGCGCTCGACGACGAGTTCCAGCTCGATGGCGAGGCCCTCGATCGCGCGCTGCTCGGCGCCACGATCTGTTTCTTCGCGCGGCCCAACAATCCCACCGGCACGCTGTGGGATCGCGCGACGATCGAGCGTCTGATCGCCCGCCACCCGGCGGTCGTGTTCGTGATCGACGAGGCCTACATCGCCTACGCGCCGGGGGCCTCGCTGTGGAACGTCGTCGAGGGCGACAACGTCGCGTACATGAGCACGCTGTCGAAGGTGGGTCTTGCCGCGCTTCGCGTCGGCTACACGGTCGCCGAGCCCAGACTCGCGCTCGCGCTCGACAAGGTCCGGCATCCGTACAACGTGTCGCAGACCTCGCTCTCGCTCGCCCACGCTGTGATGACGCGATTCGCCGCCGAGCAACACGCGATGGTGACCCGCGCGATCGACAATCGCGGGCGCGTGGCGGCAATGCTGGCCAAGCTCCCGGGCGTTC
>CANLQR010000110.1 GCA_947492135.1 Deltaproteobacteria bacterium | reverse complement strand
CGGTGGCAACGGCATCATGGGCGAGTACGGGATCATGCGGCACCTGTGCAACCTCGAGACCGTCTACACCTACGAGGGCACGCATGAGGTACACACCCTCGCCATCGGCCGCGCGCTGACCGGCCTGGCTGCATTCAGCTGATCTGCGCCCCAGGTGCGGCGCTCGCGTCCGCGGGATCTCGACGGCGGTCTTGCGGTCTGCGGTTGGCCAAGGCGGGCCCAGCCCGAAGCCCCGGAGCCCCGGAGCCCCGGAGCCCCGGAGCCCCGGAGCCCCGAAGTGGTCCGGCCATCGCCGTGCGGCTGCACCGCACGGTACCAATGCCCCGGTTGCGCGAGGGCGGCCCAACCTCTCGGGCCAACCGGGCGGCAAGAAACCGCCCCAGGGCCGCCGAGGCTCGGTCGCGACCCCCAGATCGAACCCAGATCGAACCCAGATCGAACCCAGATCGAACCCAGATCGAATCCAGATCGAATCCAGATCGAATCCGGGGTCGCGAAACGGTGCACACGCCACCGGTGTGCGCTACGATGACGGCCAACGCGTGGTCCATCCCGTGCAGAGTGTGATCGAATCGCTGTATGCGGCGGGCCGATGCCCGCGGCTGCACGTCAATGCCGCCGCGGACGGTGTCGTCTGCCCCGACTTCATACGGGAGCAATGGCGGGAGCGACTGATCATCGACCTCGATCCGAGCTATCCGCTCGACCTCAACTTCAACGAGGCGACACTGTCGGCGGACTTGTCGTTCGGCGGCTACGTCACCCGCTGCACCTTTCCCTATGGTGCGGTCTACGTCGTGGCCGACCGCAGCACCGGCCGCGGAATCGTCCTCGACCAGAACATGCCCGAGTCGGTCAAGCGCAGCCGCTACGGACGGCCCGCCGCGGCGACTCAACCCGGCAAGCCGGCACTGCATTCGGTCGGCGACGGCGAGGCCGTCGGGTCAGTCCTCGAGGCCGCGACCGAGAGCGAGCCGGCTCCGCCCACCAACGATGATGCCGTGCAGAAGCGCCGCGCCGCGTTCAAGGTGATCGACGGGGGCAGCTGAGGTGAACCGCACATTTGGTCGCGCGCTGGCGATCGGGTCGGTCGGCGCCATCGCTGGGTTGTTCGGACTGTGGTTCGCGTACGTGCGCGCCCCGGGTCCCCAAGACGTGTGTCGTCACATCATCGAGGTGACCACCCGCGAGGCGGCCGACCAGGGGGTCGGGGGCGCGGGCCAGGACGCCGTCGTCGCCCAGCTCGAGGAGAGCTGCGTGAAGCAGAAGGTCGACAAGATTCAGCTTCGGGGCCGCGTGGTCTGGGCAAAGTACGCCAAGTGCGTGATGCAGGCCGATAGCCTCGACGACATCTGGCGGTGCTGAGCCCCCGCCGAGCCCAATGGCGACGTGGGTCAGCGCGCGGGGAATCGGTTGGGGAACGGCTGCGGCTCCACAGCCACCGGACCACCGACGCCGCCGATCGGGATGCCACGTGCAGCGAGGCCTCGCGCGCTGTCGTAGTAGATCGCCAGCACGACCTCGGGGCGCCGCTTGTGCTTGCGCTTGAACTCGACCTCATGCACCGATGAGCTCTGGCTCTCGCCATATTGGGTGCCGAGTTCGTTGCGCGGGACCGGTGGCGGCGCAAAGCCGCCTGGGCTCGCTGCCGACGTGGGGCCACCGGCGTCGTCAGACTCGGCCGAGGCCGCCCCTGACTTGGCGGCGCGGTCGGCCCCGTCGAAGTCCCCCGGCGCACTGGCGCTCGGCGCGGGCTGGCGACGCTCCTCGACGCGTGAAGCCCCCTGACCCCCCGCGGGGAACGGCGAGGGTTCCTGCGACTTGGGACCGAGCGCAAGCGGTCCGGATTTTTTCTCCCGATGCGCACGCTCCTCGAACACCGCGAGCCCGATCACCCCGGCATGCTGCGGAGTGCCCTGCAGCGCGCTGTAGCTGTCGGCGAGCCCGCTGAAGCGAAACGCGGCGACCTGATCGAGCGACTGGCGGAAACCATCGACGACGATCTGGCCGAACGGTTCGATGATGTAGCCGCGCTGCTTGCGATAATCGCCAAGCGCACCCGAGACCACGTCGCGGCCGTCGACGGTGAGGACGACCTCGACGCGCTGGGCCGTGTTGTTGGCGATCCGGATCGCGTACTGCTGACCATCTTGCCCGGCGTAGTAGAGCGCGCCACCGAACAGCGCCGCCGGCAAGGCGCCGACGCCAGGCGCCTCGAGCGTCACCGTGATGGGCTGGCCTGCGATCGGCGCGGCGGCCGGGGCGGCGCCACCGCGATCGTGGGAGGTCTTGCCCGCGCAGGCGAGCAGGCTGGCAGAGAGCACGAGCAGGGGAAGAAGGCGCAAACGCATGGGAGTGACTCCAAGAACCCGGCGAAGAATCGTTGACGTTTCGGGTTCCTAAGTCGCGGAACGCCCTGGTCGCGACTAGCCTTACATGAGCCCGCGGCTTGGGGTACACCTTCGGCGTGCGTGCGTTGCGAGAACGCTGGGACTGGCTGCGTGATCTGCTCGCGCGGGGTCGCGCGCAGCTATCGATCCCCGAGCGAAGCTCGCGCTCGCGACACGAGGCGTTGCGGGACGCGCTGGAGCGGCTGGGACTCGACGATCTCGCCCTGGTGGAGGGCGTCGCGACCGTACTCGGACTGTCGGTCGCGGCCTTTCGCGCGCCCGGACCGGTGGCCGTGCGCGCTGCGGTCCCCGACGATCTCGCGCTGGTACTGCCGCTTCTGGTCGAGCACCGCTCCGCGGCAATCCGCGCCATCGGCCAGGCATGGCTGGCGATTCCCGAGGTGATCTACGCGGTGGCCAGTGATCAGGCCGAGCGCTGGCTCGTGGAGTCTGCGACGATTGGTGAGCTGCTGGCCCCGCGGCTCGATCGCGAGGGCCTGTCCTGGATGGGCCCCGAAGCCCTGCGTCGCCTCGCCTCAGGCGCCGCGAGTGCGCGCGCCCGGCAAGTCGCCGGCACCTGGTGCGCTCGTCTCTCCGAGGCACACCCATGACGTTGGGCCTGCGGCGCGGTCTGAGCATCGCCTTGCTGATCTTGTTGGCGCCTGTCGGCTGCCGGCCGCGGGTGCCTGCGGGCGCGGCGAGCTCGAACGCGACCGCGATGGGAAGCTGGGACGCTTGGCGTGATCTGACACCACTGGTGTCGATCGCCCGCGATCACGCACCCGCACCGGCCGTGTCTGCACTGGAGCGAGCCTCGGCGCTGTTGCGCGACGGCAAAGCCGCGAGCGCCGACCGTGCGCTGTCGGCTGCGTCGGGCGGGGCGGGACACCACTGGGTTGCGGTGGCCCGTGGCGACATCGCGGCGCTTCACTTCACGCTGTGCATCCGTGGGGTCGCACTGCGTCTGGCCGATGGCACGACCCCCAGCGCGACCGAGCGGCAGGCCGACTATTCGGAGCAGACCCGGGTCGAACCTGGTGACGTTTCGGTCGAGGCAACGCTGGTCAATCTCGACGCGGCGGTCAATTCGGGAGAGCCCGCGTTGTCGACCCAGGCACGCATCGCTCGCGCACGCCTCGCCGCGTTCGCGCAGCAGTGCGCAGCCAACGAAGGGGTCGGCGACATGGCCCGCCAGGTGGTCGAGGGCGACCTCGCGACCCTCGCCGCCGAGGGTCATCTGACGCCCGATCTGGCGTACATGTGGGCCGGCGTCCAGATGACGCGGTTCTCGGGCAGCGCCGCGCGGCCATTTTTGTTGCAGGCCAAAGAGGGCGGGTTCAATCACCCCGCGGTGACGTTCATGCTCGCTGCGATTGCCCTCGAGCAGCGCGAACTCGATCAGGCCGACGAACTCGCGAAGCTCGCGGCAGCGATGTACACCGAAGGTCGCGACCTCGAACACCAGGCCGAGACGCGGTTTCTTCAGGGTGAGATCGCACGGGCCCGCAAGCAGCCCAAGGCCGCGCGCGCACACTACGAGGCCGCGCTGGCTCTCGAGCCCAGGCACAGCGCGTCGATCCTGGCGCGGGCCGAGATCGACTTGGCGAGCGATGATGGTGTGGCGGTCGCTGGCCTGCAGCGCGGCATGTCGGCGCTGCTGCTCGGAGCCCCGACCGCCGCGCAGCCCGACGGCAAGCCCGACGGCAAGCTCGACGCCGAGACCGCGCGGCTCGCCGCCAACAACCTCGAACAGTTGCTCGTGCTCGCCACCGAGCCGCACCAGGTCCAGATGGTCCGCGATGCGCTGCTCGAGCGGATCGACGACGAAGCCGACCCGATGCGACGGGGCCTGCGCTACTTCTTTGCCGCGATGCTCGACGTGCGCCTGCGCGAGTATCAGATCGCCCGCGGCCATGGCGTGCTGGCTCGTGAAGAGTTCGTGGACAGCGGCGTCCACCCCCCGATCGACATCGAGGCGTTCCTCACCCGGCTCGGCGACGGTTGACGAGCGGGCGCTGCGACCAAAGAACCGACCTACAACATGCCCGCGCGTGCGGTCTCGGGAATGTCGGTCAGCGCCTCTGCGAACTGGGCCTCGAGCATGCCGGCGAGCTTGGCCCGTTCGCCGTCGAGTACTTGTTCGGGTGCACCGCTCTCGACCATCGTGTCGAACTCCCAGCGAAATCGCTCGATCTTCACGGTCGTCGCCGGCAAGTACGACAGCAGCGGCCACACGTAGCGTTCGAGCGCGTGCTCGGGCGTTGCCGACAAACGCCAGCGGTTGCCGAGATTGAAGCGGTCGGCGCCTTCGAGCGCTGCGGATAGTCGGACCCCCGCCAGGTTGATGACGACCTGCCGGGCCTCGAGCAGCCGCGACTGCACGCCGAACGCATCGAGACGCTCGAGTCGGTCCTTCGCCGGGTAGCGTTCGTCTCCGCGACGGAACGCGAGCCATGACATGAACTCGTGGCTGTGGCGCCAGATCAAGCGCTGGGCCTCGATTTGCGCCACCATTCGAACTAGCCGCGAACCATGGCGAGTCGCCATCGCCGTCGCGGTATCACTCATCTGCTCGCGCAGCTCTCGATCGAACAGCGACAGCGACGAGCCGGAGTTGTGCTCGTCGAGCACCGACAACGCGAGACCGACGCCGATCCCCACGTGACCCGCGAGCTGCACCTCGAGCTGAACCATCTGCTCGTACAAGCCCGGCATCACCAGGCGTGCGCGGGCCTCATCGACGGCGGCCACCTGAGCCAGAGCCTCGCGCTTGAGGTTGCTCAGGCTCCGGCGGAGGTCGAACACTTCGGAATCGACATCGGGTGTACGTACCTGGCCGAGGAACGACTCGCGCGGGCTCAACATCAGGGCACGAGGGTAGGTCGGCTCGGCGGGTCTTGTCATGTTGCCGGCCACGGCTTTGGCTTTTGGGCCCTGGCTCGGCCCAAAGACGGTTTTTGCCGACCTGTAAGTCGCCCTGGGCGGCTCACGTTCCCTAGACCCGTCGCCTCCGCCGTCCGTTGAGGCTTCGGTCCGGCCCGTTTCCGGAAGGTCCACCCATGCACCGCCCCGTCCGCTCGCCCTTCGCGCTCGCCACCGCCGCCCTTCTCGCTTGCAACCAGGTCCCCACCGACCAGCTGGGCACGCAGGCGGCGGGGTCCGCTTCGGCCCTGGTCGACGCCGCCGCCCGGCCACGGGGCGCCGAGGTGACCGCGGTGAGCGGCCCCGGTGGCCTGCGCTCGCCGGGTCTGGCCGAGGGGACGTTTCTGGGCAAGAGCGCGAGGCTCGACGCCAACCAACCGGTCGAGACGCCCAAGGGGACCCTCGCCGAGATCGCGCTCGAGGGTGGTGCTCGCTTGCGTCTCAACGAGGACACCGCGCTGGTCGTCCCGGCACCGGGTGGCGAAGTCACGCTGACCCGCGGCGAGCTCGTCGCGCTCGTCGACGGACGCACGGGTGCCGGGCTCCAGCTGCGCGCGGGCGACGACACGATCCGGGTCGAAGGTGGCGAGGTGCAGGTGGTTCACGCCGGTGCCCAGCGCCACGTCGCCGTGGTGCACGGGCGAGCGATCGTCGAGTCGAATGGCCAGCGCGTCGAGCTCGGCGCCGGCGAGCGGATCACCACGCCGCTTTTGGCTCCCGAGCGCCCCTCGCAGCCCGAGCTGAGTCTGCAGCCGCTGGCCGACACCGGCTGGTCGCGTGCCTTCGAGCAAGCCGCGAGCGCCGTCGATGCGGTGCCGCGTGGCGTCGGCAGCCTCACGGCGCGCGTGGCTGGATCGCAGACCGAGTTGCAGCAGAAGATCCGACTCACCGAGCAGCGCGTGACCGTGAACATCAGCGGGCGCATGGCGCACACCGAGATCGAGCAGGCGTTCTTCAACGATCGTGCATCGGTGCTCGAGGGTATCTATCGCTTCCCGCTGCCGGGCGACGGCTCGATCTCGGGGCTGCAGCTGCTGGTCGGCAACCGCTGGATGGAGGGCGAGGTCGTCGAGAAGCAGCGCGCGCGCCAGATCTTTCAACAGATCGTCGATGCCACGGTGCCGCGCGACCCGGCGCTGCTCGAGTGGGAGCGCGGCAACGTGTTCAAGCTGCGCATCTTCCCGATCCCGGGTCGCGGGGAACGCCGCGTGCGTCTGTCGTACACCCAGGTGCTGCCCGTGGTCGGCGACAACATGCGCTATCGATTTCCGATCGGTGGGACCGGCGCATCAGGCACGACCATCGACCGCTTCTCGTTTGCGGTCAACGTCGACAAGCAGCAGATCGACACCACGCAACTCGACCAGATCTCGACGCCGATGCTCGCGCTCGATCGGCGCGACAACGGCTCTGTCGTGCAGTTCTCGACCGAACAGACCAATTTCGCGCCGACCTACGATCTGGGCGTGGACCTGCCGGTCGCGAAATCCGAGCAACAGGTCGCGAGCCAGACGCACCTCGATCGCGATGGCCAAGCGTACTTCATGCTCGAGCTCGAGCCCAAGCTCGAGTTCGGCAAAGACGAGCGTCCGATTCACTTCGCGTTCGTGGTCGATCGCAGCCACAGCACCACGCCGGAACTGTGGACCGTCGCGCGCGGGCTGGTCGAGGCCATGACCGGCGGCATGGATGCCGACGACAAGTTCACGGTCCTGGCCTGCGACACCGCGTGTGACGAGCTGCCCACGGGCCTGCAGACGCCGTCTGCACCCGCGGTGGAAGCCACCCGCCGATTCCTCGAGGAACAGGACCTCGCCGGTGCCAGCGACCTTGGTGCCATGATGACCGAGGCCGGCGATGCGCTCGCCCGGGCTGGCGCTGGCGATGCCCGCAAGGTGGTGGTGTACCTCGGCGACGGCGCGCCGAGCTCGGGCGAGCTTGCGCCCGACAAGCTCGCGAGCCTGGTTCGCGACGCGATTCCCGACGTGCGCGTCGAGGCGCTTGCGCTGGGCGCTCGCGCAGATCTGGTGGCGTTGGCCGCGGTGGTCGACAGCACCGGCGGCGATGTGATCCAGGTCGACGCGCGCGACAACATGAGTGAACTCGTCCGCGAGCTGCGACTGCGCGCGGAGGTGCCGGTGGCACGGAACGTCCGCATCGAGACCCCCGATGGCTTGGTCGAGGTTCGCCACAACGAGATTGCGGGGCTGCGCCCGGGCGACGAGATCATCGTCAGCGGAAAGCTCTCCCACCCCGTGCGTGGCAATGTCCGCGTGCTCGCCGATGGTCCTACCGGCCCGATCGAGGCCACGTTTGCCGTCGACCTCGACCCCTCGCGGACCGCGGCTCCGGCCCAGTTTCGCCACCTGCCGCGGACCTGGGCCTCGATGGAAATCGCCCATCTGACCAAGACCCGCGGGTTCGATGCCCGCGACCAGATCGTCGCGCTGTCCAAAGACTACACGGTGCTCTCGCGCTTCACCGCACTGCTGGTGCTCGAGAACGACGCGATGTTCCGCGAGTTCAACGTCGTGCGTAGCGCGAGCACGACCGACAAATGGAAGGGCGAGCTCGACGCGAAGCTGACGCCGCCGGTGGTCACCGCAACTCCGAGCGAGATCACGCCGCCCACAGGGAACGCGGCGCCGCGGCCCGATCCCGCGCCTGCGCCGCCCAGCGATTCCGGCGTGACCGACGTCTCGCGGGGTCCAGGTACGAAGTCTGGTGGAGAGATCCGGGAATTCGAAGAAGACCTGCGCAAGTCGAACAGTGGCCCCACAAAAGCGGACAAGTCCGCCGAAGTGCTCGATGACGGCGACTTGGCGGCGCCCAAGGATCCCAGCGCGCACGATCCGTTCGCCGCTGCGAATGAAGAATCGCGGCGCGAGAAGGACCGCGACGACTCGATGCCAGACGTCAGCGAAGCCGCCGAGGACGGGAACAGTGATGAGGCTCCATCTGGGGGCGCCGGGTTCGCTCCCGCGTCACCTTCGGCCGAACCAGCGAAAAAATCACCGGCCCCCAAGCCGTCGAAGCCCGCGAGCACCAGCGCCGACCCGTGGACTGGTGGCGATGTGGGCGGCCGCGGCAAGGGTATCGGCAGCAGCGACGACCCGTGGGGCGAGTCCCCCCGATTCAGCCGAGGGTGGCGGCGCCCTCCACCGCGCCTCAAGGTCGCCGTGGCCGCGCCGCCCAGTGGCAAGAACCTGTCGCTCATCGAGTCGCTGCGTCGTGCAGTTGCCGCCGATGGCACTCGACGTACCTCCCATGGTGCCCTTGTCCGCGCCGCGATTCGCGTCGGACACCGCGACGCCCTCGCCTTTGCCCGAGCGTGGGCCGATGCCGACCCAGAACACGCGAATGCCCTGACCTCGTTGGCCGACGTGCTGGCGTCCCAAGGCGATCCGATCGCGCCCAGAGCCTACGCGAGTGCACTCGAGATCACGCCGTTCTCGAAGTCGACGCATGACGCGCTGGCCCGCGCGTTCGCCAACAAGGGCGATCTGCAGCGCTCTTGTTCACACCGCCGCGCCTTGGTCAGCATCGACCCCAGCGACGCCGGTCATCATGCCGAGCTCGCGACCTGCCTCCTGCAGTCGGGCCGCAGCTCCGCCGCACGAACGGTGCTCGCCGATGCCCATCGTCGGGCAACCAAGAACCTCGGGGCGCTGGGCCGCGCGGATGCGGCAGTGTCCGGCGGCGGGGTTGCTCCCCTGGTCGGCGTCCGCACCCCGCTGCGGGGCCAGCTTCGCGCGACGCTGCATTGGTCCGGCGAAGACGACCTCGACATCGCGGTCATCGACGCCGCAGGCCGCCGGCTCTCGGCGACCCATCCCAGCCAACTCACGGTCCGCGAGTCCGCGGGGTTCGAGGAGCTAGCGCTCGGACGCGTCAAGAAGTCGGTGTTCGTCGAGGTCACGCGAAATGGCACGACCGACGGCGGTCGGCTGCCGCCGATTCGCGCGACGCTCGAGGTTCGCACACCGGGCGGCACCAAGACCTTCCCGGTCTTCCTCGACAGCGGCTCGACCCGGATCGCCAAGGTGTTCTGGACCGGCTGACGAAGCTAGGGCTTCGGGCGGGGCTTGGGGCGGGGCTCGAGAAAGGTCCCAAACAGGCGATCACAAATCGTCAGCACCACCGATATGTTGGTCGGTCTTCGCTGGAGATGGTGGTGATCATGTCCTGCCGAGGATGCAAACAAGCGGTCGTACAACGGGATGTTGTAGCCGCTGTGCGTGACCATGGTGACCGCGGTCAACGCAAAAGCGGCGACGGCAAAGGTCAGCAGGTGTATCGGGAAGAGAACCCCGTAGATGTGAAAGAACAAGAACACCGAGAAGCCCTCGACAGGATGCACCACCATCGCTGTCCAGATCGACAAAGGAGGGTGGTCGCCGTGGTGAACCGCGTGGACATTCTTCATGTACCACTTGCTCGAATGCTCGGCGCGATGCCACACGTAGGAGGCAAATTCGCCGAGCAAGAAATACAGGACTAGATCGATCGAGAACTCGCCCAGGGTCGGTGCGATCGCGGGCACGTCGAGTCCCAAGGGCAGCGGTACGTAGACGAAGACGAGCATCGCCACGACGTAGAACGTCATGTACCACTTCATCGCCCGCCAATAGACCGCGAGGCTGGCCCTCGGTGTCAGTCGTTTGGTGATGAGTATGTCGACGATGGAGAACGCGACTCCCGGTACGAAAATACCCAGGACCACCGCGCTCAGGAGAAATCCGGGAGAACCCAGAGCGTCTCCGAGCGTCGCGATCAGGAAGTCCCAGACCGGCTGCAGTACCAACTCGTTGGTGGTCATCACGATCGCCTCTGAAGTTCAGTGTTCGCCGCGGTTCTACCAGTGCCCAGGACCGCTCGCGAGTGGCCTGCTTCGTCTGGAGAAGACCACCATCGCGCCAAGCTGACGGCGGGGACGAAGCTCGGCCACCGCGTCGAACCGACTTGCACATGTTGCGCACGCGCACCAGGCCCGAGCCAACGCACGCGGCTCGACCCGGCTCGCGAAGGTGTTCTGGACCGGCTAGAGTGCGCCGCCTTGGCCGCCATGCAAGACTCGCCCGACCTCGAACTCGCTGCGCACGTCAGTCGACGCCGCACCTTCGCGATCGTCAGCCACCCGGATGCGGGCAAGACGACCCTGACCGAGAAGCTGCTGTTCTTCGGCGGGGCGATCCAGATCGCGGGCGCCGTACGAGCCCGCCGGGCCTCTCGGCACGCTGTCAGCGACTGGATGGCGATGGAGCAGGAGCGCGGGATCTCGGTCACGACCAGCGTGCTGAGCTTTCAGTACCGCCTTCCCGAAAACGCCGAGGACATCCCGCCGTTCGAGGTCAACCTGCTCGATACCCCCGGCCACGCCGACTTCGGCGAGGACACCTATCGCGTGCTCACCGCCGTCGACGCCGCCTTGATGGTCATCGATGGCGCCAAGGGCGTCGAATCTCGCACCGAGAAGCTGATCGAGATCTGCAGGTTGCGCGACACCCCGGTGGTGACCTTCGTCAACAAGTTCGATCGCGAGTGCCGCTCGCCGATCGAGCTGCTCGACGACGTCGAATCCAAGCTCTCGATCAAGTGCGTGCCGATGACCTGGCCCATCGGCATGGGCAAGCAGTTTCGCGGCGTCTACGACATCGTCCATCGCCAGGTCCACCTGTTTCGCTACGCGGACAAGCACGTCGACGACCAGTGGCCCGAGGCCGGGATCCCGGTCTCAGGCCCCGAGGATCCCAAGCTCGACGAGATGCTCGGCGATCAGGCCAACGAGCTGCGGGCCGAGCTCGAGCTGCTCGCGGGCGCGGCGCCCGAGTTCGATGTGGCCGCGTTCCATTCTGGCCGACAGAGCCCGCTGTTGTTCGGCTCGGCGATGAACAACTTCGGGGTCCGCGAGCTGCTCGAGACCTACCTGCGGCTGGCGCCGCCGCCTCAGGGTCGCAGCGCCGTGACGGGCCCGGCAGCCGTCACGCCCCCAGCACCCGGCGATCCGGTCCCGGCCCGTACGGTCGGCCCAGACGAACCAGGCTTTTCCGGGTTCGTGTTCAAGATCCAAGCAAACATGGATCCGAAGCACCGCGACCGCATGGCATTTCTCCGGATCTGCTCGGGCCGCTTCACCCGGGGAATGCGAGCGTTTCACTGTCGACTCGGCCGCGAGGTCGGGCTGGGCAACGCCACCACGTTCTTCGCTGCGAATCGCGAGATCGTCGAAGAGGCCTACGCGGGTGACATCATCGGCCTACCCAACCACGGCACGATCAAGATCGGCGACACGTTCACCGAGGGCGAGTTGCTGCGCTTCACCGGCATCCCGAGCTTCGCACCCGAGATCTTCCGCCGGGTCGTGCTCAAGAGCCCGCTCAAGGCCAAGGCCCTGGGCAAGGGCCTCGAGCAGCTCGCCGAAGAAGGCGCCATCCAGGTGTTCAAGATGCTGCTCGGCAGCGACTACGTGGTCGGCGTGGTCGGGCAGCTGCAGCTCGAGGTCATGAAGCACAGGCTGCATCACGAGTACTCGGTCGAGGCCGACTACGAGGCGGTCGAGTTCACGACCACCCGGTGGATCACGCCGCGCACCGAGGGCAAGTCCTCCGACGACGTGCGCAAGCTGATGGACCAGTTCCAGCGCAAGAACGACATGAACCTCGCCGTCGACGCTCACGGTGACCTCGCGTACCTCGCACCCAACAAGTGGAACCTGCAAAAGGTCGAAGAGCGTTTCCCCGACGTGCGCTTCGCGGCGACACGCGAGCACACCTGACGCGGCCGTCAATCGGGCAAGCAGCCGATGCCGACGGGCGCGGTCAGCTCGCACTCGACCTCGACGCGCGTGCCGCTCTTCTCGGGCGCGCCCTGGGGACGCTCGACGACCAACTCGACGTTCGCACCCTGGGTCAGGCATTGCCGCGACAGGTCGTCGTTCAACGACGGTGTTGTCCCCGCGGCGTCGAGTAGCGGTCGATAGCACAGATCCATGCTCGTGCTCGGGAACGACCAGCCGTCACCGTCGATGAGGCATCTTGGTACCGCGCGGTCGAGCCCCAGCTCATCGCGCTCGGCCACGAGGCACCGCGGCTGCAGCCCCGGCTCGTCGTCGTCGCGGTCGGCGACGCAGCCGGGCACGCAGGTTCGCGCCGACAGCTCGCCAAGCGCGTCGACGATCTGCTCGAGCGCGACGGTGTAGTCACCGGCGCAGATCGAGAACAGGTTGCGGTCGTCCGCCGCGAACTGCTCGGCAAACGCCGCGAGCCGCACAGGAGGGATGCCGGGGGGGCTCGTGGTGGTCTCGGTGCCGCGGCCGCACGCAGGACCGATGCCGAACTCGCGGTTGAACTCCGGAATGTCCGAGTCGGCAAAGAGCATCGTCCCGGTCTCGGAGTAGTCGAGCGGTACACCACCGATGACCGCGACCAGCGCCTGACCGGTACCTCCGCGCTCGGCTTTCGCAGCCGTGAGCTCGAGCAAGCCGTCGACGTAGCGCTGCACCGGATACAGCACCGGGTCGTTGTCGACACTGGGCTGCCCATCGAGGCCCTTGTCCTCGGGATGGCACTCGTCATACACCCCGGGGCCACCGGTGCAGGTCGTGCCGGCGGCCCAGCACGCTCCCGAGGTGGCGCGCTCCGGGTCGGTCCAAAGTGCCATGCCTTCGGGGCCGGCGAGCAACCCGAGGTGGTCCGAGGGCATCGAGCAATCGGTCTCGTCGGTGACGAACACGATCGCGAGCAGTGCATCGTCGCGCAGAAAACCCCGAGAGTTCGCACTGCCCTGCAACACCTGATGCATGGACTCGAGCGGAGCCTCGAACCCACTGCCGTTGATGCCCTGAGGGCCCGCGCAGCGCATGGCTTCGGCGATCGAGATCCCGCCCGCGAGGTTGGTCGAACCACCGTCGTTCTCGATCCACGGCCTCGGGATCGACTCGGCATCGGTCGCGACCGAGGTCGCGATGGTCATCACCTGTTCGTGAGTGCACGACGCCAGGCAACCCGACTGCTGTTCGTCGATGACCGTGCCGGCGCTGTCGTTGAACACGAACTCGAACAAACGCTCGCGACAGCTCGAGACCCGAAGCGCGCCGCCGGCGTCGGTCGTGGTCAACCCGATGCGATAACTCGCGCCGAACTGCTGGGCCTCGAGCACGTCGATGAACCCGGGGAAATTGGCGGCCAACGTGCCCTGCTCCACGCCCATGGAACCCGAGTTATCGATGACGAACAGGATGTCCACGGCGCGCTGCAGGGTCGACGCCGAGAAGCACGCATTGTCGGCGCATGGATCCTCGACCACGTCGGGGCGCTCGAAAGCGGGCCCGCGGCCGCAGGCGGCAAGGGCCAGCCCGCATGTGGCAAGGGCCAGCCCGCATGTGGCAAGGGCCAGCCCGCTTGCGGCGAGGCCGATTACCCAAGCCGAGCACCGCCGCCCGCTCGCCCATGTCGGGCTCGCGGCGGCGCGCACGCCGATGCTCTGGCCTCGACTCGGCATCACAGACAAACAAAGATACCATTGTGACGTGCTGCCCGTTCACGTCTCGCGCGCCTCGCTGGGCCTGGTACTTCCACTGTCGGCATTCGTGACGAGCGTCGCGCCTGCCGTCGCACTCGGGTATCCGTCGACGCCCTCGACGCCCTCGACAGACCTGCCGTGGTCGGCGGCACCAGAGCACACCGCAGTCTACGGCGGTCAGCCAGTGTCTGCGTGCGGCTGGCCGACCTCGGTGTCGCTCGAGGGGTCGTGTACCGGCACCTTGGTGCATCCCGAGGTGGTCGTCTACGCCCAGCACTGCGGCGCCGGTTTCAGCACGATCCACCTGGGCGACACGATCAACGGCACCGGGCGCTCGGTCCCGACCGAGTTCTGTCGGGTCTATCCCGGCGGCGGTCCGGGCACCGGCCGCGACGTCGCGGTGTGCAAGCTCGCCGAGCCCGTGCTCGACGTCGAGATCGTGCCGCCGTTGATGGGTTGCGAAGCCAGCATCCTCACCCAAGGGCGTGAGGTCGTGATCGTGGGCTACGGTGAAAACGACGACGGCGGCTACGGCATCAAGTATGAAGCCACCGCCGCGTTCGGCTTCATCGACGGCAACGACGAGGCTTTTCTCGGTGGCGGCGGGGTCGACTCGTGTCAGGGCGACTCGGGCGGCCCGGTGTTTGTCCGCTTGCCGTCGAGCTCCGGTGGCGACGATGCCTGGCGCGTGTTCGGCATCACCTCCTACGGCAGCGGCTGCGGCGGCGGCGGCTACTACTCGATGATGCACATCTCGATGGAGTGGATTGAAAGCGAGACCGGCATCGACGTCACGCCCTGCCACGACGCCGATGGCACCTGGGCGCCGGGCCCTGGCTGCCGCGAGTTTCCCCTCGAGCCCGCGAGCGCGGGTGGCAGCTGGGCCGACGGCTGCGATCCCGGCGAGCTCGGCGGGGCCGCGGCGGTGTGCGGCCCACCGTTCGACGCCTCGACCGACCCCGATCCACCGATCGTCGCGATCGCGGACCCACAGGACCTGCGCCGCTTCGATAGCGTCGGTGGTCAGGCGACGGTAGACGTCACCGTCGATGCGGATGACGGCAGCGGGTACGGCATCGCCAGCGTAGAGCTGCTGATCGACGGCGCATCGTTCCCCAACGGTTTGCGCAGCGTGCCGCCGTGGGGCTGGAGCGCCGCGTTCCCCAAGGGCACGTATGTCCTGGGTGCGCGGGCAACCGATCTCGTAGGCAACGTCGGTGAGGCCCAGCCGATCGTGATCGGGGTCGATGAAGATCCGGTACCGCTGCCGACCGCTGACACCTCGGGTGGCAACGAGGCGGGCTCGGGCACCGACACTCTGGACACCGACGCGGCCGGCACCGATGCGGGCGACGAGGGTGCGCAGGGCCCCGGGCAGGACTCCGACGCCCGAGGTGGCGGCGCCGATGGTTGCGGTTGCAGCAGTGATCGCGCTTGGGGAACGCTGACGTCTCCGTGGTTGTTCGTCGTGGCTGGTGGGTTGCTGCGGCGGCGCCGGTAGGGCCTTGGGCTTGTGCGCGGCGCGACGAGCTGCCAGCCTCCGATCGATGGTGCTCGGTGACGACCGTCTTCCGACCCTGACCGCCGCGCGCGTATCACTGCGCTGGCTGGAGCTGGCCGACGTGCCCGCGCTATTTACGCTTTTCTCCGATCCCGAGGTCGCGCGCTTCTGGAGCTCGCCCGCGATGACTGCCCTCGGTCAGGCCCAGCGGCTGCTCGCGCAGATTCACAACGGTTACGCCCGCGGCGACCTCTTGCAGTGGGGGATCGAACACGACGGGGCGATCATCGGGACCTGCACGCTTTCACACGTCGAGGTGGATCACAGGCGGGCCGAGGTCGGCTTCGCTCTCGCGCGGAACCACTGGGGCCAGGGGCTCGCCCGCGAGGCCGTGAGCCGCCTGCTGGGCTTCGCGTTTGGCCCTCTCGAGCTCCATCGCGTCGAGGCCGATGTCGATCCGCGAAACGCCCGCTCCCTGGGCCTGCTCGCGTCCCTGGGCTTTCGCCGCGAGGGCTTGTTGCGCGAGCGCTGGCACGTCGCAGGTGAGATCTGCGACGCAGTGTTCCTGGGTTTGCTCGCGCGCGACTTCGAGGCTCACTCCGCGGTCTGAGCCGCGGCGGATTCTTTCTTCGCGCCGTGGCACTTCTTGTAGCGTTTGCCCGAACCGCACGGACACGGATCGTTGGCACCGACCTCCGGCATCGTCGGTGGCGGCGCCTGCCGAGCCGGCGCGGCCGAGGCACTGTCGAGCCCAGCCGCCTGCAGCTTGTCCGCTGCCGCGCGAGCGGCCTGCTGGAGCTTGTCGACCTGCGCCCGGGCGGTGGCGACCCGCTGCGCCGCTGCTCCGGCCGGACCAGCACCGCGCTGGCGCGAGTTTGCCCGGGTGAGCGCGGTCTCGTACTCGGCGCCCTCCTCGGCCTGCTGCCGCTGCTCTTCGGTCAGCCGCATGTTGGTGACCTTGTCGAGCACGGTTTGCTCGATGCCTTCCCACATCTCGCGAAACAGGTTGTAGCCGCGGATCTTGTACTCGTTCTTGGGGTTACGGGTGGCGTAGCCGACCAACCCGATGCCGGTGCGCAGATGCTCGATGTTCTTGAGGTGAGCGATCCACTGGGCGTCGATCTCGGCCAGCCATAGCTGCCGAATGTGGAACAGGTACACGTACAGGCCGAACTCCTGCTCGCGGGTCAGCAGCAGTTTCTCGACCTCGGCCCAGCAGTAGTCGATCAGCTCTTCCAACGATTGCGGGACATCGCGCATCGAGATCGTCGCGCCATAGCGATCCTTGACCGCCTTCTCGAGCCCCTCGACATCCCACTCGTCGGGATGCACGTCCTCGGGGCATAGCCCCTCGACGATCTTGCCGACGTTTGCGTACGCGAGATCATGCAGTCGCTCGCGCTGCTGGATCAGCGCGCGGGCGATGTCGTCGATGCCGAGCTTGAGAATCGCGTCGTAGTCGAGCTTGACGGCGGCAAACGGGACCATCGCCCCGAAGTGGCGGTACAGCTCGTGGGTCAGCCCCTCGGGCTCGATGCCGTCCTTGGGGAACTCTGGCCGATTCGGATCGGCCTCGGCACCCTCGGCGACCTTGCGGGCCCCATAGCCGTCGAGGATCGACTTGACGCGCTCGCGAACCATCTTCGACAGCGTCTCGACGGTGTGCGGCCCTGACTTCTCTGGGACGCCGGGCTGGCGCGCACCTTCTTTGCGCTCGGACTCGTCGAGCACGTCGGGGCGATAGCGGCCCTCGAGGATCTGCTTGCGCAGGGCGTAGATCGCCTTGCGCTGCTCGTTCATCACATTGTCGTACTCGAACAGATTCTTGCGCGTGTCAAAGTGCATCGCTTCGACCTTGGTCTGCGCGTTCTCGATCGCGCGATTGACCAAGGGTGCCTCGATCGGCACGTCCTCTTCCATGCCGAGCCGCTCCATCAGGCCGGTGATCCGATCGGCACCAAAGATGCGCATCAGATCGTCTTCGAGCGACAGATAGAAGGCTGACGAGCCCGGGTCGCCCTGGCGGCCGGCGCGACCCCGCAGCTGGTTGTCGATGCGGCGGCTCTCGTGGCGTTCGGTGCCGAGAATGTGCAGGCCACCCTGCGCGAGGACGTCCTGGCGCTCGTCCTCGCACTGCTTCTTCAGGCCGTCGTAGAGCTTCTTGAACTCCTCGGGCTTCTTGTCGGGATCGAAGTGCTCGCGGGCCATCATCTCGGCATTGCCGCCCAAGATGATGTCGGTGCCACGACCGGCCATGTTCGTCGCGACGGTGACCCCGAACTTGCGCCCAGCCTGCGCGACGATGAACGCCTCGCGCTCGTGCTGCTTGGCATTGAGCACGTTGTGCGGGATGCCCTCGCGATCAAGCAGCGTGTGGATCACCTGCGACTTGTCGACGCTGGTGGTACCGACCAGAATCGGCTGGCCCTTGGCGTGACGGTCGCGGATCTCGGCAACGATCGCGCGAAACTTCCCGCGCTCGTTCTTGTAGACCAGATCGTGGGCATCCGCGCGCTTCATCACCCGGTTCGGCGGAATGACCATCACGTCGAGGCCGTAGATCTTGTGGAACTCCTCCGCCTCGGTGTCGGCCGTGCCGGTCATGCCCGAGAGCTTCTTGTACATGCGGAAGAAGTTTTGATACGTGATGGTCGCGAGGGTCTGACTCTCGGGCTGAATCGGGACGTTCTCTTTGGCCTCGATCGCCTGGTGCAGGCCGTCGCTCCAGCGTCGGCCCTCCATCTTTCGACCCGTGAATTCGTCGACGATGATCACCTCGTTGCCCTGGACGAGGTAGTTCACGTCCTTCTTGTAGAGCTGATGCGCACGCAGCCCCTGGTTCACGTGGTGGAGGACCTCGTTGTTCTCCGGCGAGTAGAGGTTGCCGCAACGCAGCAGCTTCTCCACGCGGTCGACGCCCGAGTCCGTGAGCTGGACGCTGTGGGCCTTCTCGTCGACCACGAAATCGAGATCGCGGCGCAACGACGGAACCATCCGATCGACGGTGTTGTACAGGTCGGCAGGCTTGTCCGACTCGCCGCTGATGATCAACGGCGTGCGGGCCTCATCGATGAGAATCGAGTCGACCTCGTCGACGATCGCGAAGTGCAGCTCGCGCTGCACATACTTCTCGATCGTCTCCTTCATGTTGTCGCGCAGGTAGTCGAAGCCGAACTCGTTGTTCGTGCCGTAGGTGATGTCACAGCGATACGAGCGCTGCCGCTCGCCGTGGAACAGCCCGTGCACGATCACCCCGGTGGTCATGCCGAGGAACGAATAGATCTGGCCCATCCACTCGGCGTCGCGCTTGGCGAGGTAGTCGTTGACCGTGATGAGGTGACAACCGGTGGCCGGCAGCGCGTTGAGGTAGAGCGCGCCGGTCGCGGTGAGGGTCTTGCCTTCGCCGGTGCGCATCTCGGCAATGGTGCCGTTG
>CANLQR010000109.1 GCA_947492135.1 Deltaproteobacteria bacterium | reverse complement strand
GAGCAAAGAGGGCGTGACCCCGATCCTCATCCTCGACGCCTGTTTCAACGGCAAGACCTCGAGCGGAGAGCGCGTGCTCGAGGCCGGGCTGCAGGATCTCGTGTTCGTCGACCTCAAGGCCGGTTCGCGATCCGTGGTGCTGTCGGCCTCCAAGAAGGACGAGTACGCCGGGTCGCTGCCCGGACTGAGTCGCCCGGCGTTCTCGTACCTGCTGCTCGGTGCGCTGCGCGGCTGGGGCGATTCGAACAAAGACGGCGCCGTCACGGCGCAAGAGGCGGTTTCCTACTCCAAGGATGCACTCGGGATGCTGTTGACGGGTCGTCAGCAGACGCCCGAGGTCGTGGGCGGTGCCAACGGCGATCAGCAGCTCGCGTTCTCGGTCGGCGAAGCCGGCCCCGACCTCACCGAGATGCGCATGCGTGGTGCAGCGGCCAACGACCTCAAGATCAACGCCGACACGCTCGCGGTCCCCGACGCGGCGATGTTCGAAGGCGGCAAGGTCAACTTCAGCGAGAAGAGCAGCATGCAGGCCGAGAAGCTGTACGGCAAAGCCCTCGAGCTGCAAAAAGATGACGAAGCCCTCCCCGAGGTGCGGGCGTCGGCGTGGTGCGAGCTGGCCCGCATCGGTGACGCCACCAACCCGTACCGCGTGCAGGCGCTCAAGATGTGCCGCGAGTGGCAGATCTTCGCGAGAGCGCTGCGCAACAAGGAGACCAACATGGTCAGCGACTACGAGTATTTGCGTGATTACCTGACGCTCGGGCACAAGAGCAAAGACCAGAAGCAGGCGGCCTGCTCGGCGTTCCTCAGCGGGTACAGCGACCTCGCCGAGTCCGACTACCCGCACATGAAGCACGTTCGTTCGGCGCAGAAGGCCCTGCAGCGCGGCGCGAATGCCAAGATGCCGTCGCTTGCCGAGGTCAAGATCGTTCCTGACGGCAGCCCCTCGGCGGCACCGGGAGCCACGCAGTGAGGGGCCTGGCTGGGTTCGTGTTGGCGGGCCTGCTCGGGGCGTGCTTCGACGAGGAGGAGCTGACGCAGGACCTACCGTGCACGGAGGACTCGCACTGCGGTGGCGACTTGCGGTGCCTTCCCGGTACAGGCGGTCCAGGGACGTGCGACAACCCCGACGACGCGTCGTCGGGAATGACCACCGTGGCGATGACCGACGCGAGCGCCTCCTCGGCGGAGTCGGCTTGTATCAGCGAGGGCCAATCGTGCGCAGGGGGACAGGCCTGTTGCGTGGGTATCTGCGCCGACTTCGGCGGCAACCAGGTCTGCGCGCAGAGCTGTTCGAGCGGCGCGGAGTGTGCCTCGACGTGTTGCTGCGAGCCGCTCGCCGATCTGAGCGGCAGCGCCTGCGTCGCGACCGCGAATTGTGGGCTGGAGGCGGCGTGTCTGTCGGCGGGGTGCGCTTCACCGGGCTCGCAGTGCTACAGCGACACCGAGTGTTGCGGTGGCCGCTGTTCGCTCAACGGCGCCGGGACGGCGAACCAGTGTTTCAAGACCTGCACCGTGCCCACGGATTGTGTCTCCGGCTGTTGCAACTTCCACCCAGAGCTCGGCGCGTCGTTGTGCGAGGCGGGCTGCTAAAGGGGCGGCTCGGGCGATGAAGTACCTCCACACGATGATCCGCGTGCTCGACCTCGACCGCGCGTTGGGGTTTTTCGCGCTGCTTGGCTTGGTCGAGGTGCGCCGGCGCGACACCCCGCAGGGCCGGTTCACCCTGGTGTTCCTCGCGACCGAGCCCGGCGCGCCGGAGGTCGAACTCACCCACAATTGGGATCAGCTCGAGCCCTACGGCGGCGGTCGGAACTTCGGGCACCTCGCCTACGAGGTCGATGACATCTACGCGGTGTGCGAACGACTGCAAGCCGGGGGTGTCGAGATCAACCGACCACCGCGGGACGGTCGCATGGCGTTCGTGCGATCGCCCGATGGCATCTCGATCGAGCTGCTGCAGCGCGGTGAGGCACGGGCGGTGTGCGAGCCGTGGACGTCGATGGCGAACGTCGGCACTTGGTGATCGAGCAGGGGTGGTGCTCCGAATGCGAGCGCTGCGCGCACGACCATTGATGGGGATCCTTGTGGCCGTCTGGCCGTCTTGTGCGACGGAGGCCAACGACGGCTCCACCGGCTCCACCGGCTCCACCGGCGTCGACGCCTCGAGCGGCGATCCGATCCCGTCGACCGGGCCGATCACGACGACCTCCGCGACGAGCGCGACGAGCTTCACGACGTCATCGGCCGAGGAGAGCTCGAGCACCGGCTTCGTGCCCACGGGTCCGTACTGCAGCGTGCAGAACGTGACCCACGACGAGCTCTTCGATCCGCTGTCGCGCGGCGAGGAGGCCGGCGTGTTCCCGGCCGTGATCGCCGACGCGCTCGAGGACAACTGTGGCTGCCACACCCTGATGAGCGGCGGCCAGAACCTCGAGTGGGAGCACCTCCAGGCCCCCGGCGGCACGCTCTTCCTGCAGTACGCCGATCTGTCGCGATCGTACGAGAGCGGCACGCTCGGTCAGGCGATCGAGTCCGAGGTCCGCGGCTATCGCATGCCAGTGGGGAGCTGCCCGCACCCACCGGAGCTCGCGGAGGTGCTGTTCCCGTGGTTCGACCAGGGGATGCCGGACGGGGCGAGCTACCTGCCCTGATCGACGGGCGAGCCAACCCACGTGGAGGTTTCGCCGCCGCGACAGTGGTGGACGGGGCGCCCCGCCGCCTCAAGGCCAAGCCAACAGTCGGATGTCGCCGAGCGTGTCGCCGACGGCGAGCACGTCCCCGGCGGGGGCGATCGCCAACGCTTCGACCTGGGCCGTGACCGCGAAGCGGGCGATCTCGGCGCCCGTGATCGCGTCGAGCACGACCACCGCATGCCTCGCGTACGCCAGGTGCCGGCCGTCGGGACTCTCGACCAGCGTGCCCGAGCTACCGGCCTTGGGATCGAAGGTCCCCAGCGCGCGTCCCGTGCTGGCATCGACGACGCGAATCTTCCCGTCGAAGTCGACGACGAACAGGCGCTTACCGTCATGCGAGAACAGCAGCTGCGAGACCCCGCGATCCGTGGTGATCGCCAGCGCGGTCGTCGTGCCCACGGTGCCCACGAAGATGTTGTCGGTGACGTGGCGGTTGGCCACGGCCAGACGCGTGTCGTCGGGCGAGATCGCGATGGCCTCGACGCCGGTGCTGTTTGCGGACAACTGCAACCGCGCGGGCCCACTGGGTTCGACCAGGTGGACCACGTGATCGCCTTCGAGCGACCAGGCGAGCGCGGTCCCGCGGGGCGACAGCACCAGGTTCGCGAGCTTGCCGTCGGCAACGAAGGCGGTGGCTGACACGGCGTAGGTGCGCGCGTCGATCAGATCCACCCGTCGCGAGCGCTTCTCCTCGGCTCGCGGCGTCCGCTCGGCGACGGCGAACACCGGCGCCTGCCTGGCGACGGCGATACCGCCGGTGTCATCGCCCTCACGCAGCCACGAGCGTACGCGCTGGCCATCGGCGCGGTCGAACGTGTACAGGCCGCCGCTGATGCCGTACGCGTGCACGCGGTCGTCGTCGACGCTCAGCGCCACGACGCGGGTGCCCGCACGCAACGGTGGGATCGAAGGGTCGTGGCGCGCGAGCGCCGTCGCCAACGCTGCGGGCCCGTCGTCGGCGGGCGCCGCGTCGAGCACGAGGTCGAACAACGCGCCGTGCCGGCCGGTGAGCACGAGCCGATGGCCCTCCGGATGGAACACGATCGCGTCCGGGGCTGCACCGATGTGGGCCTCGGCCAGCCGCGTGGGCACAGTCCCGTCGACCCGCCACACCTGCAGCACCTCGTCGCCCGCAACGGCGAGCAGCGGATGCTTCGGGTGGAACGCCAGCGCCGTCGCCCCAGGAGGTCCCTCCCACTCGTGCAGTGCTACACCATCGCGCGCGCGGTACAGGGCCAGCCGCGGCGTCTGGGCGGTCTTCACCGCCGCGATCACCGACTCGTCGACGCCGAGCGCCAGCGCTTCGCTGCGGTAGTACTCGAACGTCTCGCTGTTGAGTGGATACAATGGCTCGCGGTTGTGCAGCAGCGCGCGGCGTCCGGACAGCAACAGGCGCTCGCGACCGATCATCACCGGTGCCTGGACGCCGATCTCCTCGCGGTGGGTACCGGTGGCGGTGTCATACAGCTGCGCGATCAGGTGCGGCGGATCGGGTCGCGACTCCTCGTCGCGGCAACACCGGCTGGGGCGCCACTTCTGCGTGATCACCAGCAGAGCACCGTCGGCGCTGAACCTCGCGCTGGTGTGCTCGTACCCGTACGGAGGCTGGTCAGATTTGAGGGCGTAGACGACCTGCTGGTGCAGCGCACGCGTGCCCGTCGCGGTCACGAGTGTCGCGCCGATCGCCAGCGGCGCATCGGCTGGGACCCGCGGGTTCGCGGCGAGAAACCCGGTCGCGTCGAGCGTTGCGGACTGCGCGACACCATCGATAAATGCTGTGGCCTGTTCGCCGTCCCAGTGCCACCACCGACCCTGCGGGCCGAATGCAAGCTGTGTGGTCAGCGGCTGTCCGAGATCGGCGACGTGGCGCAGCGTGGCGGCGACGACCGACGTTGGACCCACCGGCACCACCGCCTCATGCTCGTTGTCGGCGATCGCTGGGCCGGTCGCCGGCTCGGGCGGCGCCTTGGCGCAGGCGCCCACGACGAGGGCCAGTACCAGTGCCCGTGCGACACGCACCGGTGCAGCGCGAGAGGTTCCGATCGCCATGCTGGTCATCGTACCGTCAGAACCTAGGGAGCACTCGCGGCTGGACGAAGTCGCAGGGGTCGTGGTGGCCAGTCAGGTCTGCTCGGGCAGGGCCCGACAATGATCACTCCAGCGGGTGGACATGCTCCGCGAGCGCGGCGATGTCGGCAGGGTCGTGGGACGCGAGCAGGATCGGGATTCGGAGCGCTGCGATCCGCCGCGCAAGCCACGAGCGCACCCGTGCATGCAGGGCGGCGTCGAGCGCCGCGAACGGCTCGTCGAGCAGCAAAAGCCGCGGCGAGGACAGCAGCGCGCGCCCCAGCGCGACGCGTTGACGCTCGCCTCCCGACAGCGACTTGGGCATCCGCTCCAGCAGGCCGCCGAGCTCGAGCGCCTCGATGACCTCGGCGCCACGGTCGGCGCCACCGTCGGCGCCACCGTCGGTGCCTCGCGGCGACCAACGCAGGTTTTCTGCGACCGTGGCGTGGGGGAACAGCCGCGCGTCCTGGGGCACCCAGCCCACGCCGCGCAGCCACGCCGGGACTCGGTGGCCCGTGGCGCTGTCCTGCCAGGATTCACCGAGCACATGGATCGTCCCGGTGCCGTCCGAGGCGAGTCCCGCGACGGCACGCAGCACGGTGGTCTTGCCGACGCCCGAGGGGCCCACCACGGCGATGCGTCGCGCGGCGCTCGAGATCGAGATCGTGCGACGCAGGCGCGAGAACTCGAGCGCCAGTGAGAACGTCTCACTCATCGAGCTCCAGTCGTCGGCGCTGGCGCCGATTGAGCCACTCGTAGGCGACCAGCGTGGCCAGCGAGATCGCCAGGCTCGCGCCAACCAGGATTCGGGTCTCGCTGGCGTCGCCGGGTCGGTCGAGCAGCGAGTACAGCGCGATCGCGATGGTGCGGGTCTCGCCGCTGTTGCCGGCCAGCACGATGGTGGCCCCGAACTCACCCAGCGATCGCGCAAACATCAGCACCGCGCCTGCGACCAGTCCAGGCCACGCCAGCGGCAGCGTCACCCGGATGAACGTTCGCCAGGGGCGCTCGCCCAGCGTGGCGGAGACCTCGTCATAGCTACGGTCGACGCCCTCGAAGGCGGCGCGTGCCGCCATCACGAACAGTGGCATCCCGACCACGAGCGCCGCGATCACGGCCGCCGCCCGCGTGAACGGGATCGACACGCCGAGCATCGCGAGCGCACCACCCAATGGCCCGTCGTGGCCGAACACCTCGAGCAGCAACAACCCGGTCACCACGGGGGGCAAGACCATCGGCGCGAACAGGGCGGCCGAGACCAATGCCTTGCCAAAGAAGCGCCGGCGCGCAAGCAGCCAGCCCCCAGCGATCGCCAGCGGCGCTGCGAACACCGTGCACAACAGCGCGACCTGAAGTGACGCTCCGATCGCCGCGCCCGCGTCGACGGGCGGCTGCGCTGACAGCGGCATCCGTGGCCGCGACGATAGCAGTCCAAGCGCCCGATGGGACGACCACAGCTGCCAAACGTGCCAAGCTAGGCGCGCTGTGGCTGCTTCGGATCGCAACGACACCGTCCGCTCGTGGTCTCGCCTGTGGTCTTGCCGGCCGCTGCTGCTGGCGTGGCCACTGGTGGCGTGTACGTCCAACCCGGGGCCCGCGCGGGGAACGATCGAAGTCGCCCCCACGGCCCAGCCCAAAACCGACAGCACGCCGAAGTCGGAGCCGCCGGCCGACGATGGCGTGCTCGAGCTCGAGGCCACGGTACGGATCGACGCGGGCGCGAGTGCCAAGCGGCTCGACGCGGTATGGCTGGAGCTCGGGGATGGCGAGCGCTGGTTCGTCGCCTACCGACGTGAAGGATGGTTGGCGGGGTTTGCCAACCGCCGCGTCCGCGTCACCGGAAGTCGCCATGCGCCAGCAGGGCATGCCGTTGTGGCGACCCACTTTCGCATCGACACGCTCGTGAAACTCAACGAGCTCGACGGTGGACACCACGCGTCGGTCGGGCCCGAGGCCACCTTGACCGGCAGTTTCGTCGAGCGCGTTGGTGAGGTGGGGACCAAGCTCGAAGGCGAGCGCTACCCGATGTTCACCACCGCGGCAGGGGCAGTGTACGCGCTGGCGAACCGCCCCGAAGGCATGACGTGGGGCGCCAGCGTCACGGTGCGTGCTCGCGAAATGACCTACTCGAAGTTCGTCGCGCACGGCAGCGGCCCGATGATCTGGGTGCTCGCAATCGAGGCCGCGACGCCACCCGAGCCCGCTGCGACCAAGCCCTCCGAGCCTGCGCCACCGTACGCCCAGACCCACGCCGATCTCGACGGCGACGGTACCGTCGAGACGATCACCATCGGCAACGCTGGCAGCGTGACGATCGGTGCCGCCCCGCCACTCGCGTTCGATTGGATCCACCCCACCAACGACTACTGGGGAGGACTCGACCGCGAGCAGCGACTCGCGGTCACGCGCCTCGACGCGACCCACCAAGCCGTGGTGTTCTGGCAGTTCGAGGAGGGCGACGTCGACCCTGACAAGCGGTTCCATGTCTATGGGTACTGGGACGGGGCGATCCATCCGCTGATCGACGCGCCGATCGAGGTCGCCCACGCGGCCGAGTTCGCGGCCTCTGCGGGCAAGCTGTTGTTCGTCGAGGATGGCTGTGTCCGCGACGCGACGATCATCGACGGGCGGCCCGCGAACGACGGCGAGTCTCATCGCGTGGTGCGGACGTTTCGGTGGAAGCCAAAGCTGCGCAAGCTGGTCGCGGCCAGCAAGACCACCAAGACCCGCAGTCGCTGCTTGATGGCCGCGTGCCCCTTCGTCGAGGTCGGGACCACGCGGGTCGGCGAGATCCTGCGGCGGCTCTCCGAACCCGAGCTCGACGGTGTGCAATCGCTGCGCTTGCCGGCGTTCGCCGGTGGCCTGCTCGAGGTGGCGCTCGTCGAGGCCAAGCCGGAAGTGACGCTCATCCGTGCGGTGACCCTGCGGGTCGACGGCGTCGAGTATCAGGCGCGACGATGTGGACGCGACAGTGGCGTCGCGTGCGGCAGCCGGGGCCGCGCGCTGACCCTCATGCCCGGCGATCGGGCCACGTTCACGTTCGACGTGCCCGCGAGCGAGGACGTCGTGCTGATGGTCGAAGGCCACTATCTGCCGTTGTGAGTCCGCGTGGGCGCTGCTCGACGGGGCCGCCCGGCGGGCTGGATCTCGACTGATCTCGCTCGGCACCCCGGTTTTGTCCGGGGGTCGGTCAGTGCCTTGCTTCGGGGGCGGCTTTGGGTCGATAAAAACCGCAAGCATGACGAGCGAACTCGACACCGGGCTTCTTTCCAAGGCCGCCTCGATCGCGCGCGGGCTCGCGCTCGACGCCGTCCACGCCTGCCAGAGCGGACACCTCGGCTTGCCCATGGGATGCGCGGAGATCGGTGCGGTGCTCTACGGGCACGCGCTGCGCCAATGCCCGCAGCATCCCGAGTGGATCAACCGCGACAGGTTCGTGCTTTCGGCCGGGCATGGCTCGATGTTCTTGTACTCCTGGCTGCATCTGAGCGGCTTCGCCGAGTTCTCGCTCGCTCAACTCGAGCGCTTTCGCCAGCACGAGTCCAAGACTCCGGGACATCCCGAGCTCGGGCCCACGCCCAACGGCGTCGAGACCACCAGTGGTCCGCTCGGTCAAGGCGTCGGCAATGCGGTGGGCATGGCCGTGGCCGCGAAGATGGCCGAGGCCCGCTTCAACACCGCGCAGCACGCGATCTTCGATCACCACATCGTGTGTCTGGCCGGCGATGGCTGCTTGCAAGAGGGCGTCGCCCTCGAGGCGATGGAGTTTGCCGGACATCATCAGCTGGACAACCTCATCCTGATCTATGACTCGAACGCCGTGACGCTCGACGCGATGGCGGATCAGACCCAAAGCAAGGACACAGCCAAGTACTTCGATGCGATCGGCTTCGACGTCCAACAGGTGGACGGCCACGACCTCGCTGCGTTCGCCGCTGCGTTCGCCAAGGCCAAGGGCGCCGGCACGCGCAGGCCCCAGGTCATCATCGCCACGACCATCATCGGCAAAGGGATTGCCCAGGTGGCGGGCACGCAAAAGGCTCATGGCGAGGGTGGGGCGAAGTTCACCGACGAGGCTCGCCTCGGCCTTGGGCTGCCCAAGGAACACTTTTTTGTCTCGGAGGAAGTCACGGCTTTCTTCGCCGCGCGCCAGCGCCAGCAGGACGCCGACTACGCGCAGTGGTGTGCGATGTTCACGGCGTGGCAAGCGAGCAACCCAGCGCTCGCCGCTCAACTCGCGACGACTCGCGCCTTCGCCCATACGCGCGGGCTCGGCACCATCGTTGCCCCGCCAGACGCCGCCGCGCTGCTCGCCGCGATTCCCGAGTTCCCCGCGGACACCAAGATCGCGACCCGCAAGGCCGGTCAAGATGTATTGCAGCCGCTGGCGGCCGTGCTACCGCTGGTCGTCGGTGGCAGCGCCGATCTCTACGGCTCGACCCTGAACTACATCGGTGATCTCAAAGCCGGCGACGATGATTTCAAGCCCAGCCACCGCGGCGGCCGGAACATCCGCTTTGGCATCCGTGAGCACGGGATGTGTTCGATCCTCAATGGCATCGCGGCCCACGGCCTGTTCCAACCCAGCGGCGCAACCTTCTTGGTCTTCGCGGACTACTGTCGGGCATCGATCCGGTTGGCGGCGCTCAGCCACCTCCCCGTTGTCTACGTCTTCACCCACGACAGCGTGGGTGTCGGCGAGGACGGCCCGACCCACGAGCCGGTCGAGACCATCCCCGGGCTGCGCGTCATCCCCAACCTCGATGTGATCCGCCCCGCGGATCCCGAGGAGACCGCGGGCGCGTTCGCGGCGGCGCTCGAGCGCCCGAATGGCCCGACGCTGCTCGCATTGAGCCGCCAGGCCGTGCCGTTGCTCAGCGGGATCCCGGTCAAGACGCGGCGCGAGGGCGCACTCAAGGGCGGCTACGTGGCCCGCAAGGAAACCGCGCCGCTCGAGCTGATCCTCCTGTCGGCGGGCAGCGAGCTGCAGCACGCACTCGCGGCCGCCGAGCAGCTCGGGCCGGGGACCCGCGTGGTGAGCCTGCCATGCTTCGCTCGGTTCGATCGCCAGCCCGACGCCTATCGCGACGAGGTCTTGCCGCGGTCCTGCCGTCGTCGCGTCGCGATCGAAGCCACCGTCAGCTCGACGTGGGCCAAGTACGTCGGGCTCGACGGCGTCACCCTGGGGATCGATCGATTCGGGCTCTCGGCACCCGGAGGCTTCGTCATGAAGGAGCTCGGGATGACCGCCGAGCACGTCGTCTCCGCGGCCAAGCGACTGGCGTAGGAGACGCGGCCAAAGAGCCCCTCGGGGGCTCAGCGGCGCCCGACGGCGACGAGTCGACCTGCGCCCGGACCGTAGCGGCGGCCGTCGAGGCTGCCATACAGGTCTACCTTGGAGAGGCCAGCCCAGTTCATCAACTCGCGGAGTTCCTTGCCCGAGTACAGCGTGTGCTCGAACGCGAATCGATCGACCTTGTCACCGCGGATCAGGATCCACTCGCTCTTGGCGCGGCACCAGTCGTCGACGACCTCGACCTTCTGCACGAGCAGCGATCCATCGTGCTCCTCGATGGGCGTGCGCTCGGCGTGTAGCCGCTCGGCCAGCGCTTCCTTGCCCAGGGTGTCGATCACGACGGCACCGCCCTCGCTCAGCGACTCGACCATGTTCTTGAGCGTCCGCATGTCCTCGTTCTCGGTGGCGAAGTAGCCGAACGAGGTGAACAGGTTGAGGATGAGGTCGTAGGTCCCTGGTCGCACGAACTCGCGCATGTCCTGACACACGAACTCGACCTGGACCTTGTGCGCGGCCGCGTGCTCGCGCCCCCTGTCGAGCAAGAACGGGGTCAGGTCGACCCCGGTCACATCGAACCCGCGTCGGGCCAACGCGACGGCGTGACGACCGGGGCCGCAGCACAGATCGAGCGCGCGCCCACGGGAGACCCCGGTGAGCGCCATCAGATCCCCGGTTTCCTCGTCGGCGCGGGCGAATCGCTGCGGCGAGAACACCACGGGATACACCCGCTCCCAGAACCCTTGGTCAGCGTACCAGTCCGGCATCGTCGTAGCTTGCCACGGTGAACCCCGCAGCGCGCAGCAGCGTGGTGGATTCTTCGCCAGCCGTGAACTCGACGAAGCGCAGCGCGTCGTCGAGGTGCGGCCTGCCCGCGACTGCGGCGATCGGATAGACGATGGGCCCATGGCGCCGGGCCTCGAGCGTGAAGGCGACCTCGACCCGGGGCTCGATGTGAGCGTCGCTGGCGTAGACGATGGCCGCGTCGACCTCACCCCGGGCTGCCCACGCCAGCGCGGTTCGGACGCTGTCACCTTCGACGATGCGATCCCCCAGCGCCGTCAGCAGCCCTGCGGACTCGAGCGCTTCGCGGGCATAGCGACCGGCGGGAACCTCGGGGCCGGCCAATGCGAGTCGCCCGATCGCAGCCAACCCGGCAAGGTCGGCGGGTGCCGGGCGGCTTCGCGGAACCACCACCACCAGGCGATTGCCACACAACAGGCGCCGACTGGGCGTGTCGATGCGTCCGGCTGCACTCAGCGTGTCCATCCACCGCGCATCGGCCGAGGCGAACACGTCGACGGGCATGCCTGCCTCGATCTGACGGGCCAGGCGCGAGCTCGCGTCGAAGAGCAGCTCGGTCGACCGCCCGCCGCTGGCCTTCCAGCGCTCGGCGATCGCTGTGAACACCTCGGTGAGGCTCGACGCGGCGGCGACGACCAACGACGCGTCGCTCGCGGGGCGACAGGCCCCTGCCACGAGCGCCGCGAGAGACCAGTTTCGCCGCGACCAGGGCTGCATGGCATTGGCGCCCTCGCGCTGCGGGATCCTAGAATCGCAGCCGCAGACCCGCGCCGGCACCACTGCGCACCCACATGGGTCCCACGTTGAGCCGCGCAGACTTCTTGAACTTGTTGACCAGCACCGGGATGAACATCAAGAGCCCAATGCCACCGAGCACAGCGCCGGTGCCCAGGAGGATCTTGCCGTTCTTCGCCTTCTTCGCGTCGTCGTTCTTGGCCAGCACGGCGCCGGCACCGACGCCGATCAAGCCGTACACCAGCAGCAGCGCGCCATAGACCGTCAGATTGCGACGGGTCTTGTCGGACATCGAGCCACCGGAGCTGGGCGTGGAGCCGTAGTTTTTCTTTTTCAGCGAACGCGCCGCGATCAGCAAGACGAAGCCCAACGCCATCACGCCCGAGCTCGCCGCGGAGCCGCCGATCAACACCTTGTCGCCGACGATGCCCTTGTTAATCGCATCCTCGCGAGCGCTGCCCACCATGTCGGCCGGAGTCATGGCCGCCTTCATCTCCTTGAGCTCATCCTCGGCGTTCTTGGTCATCACCGCGCCGGTGCTGAGCGTGGCGATCAAGCCCACCGCGCCGACCAGCACCAGCGAGGCGCCAGCGATGCCGAGCGAACGGATCTTTTTTGCCGCCCGACCGGGATCGTTCTCCCGCTTCTTCTTGCGAGCCGGCGCGTCGAACGTGTAGGCCAGGTCGTAGTCGTTCGGCAGCGTCCGCAACAGTTGCTGGTACTCGTCGTTGGGATCCGCGGGTGGGGCCTCGACCACCGGAGCCGGAGCCGCGGCGACCTCCGGACATCCGGCGACGGGACCGGCCTGGTCGGGGCAAGCGTCGACACCATCCGCGACGCCGTCGCCATCGCGATCGGTGACCGGCGGCGGCGCTTGCGGCGGGCAGCCCAGCGGCGGGGCGCCGTAGACGTCGGGGCAACTGTCGGCGTCGTCGGCCACCCCATCGAGATCACGGTCGGCCGGTTGCGCGTACGCCACCTGCCCCGGAAGCGCGAGCGCGGTGACCAGCACGCTGATGACGAGGGCACGAAGCGACATTCGCCCGCGAGACTATCAGAGCGAGCCGGCGCACGGCGAGGGACGCGCTCGAGGCCGCCGCTAGCCGGCCGGCTCGATCAGGAGGAACCCCTCGATCGTGGTCCATCGATAGGAGGGGATGCCTTCGAGCCGCTTGCGGAGCCCCTCGAAGTACTCGCGAATTTGCGCCTCGCCCAGGCTGCCCCCCGGCGGCTTGAACATCTCGAAATCGCCGAGCTCGGAGAAGGCGTAGAGCACGAAGCGGTCGCGGCCGGCCACCCCGGGCTGGCTGAGCTTCGCGCGGAGCGTCAGCTCGATCTGTCCGGCCGCGGTGACCGTTGGCGTCGGTTGGGCGCGGTTGGGCAGCAGCATGCCCGCGCCACCGTCATCCGAGAGGTAGCCTCCAATCAAATACACCTGTCTGGCGCTGAGGACCCGCACGGTGAACTGGTCGCCGTCGTGCAGGGCGTCGGGCATGAGCACGAGCTCGACCCGCATGGGCGCGGTGCCGCCGGTGTCGACCACGGAGAAGGCCCACGCCTGTGGCTCGCGCCACTCGAGCGCACGGCCCACGGTGTTCCACCGCGCTCCTCCAGCGCCAACGGGGACACCCTTGACCTTGACCTTGACGTCGGCCTTGGTGTCCTCGCGCTTTTGCAGCTCGCGCTTGCCGGTACCCACCTTGACGGACGAAACGACGGTGCCCGAGCAACCCCGCAGATCACCTTCGAGCACCTCGAGGTTGTCGATCTGGGCGTCGATTCGCACGGACTTGCCGTGCTCGGCGGTGATCTCTCCTACGGGTGTCGAGCCCGTTCCAAAATGCGCGGAGCGTCCGACGTCCTGCACGTAGGTGCGCTGCCAACGCTCGGGCACGCGGCGCACGGTGACTTCGCATCCGGGTGGTCGCTCGTTGGACACCACGTATCCGCCGTTGGGATCGGCGGTGACCGTGCGCCCGAGCAACTCCTCGGGGTTGCCGCGAGGCGTCAGCAGCAGATGCTCTCCCGGATCGAGCTCGGGCGGATCGGGTGGAATCGGGGGGTGACACGCCGCGGCGAGCACCAGACAGACGATGGGGAGGGCGGCGCGGGACAAGCGAGGCGGATGATACCAACCTTGCGGTCGCCGCTATCAAAGCGCCGCGCCAAGACGCCCTGGCGGCCGCTCGGCGGGCGTCCAATGCTGGGGACTTAGGCGTGGTCCCATGGCGAACCCCGGCGTTGGCCTCCGGTTCACTCGAACTGCGCCACAGGTGTGCGCAGCAGGGGTGAGTTGATCGTGGCGTCGTCGGCATCGCTGACTGCGTACAACCACTGGTCATCGACGACCGAGATGCCTTCGATCTTTGCGGGGCCGGCCACCTGCCACCGTGCGCGCACGCGGCCGGTCGCGTCGATGCGACCCACGATGCAGCCCACCACCCGTCCATCCTCGATCGGATCGTCGGTGGCCTCCGCGGCGGCGCTGAACAAGACCCCTTCGCCACGCCACCGCGCCGCGTCGGTGAAGCCCAGCGGCGTGCCCTCGACAGCGCCGAGATCCACCGCGCGTATGCTCTCGAGCAAACCTGCGGACAGGCGCGGCGCAGGGCTCTGCAGCGCGGCCATCGTGTCGAGAAGGCGCAGGCGAACGATGGCGTTGCTGCCGCTCTTTCCGGTCCTGCGGGTGAACAGCGCGAGCGAATGTCCGAGCATGGCGATGCCCTCGACGTTGAGGTCGTCGAGCTCGGTCTCGAGTCGCTCGTACAGCGGCGTCCAGTCGACCACCGTGACGCGAGCACGCCTGAGCACAGCCCCGGTGCGTCGCCGTCGCGTGGAGCCCGACGGGACCACCAGCAGCGATCCGTCGGGGAGGCCCACGAGCGCCTCGAGGTCGGGCTTGGCACGTTTGCGCTCCCGCGGATCCTCGGGGAGTTCGCCCTCGAACAGCCGAATCGTGCCCAGTGGGGCGCCCAGCGTCGTGTAGCGCGAAAGCACCAACGCGTCGTCGGCGACCACCACCAGCGCGCCGCGGTGGAACGCGAGCCCGCTGCCGGCCGCGACATCGAGCATCGCGACCTGCTCGAACTGCACGAATTGCAGCGGTTGCGAGGCGCGATCGGGTTCGTTCACGGCGCCACGATACGACGTCTGCGCCGACGGGGACACCGCCACCGCCACCTGTGCTACGCGGCGGCCACGATGATGTCGTCGACGAACATGTCGGGGGAGGTCCCCGACATCAGCGACGTGTACGTGTCGACCGCGAGGTTGCCACCCGCGCCCTGCAGGCTTGCGGTCGAGTCGGTACGTTCGACCTGCCACCCGTCGGGCTCGCTCCCCGACGCCGGCCAGAAGCTGGCTTGCAGGCTGGTGGTGCCGCCGTCGAGTTGGGTGATGCGAACTCGGGCGAGATACCGGACGTTGGGTTCCACCGACACCGGCACGCTCGGCTCGAGCATCTGTTCGACGCCGTTGACTTCACGCCACACGCCGATGCCCTCGGGCTGACGAAAGTCCTCGACGAACATCGAGTAGCCCTGGCCCTGCGGCATGGTCTGCTGCAGGTAGCCACCGTTGTGTCGGACGTACATGCCGACCCCGCTGGTGCCCTCGCCGGCGAACTCGAAGGAAAACGTGACCTCGACGTCGGTGCAATCGAGCGCAGTGACCATCCGGGCGACGGCGTAGGGGCCAGGAGTCGGAAGCAGCCGACCGCGACCGCCTTGGACATCGGCGAGCGCCACCCCACCGACGTCCGTCCAGTGGCTCGGCCACGGACTGCCATCGGGAAGGTCGAACGACTCGCTGAAGGCACACTCGTCGTGCGGCTCGCTGTCGCTCGACTCGGGAGAGTCGCTGGTCGCGTCTGCGCTCGCAGAGGTGGCGGAGGTGGCGGAGGTTCCGGCCGTCGTCGTGGTCGGGGGCGCTGTATCGTCGGTGGCCGTGCCGGTATCGTCGGTGGCTGTGACTGTGACTGTGGCTGTGACCGTGGCTGTGACTGTGGCGATGCCGGTGCTGCCCTCGTCTGTGGTTTCCCCAGGGTCGCCACAGGCCAACGCAGAACCAAGTGCGAGCAACAGCAGATTCGGAGCGAGGCCGCGCATTCACCACATATATGGCACACCGCTATGTCGTCGGCCCACCGCGTTGCGTGGTCTTTTTCGCCAATGATAGTGAGGCGCCAATTGCGGCGGTCGTCAGCGGTGTGCTGCCACAGCAAGATCCGACCCAAGTCAGTCGATGGGCACTCGCCATCCCGACCAGTGCGCGCGCGAATTCGTCGTCGTCGCACTCCGGGCTCGGATAGGCCGCCAGCGGCGTCTGAGGAGCCACGCTGCGGGCCGCGGCGAGCGCGGAATCAGCCTGCTGCAGCGTGCAGCAGTGAACGGCCAGCCCTGCGATGCCAGCGCCCACAGCGGCGGCGACCGCGTCGGGTAGCGCCGCGACCCCGGGGCCCGCCAGCGCCGCCCACCGCGAGCCGGGCCAAGATCGCGTCGCCGCGACGGCGCGCAGCAGTTCCTCGGGATCGACGACGCCCTCGAGCAACAACACGTCGGCCGCACGCATCGTGTCGGCCGCACGGCGATACGCAGTGCTCCGCTCGTCGGGGCTCATCGAACGCGGCAACATTGCCAACGACGCGGCAACCGCCACACCCGCACGGCGGGCGAGATCGATGGCGACCCTGCAGTGCTCCGCCATGGCCGCACCAACGTTGTGTTCGTGCGCGCAGGTCGTGTTCGCGGTGACCAGCACCGCACCGGCCGCGGCATAGTCATGGTGGATGGCGGCGACGAGATCGGGCGCGGCCAGGTTTGCTTCGGCCGACCACGCCGGCGCCCGCAGCGGGAACCCCCGGCGGGCCAACTCGGTCCCGACCGCGCCCCCGTGGAGCCGCGGCAGCATCAGTCGTTCGGGTCGCAGGTGTCCTGACAACAATCGGGCATCAGGCACAGCGACGGATCACCCATCATCGAGATGATCGGCATCTGGCGGCAGATGTAGCCGTCGCGATTGCACTGGGCATCATCGGTGCACAGCGGCGAGCAGTACTCGAACGCTCCCTGCTGGCCAACGCACGCGACGCCACCGGCCGGGTCGCACGCCGGATCATCGACCACCGAACGCGTGCTCATATCGGGCAGCGCGCACGGCTTGGTGCAGTAGCCGTACGGCAGCTCATAGACGACCGCCTCCAACAGGCACACGCCGCCGTCTCCGATCAGCGCGACGCACTCGGCATCGGTGCTGCACGCCGCGCCCCAGGTCTCCATCAGCGGGTTGCTCATGCCATCGGTGCTGTCCTGCTCTTCGGGCACCGCGCAGCCGAGCACGGCGTCACCACTGCCGGCCGAGGTGTCCGGGGCCGTGGCCGACATCATGTTGGCTTGGGTGTCGCCGTCGCTCTCGGCGGCACAGGCGAGCAGCAGCAACAGGGGCGGGGTCACGAGGCGGAGTTTCATGATGGGATCCTGCAAGACAACGAGCGGGGAAAAAAACGGGTGGTGGGGTTACATCCGTTCGACGACGCAGGCGATGCCCTGACCGACGCCGATGCACATGGTCGCAAGGCCGTAGCGTCCGCGGGTGCGGGCGAGGCCGTGAACCAGCGTGGTCATGATCCGGGCCCCAGAGCAACCCAGTGGGTGGCCCAGCGCGATGGCGCCGCCTTGCGGGTTGACCTTCGCGGGGTCGAGCTCGAGCGCGCGCAACGACGCGAGAACCTGGGCCGCAAAGGCCTCGTTGAGCTCGGCCATGTCGATCCCGGCCACTCCGAGCCCGGCCCGCTCGAGCGCCTTGCGGCTCGCCGGAATCGGGCCGATGCCCATTACCCCGGGGTGGACGCCTGCGTGTCCCCACGAGACGATCCGGGCCAGCGGATCCAGATCCAGGGCGCGGGCGCGGGCCAGCGACATGACCAGCAGGGCCGCGGCGCCGTCGTTGAGGGACGAGCTATTGCCGGCGGTCACCGTCCCGCCCTTGCGGAACGCGGCCGGCAACTTCGCGAGCTTTTGCAGCGTGCTGTCGCGCCGGACACTTTCGTCGGCGGCAATGCGTACGGGCTCTTCGTCGCGCCCGCGGGGGACCTCGATCGGCGCAATCTCATCGTCGAACCAACCGTCGTCCTGGGCGTGCGCAGCCTTGCGGTGGGACTCGAGCGCCCACGCATCTTGATCCTCGCGAGAGACGCCGAAGCGCTCGGCCACGTTCTCGGCCGTCTCGCCGAGCCCTTCGATCGGGTACAGCCGCTGCATCGCAGGGTTGATCATCCGCCAGCCCAGCGAGGTGTCGAACATCTCGGCCTTGCGGGCGTACGCCTCCTCGGCTTTGGGCATCACGAAGGGCGCACGGGTCATACTCTCCACGCCGCCGGCGATGTACACCTCGCCCTCGCCGGAGATGATCGCTTTGGCGGCCTGGAGCACCGCCTCCATGCCGGACCCGCACAGCCGGTTGACGGTCATGCCGGGGACCTCGACCGGGAGACCGGCGAGCAGCGCGGCCATACGCGCCACGTTGCGGTTGTCCTCGCCCGCCTGATTGGCTGCACCGAGGATCACATCCTCGAGCTGTTCCATCGCCGCGGGGTGGCGCTCCGCGAGCACGCGCACGACGAAAGCCGCCAGATCGTCGGGGCGAATCGTACACAGGCCGCCGCGCAGGCGCCCGATCGGTGTACGGATCGCGTCGACGATCACGGGCGTGCGGGAGTCATCAGCCATGGTGCTGCCGTATCACGACTGGTCGCGACTGCGTGCCAGCGGGCGTGGGGTTGCCGCCCGGATTGCGATTGCGCGATCTCACGCGATGCCGCAGCTCACATGCGCAGCGGCGCCTCGATGCCCAGGCAGTTCAGGCCCCAGAGCAACGCGTTGTGCGCCGCCACGACCAGCAGCAGTCGCGCGCGCTGGACCTCGCCCTCACTGTGCAGCACGTGGCAGTGCTTGGCGTTGACGAAGCGATTGCTCGCCTTGGCGAGTTCGTGGAGGTACGCGCACAACGTCGACGGTCGCAGCGTCGCGGCGGCCTGGGCGGCGGCGCCTCGTAGCCCGTCGATGACGAGCACGAGGTCGCGCTCTTCGGGCTGCTCCAACGTCGACAGCACGGCAACGCTGGCCGCCCCGAGTGCCTCGGGATCGGTCGCGATGCCCCCGGCGGCAGCTTTGCGGAGGATCGATCCCGCCCGTGCGGCGCTGTATTGCAGATAGGGACCGGTGTTGCCTTCGAGCTCGAGCCAGGCCTCGAGGTCGAACACGATCTTCTGATTCACATCACGCGAGAGCATCCCATACTTGATTGCGCCGACCGCCAAGACCTGGGCGCAGTGCGTGATCTCCTCGTCGCTCCACTCGCCGCGATATTTTTCGAGATAGCGCGCGAGCAGGTGCGTGGTCATGCGCTCGCGGAGCGCACGAAAGAGGAT
>CANLQR010000108.1 GCA_947492135.1 Deltaproteobacteria bacterium | reverse complement strand
CATCGATCGCGAGGGCGCCAACGGTGAACCGGCGCTATCGGACGCGGCCAGTCCTGCGCTGGCATCGCTGCGCGATCGGGTGCGTCAGGCTCGGGTGGCGCTGCGCCAAGCCGCCGAACGTCTGCTGCGTCGACCCGGCCTCGCGGATGCGTTCGGTGACGCGTTTGTCACCGAGCGCGAGGGCCGGGTCGTGGTCCCCGTGCGGGCCAGCGCGTTCTCGAAGAGCGGAACTCCGGGCACCATCGCCGGGATCATCCACGATACGAGTCAGAGCGGACAGACGCTTTTTGTCGAGCCCCAAGCGCTGGTCGACGACAACAACGCGCTGCGGACTGCGATCGCGGCGGCACGAGCCGAGGAGCAGCGGATCATCGCCGAGTTGTCGCGCGAGATCGGCGACCACGCTCCGCGGATCTCGGGCTGCTCCACGGCCTTGGTGCACCTGGATGCGGTGCACGCCCGGCTGCTGGTGTCGCAGCGCCTCGGAGGTATCACCCCGGTACTGGCCGAGCCGAAACCCGGCGCGATTCTCGAGCTGCCCGACGCCCGTCACCCGATCATGCTGCTGCGCAGTCGCGAGGTCGTGCCCAACGATCTCGGTGTCGCAGTGGGCAGTGCCCTGGTGGTCAGCGGACCCAACGCTGGCGGCAAGACCGTCGCGCTCAAGACCATTGGCCTGTGCGTGTTGCTGGCCAAGGCCGGCGTCCGTGTGCCGACCTCACGCGCCGCGAGCATCCCCGTGTTTCGCACAGTCGTCACCGACGTGGGTGATGATCAGTCGATCGCTCGCAACCTCAGCACGTTCACCGCCCATATCCACAACGTCCGACTCGCATGTGCCCATGCTGGTGAAGATGGGCCTGGCACGCTGGTGTTGCTCGACGAAGTCGCCGTCGGGACCGATCCCGACCAGGGGGCGGCGCTCGCGGAGGCGATCGTCACCTCGCTCGTCGATCTCGGAGCGACGCTGGTGGTGACAACCCACTACGAGCGGCTCAAGCTGCTCGCGCACTCCGACCCACAGCGGTTCGTCAACGCCGCGGTCGGCTTCGACCTGCAGCAGTTGCGTTCGACATTTCGGGTGCATATGGGCATTCCAGGCAACTCCAGCGCGTTGGCGGTGGCGCGTCGTGTCGGGTTGCCCGCGGCGGTGGTCGATCGCGCGGCCGAGTTGGTCGGCAGTGGTGCCCGACGGGTCGATGAGCTGCTGGGGGAGGTTGCGGCCCTGCGCGAACGACTCGTCGATGAGACGCTTGCCGTGGCGCGCGAACGGGCGGCGCTCGCGGCTGCCCGTGGGCGTCTCGAGGCGCTCGAGCGCGACGAGAACGAGCGCGCGTCAGCCAAGCTGCTACGCGCCCACTCGGCGACTGCGGCCGAGTTGCGCGCGCTCCAGGCCGACCTTCGCGCCGCACGCAAGCTCGCGCGCCGGGGTGATGAAGGCATCGCCGAGATTGAAGCCACCGTGCAACGTGCAGGGGCGGCGGTGGATCGACATCGGCCGGCCCAGCCCACGCCGGTCGGCTTGCCGCCGGCAGCGATCGAGCGAGGTGATCGCGTGCGGGTGGAAACTCTCGGCGTCGACGGCGAGGTGGTCGCGGTCAAAGGCGATCGGGTGACGGTACAGCTGCCCAATCTGCGCACGACGGTCGGGCGGGACGAGCTTCGGGCGCCGAGTACCGCGCGACCTCGTCGGCCTGCGACCGCTGCCGCGCCGGCGGCGACGAGTGATGCCGGCCGGCACTTCGGCGCCGACGCTCGCCCCGTCGAGCCCGGCATCGACAACGTCGTCGATCTTCGAGGCGCACGGCCCGACGAGGCCCTCGCATTGCTCGAGGTCCAGCTCGCGCGGGCGATCGAGGACGACTGCGAGGTCCTGCTGGTCCGCCACGGTCATGGTTCCGGGGCGCTGCGCCAGGCGGTGCGAGAGCATCTACCCCGCCTCGATCACGTGGTCCGCCATCGCCCGGGCTTGGCCCCGGAGGGAGGCGACGCCGTCACCGTGGTATGGGTGAAGGGGTGAGTCACGCGGGCACCAAAGCGGGGCGCCGTCGGGCGGCATGGATCGCTACATGCGTGGTTGCCACGCTGACCGCGGGAGTACCGACGCCGAGCACCGCCAGTCCGAACGACGGTGAGCCCCGGCCGATCACGCGCGACGCCGATCGCGTCTACACGACCGTCGCGGGCGAAGCCGATGGTGCCGCGACGGTGACGAATCCGGCGAATCTAGGGTTCCTTCGCGGCTTCAACGGCGTGCTCGACCTGGCGTGGACCAAGCCCTCGGCACTGCGGCGTGGCAATGGCGTCGGCGTTCTGATGGGGTTGCCGCTGCCGTTTCAGCTCGCCGCGATCGGCATTGGCTACCAGTACCTCGATCCGTTCACGCCGGGGGTCAGCGACGGTGGCATCGATCAACCGCAGAATCCGGACGACCGCTACAGCAAGCTGAGCTTCGCGCTTGCAGTGCCGATGACGCGCTGGATCTCGAAGTGGTTTCGTGCGGCCCCTCGGGCCCTGCGCAACATCTCGCTGGGCCTGTCGTACTCTCGGTTGCTCTCGAGCCAGAATTTTCACGCCGCAGGCACCAACGCGCTGGACCTCGCGCTGTCGTGGTGGCCGAGTCGGTTTCTGGCGTTCGGCTTTGTCGCGCGCAGCATCAATGTTCCCCACACCGGACCTGCACCGCAGGTGACTCAGTCGTACGTGCTCGATCCCGAGCTCGCCGTGCGGCCGCTGGGCACCGGTGCGCTCGAGATCGCGTTGGGCAGCCGCTACGCCCCCGCGGTTCCGGCCGACGCCCGGTTTCGCACCCACTACGTGGATCCGCGCGGTCGCCTGTTGCTTTCGGTGGGCGGTGTGAGGCTGTTCGCCGAGGCTGAGCGTCTGAGCTTCTTCCCCGCGGCGAACGGCCTGGTCGGTGACACGGGCGTGCGCGACGGCGTGCGGATCACGGCCGGGTTTGGCCTCGACTTCGGACACTTCGGTTTTCTCGGCGGCGTGACGCCGTCCGCGGGTGGGGCCTCGTCGTTTTCCGTCGACGGCGGCGTCGCGCGGCTGCGGGTGTCGCAGGAGCGGTACGAAAGCGTCGTCAACGTTCGACCCCGCTTGGTGACCAAGCTGGCGCTGCGCAAGTACCGGGGCGATCGCGGCCTATGGCAGCTCATCCGGGACATCGACGAGATCGGGGAGCGACGGGGCGTCGCGCTCATCGAGACCGAGGGGATGGGCCTCGGTTACGCGCAGCTCGAGGAAGTGCGCGAGGCCTTGCTCCGGGTCCAGCGCAGCGGCGGTCGCGTGGCGGCGTACATGCACGGCGGCGGGCTACGCAGCTATTTCGTCGCGGCGCACGCCGATCGAATCCTCGCCCACCCCAACGCGGGGCTGGAGCTGCTGGGGATGCGGATCCAGTCGTTTTATTTTGCCGAACTGCTCGCCAAGCTCGGCGTTCGCGCCGAGTTCGTCCGGGTCGCCGAGTACAAGGGTGTGCCCGATGTCTGGCAGCGACCGACCGCCAGCGATCCGGTCGCCCGTCAGCGCAAGATGTTCTTCACCGACGTGTGGAACCATGTGCTGAGATCGACCGCACGCGACCGTGGTCAGGATCCGTTGGTGGTGAAGGAGTGGATCGACCACGCCCCGATCGCCGCCCCCGATGCCATGCGTGACGGCGTGATCGACGAGATGTCGTTCCCCGATGAGGTCGACGCCCGGCTCGAACGCTGGCTCGGGCGCAAGGTCCGCGTCGAAGAACCCGACCGTCAGCGCGAGCACATCACGACCTTTGGCCCGGCCCAGCGGATCGCGGTGCTGACCATCGAGGGCGATCTACTCGAAGGTGAGAGCTTCACGATCCCCGTGCTCGGCCGCAAGATCGCCGGGTCGACCACGCTGACCAAGCAGATCGCGGCGCTGCGCAAGGATGACTCGGTGCGGGCGGTGGTCGTTCGTATCGACAGTCCGGGCGGCTCGGTACGCGCTGCCGACGACATCGCGCGTGAGCTCGACCTCACCCGCAAGCGCAAGCCCGTGGTCATCTCGATGGGCAACACGTGCGCCAGCGGTGGCTACTACATCGCGACCGCCGGGCAGTACATTTTCGCCGACGCCACCACGGCGACCGGCAGCATTGGAATCTTCTATCCGAAGTTCGACCTCTCAGGACTCGCCGACAAACTCGGGCTGGGCATCGACCAGTTCGATTTCGGCGACCGCGCCGGGCTGCGCTCGTGGTGGAAGCCATATTCCGACGACGAGCGCGACGCCGCCCAGCGCGGCATCGAGGACAGCTATCGAGAGTTCGTCGCGCGGGTGGCGACGGCCCGCAGCATGACGGCGATCCAGGTCGACGAGGCCGCTCGCGGCCGGGTGTGGAGCGGCGTGCGGGCGATCGAGATCGGGCTGGTGGACGACTACGGCGGCCTGCGTGAGGCGGTGCTGCGCGCCCGGGCGATCGTCGGGCTCGGGCCCGCCGAGGGTGATGTCGTGTTGTATCCCGAGCCCCCGACCGTGCTGCAGAACCTCAAGGCGATCCTTGGGTTCAATGTTCCCAATCCGCTTGGTCAAGAGGTGAGCGTTCGCGGGCTTGGCCAGGTCGCGCTCGGTTGGGCGCTGCCGCGCCCCATCACGCAGGTGCTCGCTCTAGTACCCGCGCCGCTGTGGTTCGGCGACCGCCCAGGCGCGATGGCACTGTCGGAGGAGACCTTCTCGATCGAGGATTGATGGGCGGCGTTACGCCGTGGACCCTCGACCCTCGAACATTGCCGCGGCCCCTCGTTCGAGGGGCCCAAGAGTCGAGCCGTCGCGACTACCGGAGGCTCGCGGCGAGGTTCTCGTTGGCGAAGTCCCAGTTGACCAGATGGTCGAAGAACGCGTTGATGAAGCTGGGTCGCGCGTTGCGGTAGTCCACGTAGTACGCGTGCTCCCAAACGTCGAGGGTGAGAATGCAGGACTTGCCCTCGCGCAGAGGCGTGTCGGCGTTGGCGGTCGTGGTGATGCTCAGCTTGCCGCCGTCGGCCACGAGCCAGGCCCAACCCGAACCGAAGCGCCCGATCGCCGCGGCGGTGAAGTCGGCGCGGAACTTCTCGAAGCTGCCGAAGTCGCGCTCGATGGCGGCCGCGAGGTCTCCGGACGGCTGGCCGCCGCCCGAGGGCTTCATGCTGTTCCAGAAGAAAGTGTGGTTCCAGACCTGAGCGGCCTGGTTGAACAGCCCACCATCCGCGGTGCGGACGAGCTCCTCGAGCGACTTTTGCTCCTCGGGCTTTCCGGCAACGAGCTCGTTGAGCTTGTTCAGGTAGGCGTGATGATGCTTGCCGTAGTGGTAATCGAAGGTTTCCGCGCTCATGTGGGGCACGAGCGCGTCCTTGGCGTAGGGCAGCGGGGGAAGTGTGAAGCTCATGGTGGACCTCATGCGTCGGCCAAGGGGCCGAAGCGGGCGGGAGGTTGGCATGTGCCCGGAACGCCGTCAAACCGCGGCGCGGCTGTATCAGTGGCCGTCGACTCACCGCGCAAGGGCGCGCGCCGGGCCGGATCCACCCGCGAGCGATGGCGGCTCGCCACCACACTGCGCCCTCGCAGCCCCGTGCTGCGGATGGCGGCTTTGGTCGGTGCCAATGCAGTGCTAACTTAGAGGTTGCATCCCAAGGCGGGGACCGGGCGTTTTGCTCGGCCGCGACCAGAAGGCGGAGGCACCCACGTGACTGACACGTCTGAAGTGAAGTATGGCCGTCCCAGCGCGGCGCCCGCGGTCGCCGGCGACGCACACGAGGACCGCAAGCCAGTGACCGTGCCCGAGATCCGTGGGCGCAAGGGCGGCCTCCCGCTGACCATGGTCACGGCTTACGACGCGACTTTTGCCCGCATGCTCGACGAAGCCGGCGTGGAGATCCTGCTCGTCGGCGACTCGTTGGGCATGGTCGTGCAAGGCAACACCGACACGCTCGGCGTGAGTGTGGACGACATCGTCTACCACTGCCGAGCCGTCGCCCGCGGCAGCCACTATGCCCACGTCGTGGGTGACATGCCGTTTCTCAGCTATCAGATCACGGCCGACGAAGCGGTTCGCAATGCGGGGCGCATTCTTGCGCAAGGTCGTGCCCATGCGGTGAAGCTCGAAGGTGGCGCGACGATCGCACCGACGATCCGTCGCATCGTCGACGCGGGTATCCCCGTGATGGCCCACGTGGGCCTGACGCCGCAGTCGGTGCACGCGCTGGGCGGCTTCCGCGTGCAGGGCCGTGATGCCGAGGCCGCCGACAAGATTCTCGCGGACGCTCGCGCTGTCGAGGACGCTGGCGCCTATGCGCTGGTGCTCGAGGGGATTCCCGGTGAGCTCGCGGCACGCATCACCGAGACGCTGTCGATCCCGACCATCGGCATCGGGGCGGGTGTCCACTGCGATGGACAGGTGTTGGTCTGCTACGACCTGCTCGGGATGACGGCGGATCTGCACCCCAAGTTCGTCAAACGCTACGACGAGGGCCACACGCGAGTCGTCGCCGCGGCACAGGCGTTCCGCGACGAGGTCCGGCGACGCCAATTCCCGGGGCCCGAGCATACCTTTGGGATGCGCAAGCGGCCTTTGCCGGTCGCCGGGACTGGCTGATCACTGCGGACGCTGGGGCCGAGGCCCTGCCCGCGTGCAGCCCAAGACGGCCCGCGCCGCGACGCAGCTCGTGTGCAGGTTGGCGCTCGGGGCGTTACTCTCGGCTCATGGTGCTGTCACCCGAGCAAGAGTGGACACTGGTCGCATGCGGGCTCATCGCACACGCCGACGGCATCATCGAGGTCGGCGAGTGGGATCAGGCGCTGTGGATGCTCGACGAGCGTCTGCCCGCGGAGGAGGCCGACACCTGGCTCGCGCTGCTTGCACATCGCGAGGCGCTGCAAGTTCGGCTAGGCGAGCTCTCGTTGCCGCCTCCGTTCTTTGCGGAGACCATCTTGGAGCGCGCGTGGCGGATGGCGCTGGCCGACGGCCGCGCGAGCGATGAGGAGGTCTGGGTTCACGACGACCTCGCGGCGCGGCTCGGGGTGGACGCCGAGCAGACGCAGCAGTGGCGCGTGCAGTGGGGCGCGCAAGCGCAGCGCCGAGGGGAGGCCGTTGCAGCGTTCGCGGCAATGCTCGCGAACGCCGATGGCGTGGCTGACAGCGGTGAGCGTGCCGAGTTCGAGGAGGTCGTGGCCCGGCTGGCGGTCGAGGAGTCCCGTCGCGTTGAACTCGCGGCCCTGATTGATGCTCCACCAGCGCTCGACGAAGTGGTTGGACGACTGGCCGCGCTCACCCCCGAGGAGCGGGCGATTGCGATGGTCACGCTGGTGCCGCTGGTGCGGTCGTCGTTTGGAGGTGCTGCCGAGCGCGAGTTGGTCCTCGCGCTCGCCGAGCGCGTGGCCATCTCATCGAGCGAGGCCCTGCGGATGCTCGACCGATGACAGTGAGCGACGGCAGCACTGCCCGCATCGGGCCTACGGCCCACTACACCGCCTACGTGTGGAGTCGATTGCGACTGCCCTACGCTTCGTACCTCGCGACGCCCACGGGTGCGGCGCTCTACTGGGGGTTCTTCGCGCTGGGCGAGTGGACCACGCGGGTGTTGCCCGGGGTGCCGACGATGCGTGAGTTTCTCGCCTATCGGCACCTCCTGATCGACGCATTGGTCGAAGACTTGGCACCCGACCGGCTGGTCGAGCTTGGCGCCGGTCTCACGCCCAGGACGGTGGAGTGGGCTCTCGATCGCGACATCGCTACGGTCGATATCGATCTGCCAGCGATGATCGAGGTCAAGCGTCGGGCGATCGGTCGCTTGCCGGCGGCGATGCAGGCGCGGCTCGCCGCGCGGCACCGGCTGCTGGCTCTCGATGTGCTCGCCCCGCAGTTCTCCGCACAGCTCGCCGACGCACTCGCCGGTGCCCAGCGCCCCGTGATCATCGCCGAGGGCTTGGTGAGCTATTTCGATCCGGCGGCGAGGGCTTCGCTATTTTCTGCCGTCGCGCGGGCGCTCGAGGGCCGCCCGCACGCGGCCTTCATCGTCGATCTTCACACCGCCGTCGCGCAGAACCAGGTGGGGCCCGCGACCAAGGTCCTGCGCAGCGCGATCCGGGTGCTGACGCGCCGCCGTCACGCGTTGGGCCCGTTCGCCGATGCTGCGGAGTACGAGCGAGCGCTGCTCGACGCTGGCTTCAGTGGCTGCCGCACGCTCGATCGGGCCGATTGGGTCCATGCGCGACCGGGACTCGCGGGTTTGCACTCGCCCGCCCAGGTGGTGCACGCGTGGGTCGAGTGAGCAGGGATTAGCGTATCGACCAGGGGGTGATCGTGTGGGCCTGCCCGGGCTCGAGAAACAGCAGCGACAGCGGCAGCCGGGCGAGCGCCAGATCGAGGCTGCTGGGGAGTTCGAGCGTCGGCGTCCGCTCGCGCCGCGCACGACGACGGTCGCTGCGGGCCAGCGGCTCGTCGCTTTTCCGGCGGACCCCGATCGCATTCAGCAGTAGATCGACCAAGGTGACTCGCTCGGGCAGCACGCGGATCGCCAGTTCGATGTGGCGGGGCGTGTTCGCCTGGCTGCGGGCGAGTGCGATGGCGTCATGCAGGCCGCCGAGTTGGTCGACCAACCCAGCCGCCTTGGCATCGATACCGGAGTACACGTGCCCACGGCCGAGCTCGTGTACGCGCTCGACCGTGATGCCTCGTCCATCCGCGACCCGCTTGCGAAATAGATCGTAGGTGTTGGCGATCGCGGCTTCGATGCGCTCGCGCTGGTCGTCGGTGTAGGGGCGCCACAACGCATTGAGGTCGGGGTTCTTGCCCTCCTTTGCGGTGACCGCGTTGATGCCGAGCTTGGCGAGCAGGCCGGAGAGGTCGGGATGGATCGAGATGACGCCGATCGACCCGGTGACCGTGACCGGATCGGCGAGCACCGGCCGTGTTCCCACTGCGACGTAGTACCCTCCGCTGGCCGCGACATCGCCCATCGACACCACGATTGGAGGCGAGAATTTTGGGTCCTTGGCGTGGGCCTCGGCAGTCAGTTGGACCTCGCGCCACATCACATCCGAGGCCAGCGCGGAGCCTCCGCCACTGTTGACGCGCACGACGATGGCTTTGCAGGCCGGATCGCCGCGAAGCTCGCGCAGCGTTGCGGCGATCGTGTCGCCCCCGACGAACCGTAGACGGAGCAACGGGATGAACCGGCTGGTCCCGTCGATGATCGTGCCTTCGACCAACACCACGCCCACATAGGGAGCGTCGGCCCAGGTGGGCGCGCCGTGCCGGGTGTCGGTGAAGCGCCGGAACTCGACCTCCGCGCCCAGCGCGTCCGAGATGCGCGGGAGCAACTGATCGCGATGCACGATCTCGTCGACCAACGCCTCGCCAAGAGCAGCCTCGGGAGCATGGGGTGAGTCGTCGAACAGCTTGCGGACCTCGGCGGGCGACAGCCCCCGACCGCGGGCGACGTCGCCGACGATCTGCGCATAGGTGTCGGCCAAGATCGCGGCCTCCTGTTCACGCTGCGGCGCGGTGGGGCCGGGTTCCGTGAAGGCCTCGCCGGCACTCTTGTACTCCCCGATGCGTACGACCTCGACCTGGACGCCCAGCTTCGCCAACGCATCTTTGAAGTAGAAACGCGTCGCAGAGATGCCGTAGGTGTCCAACGATCCAGCGGGATGGAGGTAGATCTTCTCGGCGGCCGAGGCGACGTAATACTCTTGGAGCGATGCGCCCTCGAGGTACGCGAACACGTGGCCGCCTGCGTTGCGGACCCGGATGAGTGCCTCGCGCAGCTCGTGCAGGGTGGCCCACCCACCTTTGGCGCTCGGGTAAACCACCAGGATCGACCGATCTCCTGCACGTCGGGCCTGCTCGAGCCGGTCGAGCATCGAGATCAGGCTCCGCTCGTCGGTGACCTCGGCCAGTTCGATGCGCTCCGCGTCGACGCGCCGGGCCCAGTACGCCCGGTCGTTACCCAGCGTGCCCAAGTGGGCTTCGAAGCCCGCGCCATCCAGACCGCCGTGCGCGCCGGCGTGCAGGCCCGCGCGCGCGCGGACCATGTCCCAGCCCAGCTCGATCGCCACCGCTCCGCGCAGTGCCTTGTCGGTGCGCAGCGGCTGCAACGTCGAGGCGTCGAGAACCGTCGTCTGAATCTGTTCGAGTTCGCCCATGAGCGCGACCCCGCGGTAGCGCAGCGCGATGCGGCCGCGTGGGAACAAGCCGGAGGTCCCGCCGATCCGATTCAGCTCACCGCCGGGGTCGGCACTCGCGAGCACCGATCGCAGTCCGCCCGCGATCTCGAGCATGCGGGTGCCCAGAGGCCGCACCGCAACCTCGCCAACCACGGATGCGCTCGAACGAAAGGCGTCATCGCGAAGGTCCCCCGGGCCAAGGCGTGCGGTGAGCCCCAGCGAACCGAAGTTGCGCAGGCGGTATACCGCGCCGATGTCGAGGTCGGGCCGGCGCAGCCATTGGTTCTCGCTGCGAATGCTGTGCACCGCGATGCCGAAGCCACCCTTGTCGCCGAGGCCTCCCGCGACCGCCCACGTCAGCTTCGTGGCCGTCGGGTTGCGATCGAGCGCGGCATCCTCCAAACCCTTGCCGAGCTGGGGCTGGATGAACTGCGCCCCGAATCCCAGCGCGAGGCCGAACCGAAGATTGGCGCTGAGAAACGCCCCGAAACCGCTGCCACGAGCGAACTCCGACACGGTCTGATAACCGAGCACCGCGAGGTCGAGTGCTGGCGCTGCAGTCAGCAGGGCGGGGTTGAGCTCGACGCTGGTGGCATCACCCGCGGCGGAGTAGTCGTGGATCGGCCGGTCGACGCCCTGAGACACGGTGCGTTCCTCGGCCGCCGGCGGCGCCGCCCAGACCACCGACGACTGCCCGAGCAGGAGCAACGCAACACCGATCGGGCGCTTCATTGCATGTCGTCCTGGCCGATGATGTCGACGATTGCCAGGACGTAGCGAACCTCCAAGATCCGGAGGCTGTCGTCCCAGGGCACCGAGATCCCACGCTCTTTCTCGAACAGGACGTTGGCACCCAGGGGCACCCCGCTGACGTTCTTGCCCAGATCCGGCGGATCGTCGTCGTCGTCGTCGTCGTCGTCGTCGTGGTCGGCGGTCTCGCCATGGGGCTTGGACCGCGCGACCTCCACGACCTCGCCGAGCAGCGCTGCGGCGTTGCTCTCTTTGACCCCTTGCGGCAAGAACAGTCCGGCCTCGGAGCGGTCGGGCTGCTTGAGCACCCGCACGAGCACACGAGGACCCAGCGGCTGGATGTGCCTCGAAACCCGTGGTGCCGCGTCGGTCTCCGGCGTCACGATGAGCGGCTCGGCGGAGTCGGTGGGCTTGGGTTTGGGCTTGCTCGGGCGGTTCATCGGGGGTCCATGGCGACGGCCTCGCGGACAGCAACGGGCTCGGCCACCAGCGAGTGGCCAGTGCTCGCCGTGACCAGCACGTCGATGAGTTGACCGGGCGTGCCGCAGTCCCGGGGTAACAGCATGTTGAAGCTGTGCGGCGAACGACCCACGAGCTTGTCGTTGCGCTTCGACAAGCCACAGGCCAGCACCTCGACTTGGCGCCCGACTTGGGCCGCGTGTGCTGCCCGCGTGTGCTGCTCTTGCAGCGCGATCACTTCTTGGAGTCGAGCGGCCTTGACGGTCTCAGGGACATCGTCGGTGAGGCGGCGCGCTGCCTGCGTTATGCCGCGGTCGCTGTAGCGGAACATGAACGCCTGCGCGAAATGGACCTCACGCATCAATGCCAACGTCTGCGCGTGGTCTTCATCGGTCTCGCCGCAGAACCCCACCATCAAGTCGGTCGAGAGCGCGACGTCGGGGATCGCGTTGCGCACGCGGTCGACGATGCCGAGGTAGTCCTCGCGGGTATAACCGCGACGCATGCGCTCGAGCACGCCGTTCGACCCCGCCTGCACCGGCAGATGAAGCTGCGGCATCACCTGGGGGAGTTCGGTCATTGCAGCGATCAGCTCGGGCGACACATCGCGCGGGTAGGGGCTGGTGAACCGAATCCGTGCGAGTCCGTCGATCTGCGCTACGGCCCGTAGCAGGGCGGCGAAATCGACGTCCTCGTGCCGGTAGGAATTGACGGTCTGCCCGAGCAGCGTGACCTCGCGATAGCCCCGTGCCACCAGCGATCGCACCGCTCGCATTACCTCGCGCGGCGGCACGGCTCGTTCGCGTCCGCGCGTGAACGGCACGACGCAAAAACTGCAAAACTTGTCGCAGCCGCGCTGGATGGTGACCTGCCCGCTGACGCCGTCATCGTCGGGGACGCCATCGAGCCCCTCATAGACCTCTGCCTTGTCGAGCGCGACGTCGACGACCTGCTCGCCGGCGCGGGCACGAGCAACCATGCTCGCGATCTGGCGATAGCTGTCGGGCCCCGCGATCAGGCGGATGTGTGGTGCTCGCTCGGCGACCTTTTCACGCAGGTGTTCGGCCATGCAGCCGGTGATGCCGATCACCAGGTTCGGGTTGGTCGCGCGATGGCTGAGCAGCTGGCTGGTCCGCCCCCATACGCGGTCCTCGGCTTTCTCGCGGATGGCACAGGTGTTGACCAAGATGACATCCGCAAGGCTCGGGTCGTCGACGCGGCGGTAGCCCGCACTCTGGAGCTGACCGGCGATCAACGCGGAGTCGGCTACGTTCATCTGGCAGCCGAAGGTCTCGAGGTAGACCGTCGCGGCGCCGTGATCGACATCAGCGCCATCACCCACGGGTGCGGCCACCAGGAGCGCGGCGTGCGATGGCACGCGGATCCGCACGAGTTCTGACACGGCGCGGGCATCCTACGCTCGCGCGGGGCGCAGCGGAACGACCCTCGCGCGCCCAGCGAGCGCGTGTTGGTCCATCGAGGACCCTGCTCGCGGGCCGTGGGGAGCGGGAGAGGGCGCCTCACGGCGGTCCTCGCGCAAAGGCCTGGACGGTTTGCCCGACCGCATGGGGTGTGCTTATTATCCGCGCATTGCGAAAGCGCCGGTGGTCGCGGCCCCTAGGCTCGCGGTCGTCGCACAGCGGAGTGCCATGCGTCGTATCTATCCGATTCTCATCAGCAGCTTGCTCCTCGCGACCGGTTGCGGAAACCCGCCAACACCCGAGAAGGCCAAGGACCTGGAGAAGATCCAGCCCAAGGACAGCGCCGAGGGTGGAGCAGGGCTAACCGCGCTGCCTACGGGGCCGATCGCGTCCGTCGGTGGCGTCGAGATCGCCCAGGCGAGCTTCCGCGAGATTTACGATCTCAAGGTCAAGAAGTACGCGGACCGCGGTCGAGAGATCCCCGCATCCGCCGATCGGCGCTATCGCAAGTCGATCGTCGAGCGGCTGATTTACCACGAGGTGCTCAAGCAAGAGGCCGAGAAGCTTGGCGTCAAGTACGACGAGGCGGCGCTCAAGGAGCGTGAGGAGCAGCAGAAGCGGGGCATCCGCGACTGGGACAAGCACCTCGAGCGACGCGGCGAGACCGAGGTCAGCCTGCGGGAGATGTACATCGCAGAGCTGCGCGAGAAGGCGATTCTCGACAAGTCCGGCAAGCTCAAGGTGACGCCCGAGGAGATCGAAGAGGACTATCAGAAGATCAAAGGCAACTGGAAGTCCGACCAGCCGCGCGTCCGGGCGTCGCACATCCTGATTCCGATCGGCCCGCAGAAGGTCGCGATGGATCCCCACGTCGAGCCGGGCGCCGCCGAAAAGGGCCCCGAGGGCACGGAAGAGGAGAAGGCGAAGTGGGACGCCGAGGCCAAGACGCTCGCGGACGAGCTGCACAAGGCGGCCACCGCTGCAGGGGCCGACTTCGCGACGATCGCCAAGGACAAGTCCACCGGGCCCAGCGCAGCCAAGGGCGGTGACATCGGCATCTTCACCGCCGATCGAATGGCTCAAGAGTTCAGCGACGTTGCGTTCAAGATGAACGTCGGAGAGACCAGCGCGCCGGTCAAGACCAAGTTCGGCTTCCACATCATCAAGCTGACGGGTAAGTGGCCGGCCGGTGAGCTGCCCAAGGACGCGCTCGAGGACCAGATCGTCAGCCGGCTCGAGCAGCGCAAGCTGCATCAAGGACGTCGCGAGCTGAAGGAAGAGCTGCTCGCCAAGTACACCGTGGTCGACAACGTCGCACCGACGCTTGGGCCCGAGCCTGACAAAAAGGCCGGTGCGGGACGCAAGGCGCTTGATCCGGCGGACCGCAAGGCGGCCATGGAGAAGCGTCGCGCGGCCGCCGGCGGGGCTGCCGACGCTGACCCCAAGGCGGGGGCCGACGAGGAGCCCGAGCCCGAGCCCGACTGAGGCCGCAGCTCGCGGGCACGCCGGACTCCCTTGTCCTTCGCGCCTGAAAAACGAGAACTGAAAAAAGCCGGCCCGCACAACGTGCGCGCCGGCTTTTTTTCGTCTGGCCCGGGGTTCGGCTCAGATCAGAGGAACGTGCCGCCAACGTGGAGGCCGAAGATCATCTGGTGCACGGGCGCCAAGTCGCGCTTCTCAGGGCTCTTGTCGCACTGCGTGCTGTTGCCTCGTTCGCGACACACCTTGCTGTGCCCGTTGAGCAACAGGTCGAGCTTCGCACCGATGAAAATCCGGCGTGAGACGAAGATGTCGACGCTGGGCGACATCAGCCACGAGAAGCCTTGGGAGTAGTCCTTGTCGCCGTTGGACAACACGAACGCCTGCCGCGAGAAGCCGGGGCCCATGCCCAGACCGAAGTCGAAACGCCACACCGGCAAGATGGGCTTGATGATCCCGTACACGCTGTTTTGGTACGCACGCTTGTAGCCGCCGCCGCCATCCACCTCATAGGAGGTGTCGAAGAAGCCGAGGTTGTAGGCCGCACCCGCGAAGATCCACGGCTTGAACCGGTAGCCGAGCTCGCCGCCGGCGCCAAACGATGGCCGAGTCTTGCCGTCGATGGTGACCCCGCCGTCCTGGACCTTGTCGCGTGCACACTTCGCTTCCCCGGGGACGCACATCGCCCCGCCCAGCGTGACGCCCCACTGACCACCCCTGCGGGTGATGTTGGGTCGGGCCTCGGCAGTCGAGGCCGCAGCGAGTCCGGCGGTGAGAACCAGCGAGGGGAGCACAAAGCGGGCAATGGCGTGCATTGGGTGGCTCTCGCGGCTGCGGCCTTGCGCCCCGCGTGGGGAGAATAGACACGGACCGCCAGCCCGGTATTCATGGCCAGGCGGGCGCGGATCTACGATGAAATACGATGGTTTATTTTGGCTAAAATGGACCCCATTCGTCGCACTAGTGCTTGTTTGCCAGGGTGTGCCCAGAGATTTACGGCTCGCAACCGATAATGCGAGGTCGCCGCGTAGAGTGGCTCGAAGATCCTCGAGATGCTCCGCGAGGCCCGCAGGCACCCCACCGGCGGGTGGCGCTCCGGACGAGTGACGCAGCGGTGATGCGCTAGTACTCGTAGCCGACCGTGTACTGCACGCACTGCTCAACGGCGTTGTCGAGCCGGATGTAGACTTGGGCCGAGTCGTCGGTGGTACCGGAACAATTGAAATCCGGCATCGCGATCGACAAGCTCGAGCAGCAGCCAGGACGACCCGAGGGCGATTGGCTGAGTTCGCTGCCCTCGGGGCACATGACCTCTGTGTCCACGATGCCGCTGGGGCACTCGAGGAACTTGCACAGACGGAGTGCACCATCCGCGGCGAGGTCACGCAGCGGCGCTACGCCGGGCCCGATGCCGAGTTCGTCGATGCCGGCGTAGGTGAACCAGTCGACGTCGAGCGCGTGATCGAGTTCGCCCGCCACAGACCCTGGGTCATCGCCGTCGGCGAGCTCGCCCAGATCCACTGCGGAGTCCTCGTCGTCGTTGGGCTCGTAGCCGTCGACGTTGCAGTTGCTCAGGGCCTCGCAGGTGCCTTCCACGCACAGCGCGTCGCTCTCGCAGGTCTTGCCGTCGCATGGACAGCCAAGCGACCCAAGTGGGCAATCGGGCCCAGTCGACCCGGTCGCGCTGGTCGAAGTGGTGGCGGCATCGGTGTCGCTGCTGACCTCGCTCGAGCTGTCAGCGTCGGTCGTCAACGTCGTGAGCGTCGCTGTATTCGAGTCGCCCGAGGTCTCGGACGTGGTGGTCGTGGTCGTGGTCGGATCGGCGCCGGACGAACTCGATCCCGTGGTGAACTCCGCGGGCGACGCGTCTGCCCCGCACGCGACCAAGATGAGCGCGGTTCCGATCGACCAGTGCGTTCGCATGGCCGCGAGGGTATCGCGACCTTGGCTCACGGGTCGATCAGTACGATGCCCTTGCCCTCGGCCAGCGCAAGGTCAACGGTCCACCGCCCCGCGGGCAACTCGCCCGTCACCGGTGGCAACGCGTAGTAGGTGCCGTGCCCCGTGGTTTCCAGCCGTCGGGCGAGGTGGGCACCGTAGAGGACCAGTACGGCACCCACAGCGGTGTCCAAACGTGACGACGGCACGGCGCCCAGGTCGACGCGCAAGGCCTCGGCGATGCTCCGCGCGACCCGGCGATCGACGCTCATGCCGACCGTACAGCCGGCGCCGCCTTGGATCGAGAACTGGGCGGAGTGCTCGTACTTCGTTCCGTCGGCCAGTCGCGGCGCCGACATGCGAACAGCATCGCCCAAGACCCGCATCAGCAGCCGCGGGAGGCCTTCGGTCAGCGTCGCGATCCATGCCTTGGTCGTGTCGTCGAGCGCGCCACTGTCGACCTCTGCTTGGTTGTCGAACTCTCCGAGCCGACGCTCGACCTCGGTCGCGCTGATACAACCGAGCTCGACCAGCGCGTCCGAGAGCCGCAGGTTCTCGAGCTGTTGCTCCCAAGCGAGCTGTTCGATACGGGCGGCGGTGGCTCGGCCAACCCCCAACGCGATTGCGATGTCCCCCCAGCGACCATCGACGTGGCGCTGGAGTTCGTTGATCTCGGCAGCCTGCGCCGCAGTGACCAGGCCGTGGGCCACCGCCAGTTCACCGATCGTCGAGTTGATGGCTCGCATCAGCGCCAGCGCCTCACGCAGATCCGTCGCGGTGATCACATCGAGATCGACCAGCCACTGTCCCAACAATCGAGGCCGGGCTCGCGTCACCGGCGGGACGCGTGGCGCACTGACGGATACGGGTGTGGGCGATGAAGGTGCGTGCGGGACCATGGACGACCAGGGCCATCGGCGAACCGCCGTCCCACTTGAGCGCGTGCGCCCGCCGGTCGCAACGCAAGCGGCCAAATTCGGGCCGCCCAAAAGGCCGATCACGAGATCATTGGGGCGGCGGCGAAACGACCTGGGTCGCAGGTCACTTGGCCGGCGGCTTGTAGAACGAGTAGCTGAGCCCGTTCGAGGTCTGCACCAACTCGTTGTACTCGTGGCTCAGTTTGGGGGGGCTGCCCTCGACCCACTCTGCGGGGCCGCTCGCAAAGCGCTCGAAGTCGTCCTTGGTGAACGCCTTGTTGTCGCGTTTGCGACGAAGCATCTCCTTGGCGGCCTTCTTTAGGTCCTCGCAGCCGGACTGGAGGCTGCTGAAGCTCGTGACGGAGTCGGCCTCTTCCTTGTGGTCCTTCGCGTAGGCATTCATCGCCTCCAACTGGGTCTCGAACTCGGTCAAGACCGGCTCGAACTTGGCGAGGTCAAGCGCGAACACGGGCTCCAGCGCCACGTCGCCGGTGTCCATCACTTTTTTGGCGAGAAGCATCGTCTTCTTGTGATGCCACATCAGGATCTTGCCCATCTCGGTCTCCACGCGGGCAAGGTCGCGCTCTTGGAGCGCGTCGTTCCTGGTGGCGACGACGGTCCGCAGCACCTGATCGGCGGCGGTGAACGCCTCGAATGCCGCGAGGAGCTTGGGGTGCATCTCTTTGGCCTTGACCCACTTGTCGTCCTTGAAGTTGTCCTCGTCGTAGTACTTGTACGCCTCGTTCGCGATCGCCTCGACCGCAGTCAGAGCATCGACGTAGGCCTTGCCGGCGGTCTCGATCTCGGTGTCGTCGGGTTCGAGATTGGCGGCCGCGTTGATGCCATCGACGCAGGTCTTGATCTCGCGGATCTGGTACAGCCCATGCGGGCTCTCTTTGCCGGTCGGGCCGGCCTTGGGATCGGCGATCCAGCCGAAGTACCGCGACGCCGAGTCGGTGACGTTGTCCGACTGGTTGTTCACGCACTTGATGTACGCGTCGAGCTTCTCGCTGAGATGATCATCGCTGGTCTTGGGCCCGCCGGTCAGCCCCCCGGTCTTGTCCTCGACGACGGCCTGCGCCCCCGAATTGATGGCTTCGATGAGCTTGTCGCAACCCGACAGGGGTAGCAGGCACAGTAGGATCGCGCGGAACTTGGCGTGAGCGAGCATTGCTGGATGATACAGCAACCCGCGTGCCCGCCTTTGGTCTCGCAGGGTTGGAGTAGCCGCGGACAGTACGTGCCCAAGATGGTTACAGGGCTCGCCCAAGTTGGGCAGGGCTTGCGCAAGGCCGCGCCCGCGGTCAATCGTCGACGCCGACTGTGCGCCGCACCTTCAGGCCCCGCTTGCGAAGGAGCCTGTACAGCGTGACCTGATTGACGCCTGCGCGCTTTGCTGCGAGCGCGACGTTGCCATTGCAGCGCTGCAGTAGCTCGGTCAAGTAGCGGGACTCGAGCGGGGCGAGCCACACCTCGCGCAGCTCTCGAAGCGTCGGAGCCGTCGTGCGACGCTCGCTCTCCGCCGTCGGCCCTCGACCCTTGCCCAACGAGTCAGGGAGATCGGTCGCCCGGACCTCGTCGCGCGCCATGACAACAGCGTGCTCGACGGCGTTGCGAAGCTCGCGGACATTCCCCGGGTAGTCGTGGCCGCGCAGCAGCGCCAGCGCCTCGGGCGAGAACCGCGGCGCGGGCTTGCCCATGCGGTCGGCGGCTTGCTGAAGAAATACCGCTGCGAGCACACCGATCTGCTCGCGATAGGAACGAAGCGGCGGGAGCGCAAGCGGCAAGACCCCGACGCGATAGTAGAGATCAGCGCGGAACGTGCCGGCCTCGACCATGGCCTTGAGGTCGCGATTGGTGGCGCACACCAGACGCACGTCGACCCGCTCGGGCGGCTTGTTGCTACCGAGCCGTGCAATCTCGCCTTGTTCGACCGCGCGCAACACCTTGGCTTGCAAAGCG
>CANLQR010000107.1 GCA_947492135.1 Deltaproteobacteria bacterium | reverse complement strand
GAGAAAGCCAAGTTCGGAGCGGAACCGGAGAAGCCGAGCAGACTTCGGTCGGAGCGAACTAGCGTCTGTGCAAGCACCTTGCCAGCCGCAAAACCCCGCCAGCGCTAGCCCGCTGCCCCTGAGGCCACGACGGGGACGTCGCAGCACGTCAGACCAGGCAGGGCAGAGCCGGCATGTCGTGGAGGTCAGCCCTTGCCGACCAGTTTTCGCAACACGACCTGCGAGCCCGGCGTTGCGACCGACAGGTCGCGCTCGAGAGTGACGAGCACCTCAAACTTCGGGTACGCCGACGTGGCCAGGATGTCCGCCTCGCGGCGGTCCTCGTCGTAGTCGAGCACGCCAACCTTCGCCGCCGCGTGACCGGGCACCACGATCCACACGACATAGGCGCGAAAGCTGGGATCGATGCGTCGCGGCGGCGCGAGGTGCTCGAAGTGCATCGTCAGCTCGCGCAGCTCGGTCTTGTTGACCTTGACCACGATGTCGGCGATCGCAGCGTAGTTCGGCGCCTCGGCGTCGACGTGGTAGCGACTCGCACAGGCACCAAGCCCCATGACGAGTAGCGCGAGGGCGGCAACGCGGGAAAGATTGTCGTTCATCTGCTGGAAGGTTCGACGCTGGCCGTCGCCCCGCATTTTCGAGTGGGGCCTCATGCCCCACAATCCAACGACAACCTCGGAAAGCGACGCCGTGCGGCGGCGACGCCCACGCGCTCTACGTTCGGCGGCGCGGAACGATCAGGTACTCGCTGCCGACCGGCGTGGGTCGACGGGGGCCGAGTGTCCGCGGGGAGGGCGGCGACGTTGTCGGCGGACCCCCAGCCTCGCGACCAGACACGCCCGGCGGCATCAGGTAGGTCGCGTCAAGGCTCAGACCCGTACGCAACCGCAGTACGGGATCTCGGCGGTCGCGGCTGGATTCGCCCATGCGTCGGCGTATGTACCAGAGGAAGTCGGCAACGAGAACCCGTGATCACAGCGAAATGAGCCCGCGATCGGCGCGAGCCGGGGCCGCAGGGGAGCCCCAGAACCTGGCCGAGCCCACGGCTTCGCGCGCGGATTCGGCAGCATCGCGGGCGCGCTCGTCCGCCTCCAGCCGTGCCTCCATCGCCGCCTCGAGGGCTTCCGCGGCCTGCTCAGCCGCTTCGGCCTGATGTTCCATGAGCTCGGAGCGAAGCTCGAAAGCGTCCTCCATCGCCTCCATTTCGAGGCTGAAGGCATCGTCTTCGAAGAGCAGGTCGAGCCCGTTCATCTCGATTCCGATGAAGCCGTTCATAGGGCCCCAAAGCGACCAGGCATCCAGCGACCAGCCGCCCTGGATGATGATGCGGAGGTCCGACGAGCGTGGTGGCGTCGGTGGTGCGGCCGGGGGCGGCACAGGCGGCGGGGGCGCGATCGGTCGCGGCGCCGCGACATCGAGCTCGACGGTTTCGTTCGTGCCCACGATCCGAACCCGCGCGCGGTCGCGCAAACCGGCGCCATCGAGATCTTCGACGACGATGCGTGGTGAGCCGCTTGCGACCAAGTTGCGGGGCTGTTCCTCCACGACCCTGGCCTCGGCGGTGACCCCGGGCGCAAGCCATGCGACCACGCCGAGCACACCAAGCGCCGCGCCGACTCGCCACGCGGGCTTGAACTCGGCCATCGCGGGGTTGCGGGGCTCGAGCAGGCGGCTGATGCGACGGAGAATCGGCGAGCGTGCGCTCGCCATCGTCGCCACCATCGGTGTCGACGGCTGGTGTTCAACCCACGAAGCCACCTCTGCCAGACACTTGGCCAGGTGGACACCCGTGCCGCTGTGATGCGCCGCCCAGTCGTCGCATTGGAACTCCGCGATCTCTTCGATCTTGCGGCGCACGAGATGATGCAGCGGCTGGAAGAAGAACACCGCCTCGACGATCGTGCTCGCGACCAACCACGCGGGATCGCGACGAATCACGTGCGCGAGCTCGTGCGCGAGCATGCTCTCTTGCTGCTGGGGCGTCAGCCCTTCGATCGCCCGCTCGGGCACGCAAACCTCGCGACGCATCAGGGCCACCGGTGACGGCAACGAGGCCGACGCCGACAACCGCACCGGCTTGGTCAGCTGGGCCTTGCTGCACAGCGCCAACCAGGTCTCGAGCAAGGGATCTTCGATCACATCACGTCGTTGCGCGAGCTGGCGACGCAGCGACCGCGCAGCGAGTCCGACGCGGACCAGCCCAAGCGTCGAGCCTGCCACCACGAGAGAGAACAACACCCAGGGCCACGCGCCAGCGGCGGGGCGCGGTGCGGCCGTCGACGCGACCGCGGTCGTCGTCGTGCGAGTGGCCACGATCGTCAACTCGCCCGCGCGGTGATGCAGTGTACTGGGTGACGGGGCCGCGACGGGGCTTGGCCCGGTGCTCGCAGTCGCCGACTCGGTGGCGAGCGCCTGAGGCATGGCGAAGTGTCCCCAAGGTGGTTCGACACCTGCCCCGAGCTGCACGGCGGAGGTCACCACTGCACCCCCAAGCGCAAGCTTCCACAGGATCTCCTGGGAGCCGAGCGACAGGCGCGGCACGTAGCGGCACACCAGCCAGATCGACAGAATCAGCACTGTGCTGTGCAACGCGTAGGTCAGGACCCACGACAAAATCGTCGTCACCATGGAGCACTCTTCCTTTCGCGCGAATCGACCCTAACCGCGTTCGTCGTCGTCGGATTCCCGCCGTGCGGCGATCATTCCGCGGACTTCCTGGAGTTCGTTGGCGTCGAGTCGCGCACCTCCGGTGAGGTGACTGACCAACGCCGCGGGATCACCCGCGAAGAAAAAATCGGTGAGCTTGGCGAGCATGCTGCGACGCACCTCGTGCTCGGGCACGTCGGCGCGATAGACGAACGTCCGTCCTCGCAACGAGTGGCTGACGAGGCCGCGCTTCTCCAACCGCTGCAACAGGGTCGCCACGGTCGTTGGCGCGAGGGCCCGGTCATGCTCCCGGAGGCACTCGTGGACGTCGGCGGCGGTCGCCTCCTGCCGATCCCATAGGACCCTCATCAAGGCCAGCTGGAGCTCGCTGAGCTGCGGGTCAGTCATGGGTCCATCCGTACTACGAGCGTAGTACTACACCTGTAGTTGATACGGGTATCGGGTACTCCGGTCAAGGGGAAATCGACCAGGACAGCCACCCGCCGCAGCTGAGCTGCGTCAAAGCTGGGATCCTGAAGCCGCCATGCGGTTGTTGTTCGCACATGGGCTCGAGAGCGGGCCGGAGGGTCGCAAGACCTCGTGGTTGCGTGGGGCCGGACATGACGTGCGTGCACCGGATTGCCGCGGCCTCGAGCTGAGCGTCCGTATCGAGATCCTGATCGCTGCGCTCGCCGACGAGGCCGTACCTCGCGTGCTGGTCGGGTCGAGCTTTGGCGGGATCGCCGGTCTCGCGGCTGCGATCTTCGCGGCGCGTGCAGGTCACGGCCCGCGTGCCCTCCTGTTGTGCGCACCGGCGCTCGGGCTCGTGCTGCCCGCTCGCTTCGCGACGCCGTTGGTGCCGCCGTGTCCCGCGGCCGTGGTGCATGGTCGGCGCGATGAGATCATCCCCGTCGAGGTCGGTCGCCGCTGGGCCATGCAGCACGGCGCTGCGTGGTTCGAATGCGACGATGATCACTCCTTGACGGCCAGTGCAGAGATCGTCCTCGATGCTCTCGCCAAGCTGGTGCCCGAGGATTGATGGCGGCGCAGTGCGGTGCCATGGTTGACGTCATCTCGACGGCGGTGCACTAGTCGCGTAGCAGCACTCGCTTGGGCTGGCGTGCGCCCGAAGGCTCCCAGATCTCCGCTAGACCGGCGAGGGTGGATTCTGCATCGTCGGCCGGCGGGACCGACCACGCGGCCACGACCGACGCAACAACGACGACCACTGCGGCAGCCCAGACACGCCGGCGCAGCTCGATCGCGATCACCTGGTGCACGACCACTGCAACCAGCAGCACTGCACCCGCGACGGGCACCCACACCAGCCCTGCGACCCGGCCGTTCATCCCGTCGACGAGGCTGTACGGCTCGAGATCCATGCGGAGCAGCGGTACCAGCTGATCTCGCAGAGGGTTGCCGCCCGGTACCAGATGAGGAAACCAGTTGGCTGCCAAGGTGTTCACCAGGGCCGACCACATCACGACCCCCGCGAGTAACGCCAACGCGATTTCACGGCGACCGACCGAACGCAGCACGACCGCGAGCGCGGGCATGATCGCGGGCAGCGCAGCGACGAGGTAGCGCGGGCCGACCCTCCAGCCGCCAGCCTGAGCGAGCCCTAGCGTCAGAAACAGCATGGCGACGAAGATCCCAAGCTGTACGCGGACGAAGGTCCGCTCGGATGCGGGGAGTTCGACGCGCCACGCCATCGGCACGAACAGCACCACGGGAGCCCAGTACAACAATCCACCGTGAGGCGAGAACAGATCCTCGAGCACGTCGCCGAGCTGCGGCGTGGTGAGCCCAAGCAGCCCACGACCATGGATCTCGGCAAAGCCACGATCCACGACCTCGTGATAGCCGGTCGACCACGGCGAACCAAAGACGTGGCTTTGATAGGCCGCGAGCATCGCGATCGGCACGGCGGCTGCGGCCACGGCTGCGAGCACCGGCTGCCGAACGCCGCGGCGCCAAGCCACGACCAGCGCGAAACCCAAAGGAATCGCGGCAAACACCACACCGTACTCGACGCCTACGGCGAGCGCCGCGACCAAGCCGCCGGCGGCCGCCCGCAGGGTCGCCCGACCACGGAGGCTCGGCGACGACTCCCCTAGCGCATCGAGCAACCACGTACTGCCGACGAACAGGCACAACGCAGCGAGGCTGTGCCCAAACAAAACATGGGCGTAGCTGGCCATCGGTGTCGCGAGCACCACGATGGTGACCGCCGCACGCGCGCAAGCGTCGTCACCCAGCCGCCGTGCAGCAAACCCCGCGAGCAACAGCGTCGGCAGCCACGCGCCGAGCAAGCGCGAGAGCAGCGTGAGGGTGGCGAGCTCGGGCTCGGTTCCGACGGCGGCGCATGCCAGCCGCTGTAAGCCGTAGGCAAGCACAGCCGGCACGGTCGCACCGGGTGGCTTGTTGGGCACCACGGCGTCAGGCCCGATGGCTGTCGCGAAGGAGACGTCCGGCCCCGCCGCGATCCCCCGAGCGAGAACCGGATCGAGCGCGAACGTCCCATGGTCGACAATCGCGACGGCCTGGAGCAGACGCGGCCGCTCGTTTGCATTCATCAAACGGGACAGATAAGGAAAGCTTGCCCCGCACACCAACGCGAGCACTGCGATCCACCACTTGTGCCCATGCAGGTGCTGGCCCCCGCCGCGACCAGCCGACGTTGCACGTGTGGCCGTCATCGCGCTGGCGCGAGCATAGCCGGCCTTGGGTGCATCGCGCGCCCGAGACTGCTAAGAATCTGCACCGTGCCCTGCCTTTGGACCCCGTGGCGACGACTGCTCGCAAGCGTCACAGCTCTGCATCTGGCCGGTCTGGTACTGGCCTCCGGCTGTGAGCAGATCACCTCGCTGTTCGGCGGTGACGACGAGTCCGCAGCCACCGACGGAGCTGTGGACGACGACGAACCGCGGCCCGAAAAAGTCGCCAAGGCGCCGCCCCCGATCAAAAAGGCCGTGCCGATCCTCAATCCGGCCGACCTGCCACCGCTGAAGCCAGCGCCACGCAGGCTGTCGGTGCCGACGCGAGTGACCCCGCATCTTGGGTTCAACCTCGATCAGATCACGGGCCTGCAAGCGCTTGCAGCCGCGATCGAGATCCCCGACTGGTCGGTGAGCGGTGACGACCAGGTCCGAGCCATGCGAGACGACGACCTCATGACGGCGTGGAGCTGCCACCCCGAGGCGTACCGCAACTGTGCGATCGGATTCCACTTGACCGCGCCGGCGGAGATCCGCGCGGTCCGTCTCTATGCGGCCGCTCCTGGCAAGGCGTTCGAGCAGCACGCGCGCCCGGCAAAGGTCCGGGTCCACACCGATCTCGGTTGGGTCACCGCGGACATCGCCGACGGCCCGGGCTACGCCTACGTGGTGTTTGGCAAGCCAGTCACCTCAGGCACGCTGATCGTCGAGATCCTGTCGACCCATGGTCGCAAGAAGACCGACTTGTTCATCGCAGAGGTCGAGGTATTCGGCTATGGCGGCGCCGGCCGTGAGCCGCTGGTGCTCGATCCCGCCCGCATGATCACCGAGGTCGACGGCGAGCCGTGGAGGAAGGGACGCGACGGCCAGATCCGCGGCGCATCGTTTCTCGAGTCTCTCGATGACGACGGCAGCACCCGCCGCATGATGCCGGGCACGGCGATCTACGGGCGTGCCCAGGACGCCATCGTGCTGATCGAAGCGCTTGCCTCGACCGACTGTCGGGGCCACACGGGCATGTTCTACCTGCTCAACCTCAACACGCGGGTCCCCGTGGCCATCGGGGACCTCGGGGGGATGGGCGGTCAGGTCTTTCGCAGCCTCGATGGTCTCGGGTTCGTTGCCGGCTTCGTCGACCAGGTCGAGGCCCGCGTGACCGGGCTGGTGCTCGAGGGCGACGAGTACAAGTACCGTCGCTCGCAACGTCTGGCAGCCGTGCAGGGACCCGCGGCGCTGGATGAATGGAAGATCGAGCGCGAGCCGATGCCGCGAGGTGGCGCTCCGATCAACCGCCCAGCCGAGGCCTGCACGTTGGGCTCCGACGACCTCGTCGCGCAGCTGAGGGCGGCGACCGGTGGCAAGCCCGAGGGCAGGCCCGGAGAGTGGATGGTCTGCGATCTCGGCGACGGGGCTCGGGCGTTCTTCACCGACCACGGACCCTGTGGAAAGTCCTGGGAGATCACGATTTTGGACAAGGCCAACAAGGTCGTCGCCACCAAGGCAGCCAAGCGCAAGGGCGCACGGCTACGAACCCGACGATGGACCGGACTCGAGCTGCTCATCGAACTCGGTGGACTCGACGACGTGGTCGAACTCCTCCACGTCACCAAGTCCGGCATGAAGTCCCTGGGCACCAGGGCGTTCGCTGCATCCCCGCCAGCGACCTGCCGGACGCGCTGCGACGACGAGCTGACCAACAACGCGATGCCGTGACGGGCACAGGCGGTCGCCGGCGGTTTGCGGTGCTGCTATCCTCTGTCGCATGCGTGTCATCCGGACGATTCTCGCGAGCGTCGTGCTCAGCACCGCAGGCTGCGACGACGCGAGCAAAGCCACCCAGGCCGCCCAAGATGCGGCCGATCGCACGCAAAAGGCCGTGACTGACGCTGGCAAACGCGTCGACACCGCGGCGAAGAACGCGTCGGACGTCGCGGGCAAGGCCGCTACCGACGCCCTCGACACCGCCAAGACGGCCGTCGACGAGACCAAGAATGCAACGACGCGGGCGTGGGCAGGGCTCACCGACACCGGCGAGCTGAGCAAGGGTGCGCTGGCGTGGATCGATGAAACGGTGGAGGCGACCGACGTCCGCGCCGCGGTGGCAAAAGGCGTCCAGATCGCGCCGGTCGCCTATGAAATCGGCCGCACGATCAACGCCGCGGTCGACTCGGACACCGCGATCGAGCCGATTTACCAGGCGCTCGACGGCCGCGATCCGTCCGAGGTCGACAAGGCGATCTCGGCAATGCCGCGCGTCGAGGTCGTCGACGGCGTCAAGGTTGGTTTCACCCAGCTCAACCGGCTCGATTCCGGGGCATCGGTCGACGAGCGGGCGTATCTGATCACGTGGCGACGCGAGGATCACCTGCTCGGGATGCTGTATCGGACCAAGCGTACGATCGACCTCGACATGCTCGTGAAAGAAGCCCCGCGATTGATCGCGCTCACCCAGGCCGCGGTGGCCTCGAAGACGCCGTGAAGAGCGACGAGACCGAGCCGCCGAGCACGACGCTCGGAGCCCTGCTCCACGCCAGCCAAGACGCGCGGTTCTCGGGCTGCGATCTTGCGACGCCGGTGCGTGGGGTGACCTCGGACTCGCGTGCGATCCGGCCGGGAATGCTCTTCGTCGCGCTTCGGGGCCACGCCCACGACGGCCACACGTTTGTCGATGAGGTCTTGGCGCGCGGCGCCGTGGCAGCGGTGATCGCCGACGACTCACCCACGCCCGCTGGCCCCCACGTTCGGGTCACCGATACCGCCCGCGCGCTGCCTTCGATTGCGGCCGCTGCCTGGGGTGACCCCGCCGCCCACCTGCGGCTGGTGGGCGTGACGGGCACCAACGGCAAGACCACCACGGCCCACCTGCTCGGCGCGATCTTCCGCGCCGCCGCCCGCCCACACGCTCGGTTGGGAACCACGGGAAACTGGTTGGTGGACCACGAGAGCCACGCCGGATTCACGACGCCGTTCCCCGTCGAGCTCCAGGCTCTGCTCTCCGATGCGCGGGCGCGCGGCGCGACCGACGTGGTGATGGAGGTCTCCTCGCACGCGCTGGCACAAGCCCGCGTCGCACCGCTGCGCTATCACGCGTGCGGGCTCACCAGCTTCAGCCAGGACCACCTCGACTTCCACGCCGACATGGAAGACTACCTGCGCGCCAAGTGCTTGCTCCCCGGTGAATACCTGCGTGGTGACGGCATCGCCGTAGCGGCAGTCGACGGTCAACCCGCGGCGCCGAGGTTCCTCGCAGCCGCACGCGCGCACGGAGCACGAGGCTGGCAGGCCTCGCGAGGAGCCAATGCGACCGCCGAGATCCTCGCCCACGAAGTGGAGTTCGCAGCGACGCACACTCGTGCCCGCGTCGAGACGCCAGCGGGCCCGCTCGCCCTGTACACACCCTTGGTGGGCCCGTTCAACCTCGACAATGTGCTGGTCGCGATCGGTCTCGCGGTCGCGGTTGGCGTCGATCTCGACGCTGTCAGCCGCGGTCTGGCGAGCTCCCACGGCGCCCCGGGACGACTCGAGGCCGTGACCGCACCCGGCGTTGCCGGGCCGGTGGTGCTGGTCGACTACGCCCACACCCCCGACGCGGTGGAGCGCACGCTCGCGGTGCTGCGACCACTCACGCGCGGCAAGCTGGTGGTGCTACTGGGCTGCGGAGGCGATCGCGACCCGAGCAAGCGACCGCAGATGGGTGCGATTGCCGGACGCGACGCGGACGTGTTCTGGGCAACCTCCGACAACCCGCGGACCGAGTCGCCCGAAGCGATCGTCGAGCACATGCTCGCGGGCGTCGCCCCAGGCGCGCGTGATCGCGTGATCGTCGAGGTCGATCGAGCCCGAGCGATCGCCGACGCAATTGCTGGGGCTGGCGAGCACGATGTGGTGCTGCTGGCCGGCAAAGGCCATGAAGACTACCAACAGATCGGTCACACGAAGATCGCTTTCGACGATCGCGAACATGCGCTCGCGGCCCTACTGCGGCGCGCGTGACGACTGCGGCGCCGCGGGCCGAACCAGATCCGCGACCAGCCGCTCGAGTTTCATCCCGCGACTGCCCTTGATCAGCACCACCGCGGGTTGGTGAAGCTGCGCTGCGACCCAGCGTGCGGCGGCCTCGATGTCCTCGGTCGCCAACACCTCGACGCCGCGGGCGGCGGCCGTACGCGCGCTCTCGCGGCTGCGCGGACCAAACGCCACCAGCGCGTCGACACCAGCATCCGCACACGCCTCGCCGACCGCAGCGTGCAACGCGAGTTCATCAGGCCCGAGCTCGAGCATGTCGCCGAGCACCGCGATGCGTCGCCGACCATCGTCCACCGCGGCCAGCGACAGCAGCGCTGCGCCTACGGAACCGGGATTCGCGTTGTAGCAGTCCGCCACGATCAGGTGCTCTCCGTATGCGATCGTCCGACCGCGATCGCCGACCGGCTCGACCGCGGCGAGCGCAGCCAGCATGTCATCGAGCGGTAGTCCCAGCGCCGTACCGACGGCGATTGCCGCGGCGGCGTTGCGCGCGTTGTGCAGCCCGAACAAGCCGAGTTCCAGCTCGAACTCTCCGTGCACGGCCGTGGCCATGCGGGCCCGAGTGGTCGCGCCCTGCGTCACCTCCATCAACCAAACATCGGCGTCCTCATCGGGACCGACGCGCCAGACCCGACAACGGCCGTCGCGCGGCAGATGCCGCACCAGCAGCGGCTCGTCGGAAGGCACCACGATGATGCCACCGTCGCGGACATGCGCGATCGGCTCGGCTTCGGCCGCAGCAATCGCCTCGATGGTCTTCATGAACTCGAGATGCTCGAGCGCGATGCTGGTGATCACCAGGGCGGTCGGTGACACCAAGGTCGCGAGCAGATCGTTCTCGCCGGGCGCACTCATGCCGAGTTCGATGACCATCGCCTCTGGTCGCTCGGGCTCGCCGAGCAGGGTCAACGGCACGCCGAGGTGGTTGTTGAGATTGCCCCGCGTGCGCAGCAGCCGGGGATAGCTGGTTCCGAGCACCGCCGCGATCATCGCCCTGGTCGTGGTCTTCCCGTTGCTGCCGCTGACCGCCACAACGGGCCCCTGGACAGCACGTCGTCGCGCGGCACCCAGACGCTGCAGGGCAACGAGCGTGTCGTCGACCTCGACCACCGTGACATCGCCATCGGGCACGGTGTGGCCCCGCCCGACGAGCACTGCCGAGGCACCCGCCCGGATGGCATCGCCGATGAAAGCGTGCCCGTCCCGTTCGGCAACGATCGGCACGAACAGCCCACCGGCCAGCGGCGCGCGGGTATCGATGAAGACTCCGACGATCTCGCGGGTAGCCGCATGCACGAGTCGACCTCCGGACGCCGCGGCAAGATTCTCGGGGGTGTAGTGCATGACTTCATAGTGCCACCCGGTTGCCCTGACCATCAAACCATCCATCAAACCGGCCTTCTCGACAATCAGGGCCGTGGCGCCGATCAGGGCAGTCGTGCTAACTTGAGGGCGCGATACGGGTTGGATGTCATGACCGTCCGCGATACCTTACTTCTCGATCAGGGCTACCAGCCCATCAAGGTGATCTCCTGGCAGCGGGCCCTGTGCATGCACTTTGTGGGCAAGGTCGAGGTCTTGCGCGACCACGAGTGGATCGTGCAGACGATCTCGACCAGCTACCTCGCGCCGGCTGTGGTTCGCCTGCTACGCAAGTTGAGTTCGCGGCCGTTGCACGTCCGTTTTTCGCGCGAGAACGTCTATCTGCGCGACAGCCACCGCTGTCAGTACTGCGGCATCCGCTGTGGTCCTCGTGACCTCACCCTCGATCACGTGTTCCCGCGGTCGCTCGGTGGCAAGACCACTTGGCGCAACGTGGTGACCGCTTGCGTCAGCTGCAATCGCCGCAAGGGACGCGAGTCTCCGGAGGCCGTGGGCATGCGTCTGCGCTCGGTTCCGGCCAAGCCCGATTGGCTCGCCCCACGGCTGCTGCACCTCGGCGAAGACACGGTGCCAGAGGCCTGGCGAGACTGGTTGCACTGACCGCGAATCGCGCAACGGCGTCCTCGCTCGACTTCTTGCGCCGGGCGGGGCGGCCGTGCCACGAATAGCCCATCCATCGCGCACGCGCTCCGACTGCGCGTTTCGCGGCCCCAAGCTCTCGTGCTCTACACCCTCCTCTACCCGCTCAGCACCAAGTACGCCGCGCTCAGCTGGCTGAACGTGTTGCGTTATACGTCGACACGGATCATCGCCGCGACGCTGACCGCGCTGCTGTTGTCGTTGGTGCTCTACCCGTGGTTCATCCGCACGCTGCAAAAGATCCAGCTCGGTCAGGTCGTCCGCGAGGACGGGCCGCAGTCGCATCTGGCCAAGCGTGGCACGCCGACGATGGGCGGCAGCCTGCTGCTTTTCACGCTCATCATCCCGACGCTGTTGTGGGCCGACATGCGCAACCCCTACGTGTTGCTCGCGAGCCTCACGACCGCGGGCTATGGCGTGATCGGATTCATCGACGACTTCCTCAAGGTCCGTCGCAAGCACTCGGACGGCATGCCGGGCAAGATCAAGTTCCTCAGCCAGGTTCTGGTCGCGACCTGCACGATCTACTATCTGTTCGAATCCGGGGTCGTGCCCGAGAGCATCCGATACCGGGTCTCGGTCCCCTTCGTCGACTTCTACGAGTACGACACGGGCATTGATCGATGGCTCTACATCGGGTTCGCCGTATTCGTGGTGGTGGGCTTTTCCAACGCCGTGAACCTCACCGACGGCCTCGACGGACTCGCGATCGGCCCGGTGATCATCTCGGCCGGGACCTTCTTGATCCTCACCTACGCCGCGGGCACGGTGATCAACAAGACGTTCGACATCGCCTACTACCTGCACATCCCGCACATCCCGATGGTGGGTGAGCTCGCGATCTACTGCGGGGCCATGGTCGGCGCCGGCATCGGATTCCTCTGGTACAACACCTACCCAGCGAGTGTGTTCATGGGCGATGTCGGCTCGCTGCCGTTGGGTGCCGGACTGGGCTTTCTCGCGGTCGCTTCGAAGAACGAATTCACCCTGGCCATCGTCGGCGGGATCTTCGTGCTCGAGACGGTCAGCGTGATCGTTCAGGTCGTATCGTTCAAGCTCACCGGCAAGCGGGTGTTCAAGATGGCACCGATCCACCACCACTTCGAACTCAAGGGCTGGGCCGAACCCAAGGTCATCGTGCGGTTCTGGATCATCAGCATCATCTTGGCGCTGGTGGCCCTGGCCACGCTCAAGCTCCGATGAACGCCGCGGCAGGAGTTCGCTGGCGCGACGCGTTGGTCGTCGGCCTCGGGGCGAGTGGGACCGCCGCCGCGCGCTTGCTGACCCGGCTGGGCGTGGCAGTGCGGGTGTACGACCGCAAGGCCCAGGCGGTGCTCCCGGCTGGCGTCACCGATTTCTGTGGCTCCGAGTCGATCCCCGCCGCAGCCTTCGATGGGGTCGATCTGGTGGTTCTCAGCCCCGGCGTGCCGCCCGCGGCGGCTCGGGCCGGCGCGCTGCTGCACGCGCCAGACGCCCTGATCACCGGCGAGCTGGGCTTGGGCCTGCTGCTGGTGTTCGAGCAGCGTGGTGGTCCGTGGACGCCGGTGCCGCTCGTCGAGATCACCGGAACCAACGGCAAGAGCACGGTGACGGCCCTGACTGGCGCGCTGCTGCGCGAAGGCGGACGCCATCCTTTCGTGGGCGGCAACCTCGGCACGCCACTGTGCACGGCGCTGCTCGACGTCCTCGACGGCACCACACCGTGGTTCGACACACTCGTGCTCGAGTGCTCGAGCTTCCAGCTCGAGACCCTACCCGAGGTTCCGAACGACGTCGGCGTGGTGCTCAACGTGACGCCCGATCACCTCGATCGATACCCGACGATGGAGGCCTACGCAGCCACGAAGTCCGCAGTGTTTCGCGAGCTGCGGCCCGGCGGACTGGCGCTAGTGGACGAAGGTGGCGACTACAGCGAGCCGCTGTTGCCGATGCGCGACGACCTCGAGTTGATCCGCGTCGGCCCCGGCGGCAGCGCGCGCGTCGAAGGCGAGGGTGCGGGCCGCGTGCTGGTGCTCGTCCGCGGCCCGGGCACCGAGCCCGAGCGCTACGATCGCGCCCTCTTGCGGCTGCCGGGGCGACACAACGCCAGCAACGCGGTGTTCGCTCTGGCGGCCGCTCGCCATCTGGGTGTGGAGCCCGACGCTTGCCGACGCGGCCTGTCGGGTTTCGCGGGCCTGCCCCACCGCATGGTGCTCGTCCGCGAACTCGATGGTGTGCGCTACTACAACGACTCCAAGGCCACCAACGTCGCGAGCGCGCTGGCCAGCCTGGGCGGCCTGGACGAGCGCTTTGTGCTCATCGCCGGCGGTCGCGGCAAGGGCGACGATCTCGCCCCTTTGGGCGCGCTGTTGCGGACCCGGGGCCGCGGTATCGTGACGATCGGCGAGAGTGCCGAAGCGTTTGCGGCGCTGGGCGAAGGCGTGGTTCCGTCGGTCGTCGCGGGCGACGTGAGTTCCGCGGTCCGAGTCGCACGCTCGATGGCCGCACCCGGCGACGCTGTAGTGCTCGCCCCGGCGTGCGCGAGCTACGATCAGTTCCGCAGCTATGCCCACCGCGGCGAGGTCTTCGCCACCGCGGTGCTGGCCCTGTAGAGAACCCTACTGAGCTGCGATCGAGACAGCATCGATCTGCACGAATTGACCATCGAACGCATCGGGCGCCGGAGGGATTCCGGGCACGACGACGTCCCCGTTGTTGTCGACCTGACTGCCATCGATGGTATCGATCAACAGCCCGACCGTGGCGCCTGCAGCGATGGTCACCTCGTGGGTCATGTCCACCATCACGAGATCGTTGCCCCCGCTTTCGCCGCTATTGAGGCGTATGGACTGCCCTTGGGGATCCCCCGAGATCGACAGCGTCACTTCATTCCACAGATCCGCGAAGCCGGCCTCACCGTCGGGATGCCACAGCCCATCGGGCTGGCCACCATCATAGGCTTTGGTCTCGACTACCCCACGTACGCGCAACGTCACCACGTACGACAAGCCCGGTTCCCCGACGAGCTGCACCTCGGTCTCGGCATCGCTCGCCGTGCAGTAGCCGAACGCAGCCGTGCCGCAGTCGGCCTCCACCCGCAGCATCGGCAACGACGGCGAGATCAGGCACACCAGACCGTTGCCCTCGAATCCCTCGTTGCAGTCACAGACTGCGACCTCGCCGGACGGATCCGGGCTGCAGGTGGCGTCGGCCTCGCAGCCGCCATTGTCGATCGCGCACGGGTCCGGTGGCTCCGCGGTGCTCGACGACTCCGGTACGCTCGTGGAGCTACCATCCTCGCTGCTGTCGGCCTCGCTGCTGTCGCCCTCGGTGCTGTCGCCCTCGGTGCCGCCGCCCGAAACCTGGGTGTCCGACGCTTCGGTGCTGCTGCTGTGGGTCCCGGTCGCAAGGGCGTCACCCGAGCTCCCCGCATCGCCGAGGCCACCGTTGACGGCCCCGCCGGCGCCGTCCGCATCGAACCGGCAGGCCGCGAATCCGACCAGGCAACCAACCGCGTGCGCAAGACGTCGCAACACCGCCCCCTGCAATCAGGGGTAACACAGCCCGAAAGCCCACGACAACCGACGCGTCGTTTGCGGCATTTGCCGGGCGGGTTGGATGCAGTAGCATCCCGCCGATGCCGATCGAGCCCAGCGACGAAGAAGCACGGTACTTTGCCGCGGTCGAGGCTGAAGCCCGCCGCAGGTTGCGCGAGAGCCTCGAGGACAACGCCCGCCACCTCGAACAGGACGCCGCGGTCGCGACCGCCCTCGCGACCGACGATCACGAGCTCGCGGCGAAGATCCGCAAGCTCGGTTTCGACGGCGACAACGCCAAGGTGTTCGACCTACTGCCCCTGGTCCATGTCGCGTGGGCCGATGGGGCGATCCAGCGCGGCGAGCGGACCGCGATCTTGAAGATCCTCACCGGCCGCGGCATCGCTGTCGGAACCGAGCCCTTTCGTACCATCGAGGCCCTGCTCGAAGAGCGCCCGCCCGAGAGCTTCATGCGCCAATCGCTGGCGTTGCTGCGCAGCGTCGTGGCCAGCCGAGGCGGCAGCAGCGACGAGATCGTCGATTTGTGCATGCAGGTCGCGGCAGCGAGCGGCGGCATCCTGGGCTTCGGCACGCGCATCGGCGACGCAGAAAAAGAGCTGATTGCGTCGATCTCGGTCGAGCTGGGTGATGCCGCGGGAAACGCGGTCAAGCAGCAGCTGCGCTGACGCGCGCCAACGGCGAGGGCGTTGCCGCCGGTTTCTGGCGTCGCCAGGGCCGATCATGCTGTCGTCCCACCCGTGAGCGCTTCGGGCGAGCCTGAGTCGGACAACGGCGTGAGCGCCGAGAGTCCCCAAATTTGGGCGCCGCGGCATCGTCCCATGGATCCGTGGCTGTTCTTCGCCGCATTTGCGCTGTCGGCGATCGGTCTGGTGATGGTCTACAGCGCGAGCACGTGGCTGGGATTTCATGGCCATCGCGACTGGCAGTACTACTTGTGGCGGCAGGCAGGATTCGTCGGCATCGGCCTGGTGCTGATGCTCGTGCTCAGCCGCATCGACTATCGGATGCTGCGGCGTTTCGCGCCGCACCTGATGTTCACTGCGATGGCGATGCTCATCGTCGTGCTGTTCGTGGGCCAGGAGATCAACGGGGCCAAGCGGTGGATCCGCTATGGTTCGTTTGGTCTACAGCCCTCGGAAATCGCCAAGATCACGCTCGCGATCTTCCTCGCCGCGACGCTGGCCCGACAAGGTGAACGCGTACGTAGCTTTCGCACCGGATTCTTGCCGGTCATGCTCGTCGCCGCGTCGACGATGGTGCTGGTGTTGTTCGAGAAGGACCTCGGCACCACCTTGCTGATGGGAGCGCTGACGTTGGTGCTGCTGTTCGTAGCAGGCACGCGCGCGAGCTATGTCGTTGCAGCTGTCATGCTCGCAGCGCCGGTGATCTGGCATCAGATCTTGGGCGTCGACTATCGCCGCGGTCGCCTCGAGGAGTTCCTCAGCGGCGACAGCTATCAGGTGCAGCAGGGCCTGATTGCCCTGGGCTCGGGTGGTACCTGGGGCCTCGGGCTCGGCAACGGCCGCCAGAAGTTGGGATTTTTGCCGGAGAACCACACTGACTTCATCCTGTCCACGATCGGCGAGGAGCTTGGCTTCGCGGGCGTCTTGGTGGTGGTCGGGTTGATCGTGTTGCTGGTGTGGCGCGGCCTCGCGATCGCGCGAATGGCCGAGGACCGCTTCGGCATGTACCTCGCCACGGGGCTCTCCGCGTTGTTCGGGCTCCAAGCGCTCGTCAACATGGCGGTCGTGCTCGAAGTGATCCCCGCCAAGGGCATCACATTGCCGTTCTTGAGCTACGGGGGCTCTTCGTTGATGGCCGGTCTTGGTGCGGTCGGGATCCTGCTGTCGATCTCGCGCCGGCCCGACGCGTGGCGGTGGAGCGACCAACGTCGCCGCGAGAAGCCCCGCAAACCCGGTATCGCCGAGCGCAACGACAAGACCGGCGGCAACAAGACCGGCGGTAAGAAGAACGTCCGTCGGATCGACCCGCTGCCGGCGATGTGATCGTCACTCGGGCGTGCAGGCGGCCGCGACGACGTCGAGTGCCTGAGTGAACGTGGCACCGTAGTCCCCGCACACCGAACCGACGAAGCCAAACGGCAGCGACTCGGCGAACTCGACCTGCGGTGTGCCATCGTTGTACCCGAAGCCGGGCCAGCACTGCCGTGGCACCTCGTTGACCAGCGCAACGAACACCACAGCATCTTCGCTGCCCTTGGCGTCGACCAGGCTGCGGCGCCACGCATCGCTGTCCGACGACGAGCCGTCACCCTCGGGGTCGCCGGCTCCATCCCACTCATCGGTCACGACGACCACGACCAGCAGCGCGTCCGGGCGCAGAAAGCCGGCGTTGCACTCGGCCGCAGCGCCGTCCTCGCGGATCGCACCGATCATGGCGTCCATCGGGCGTTCGATGTCATTGCCCTGGGTGCCGACCATCGCGACGCAGGCGAAGTCCTCCTCGAGGTCGTCCGCGTTGGTCAGGTAGTTGCCTTCGGCGAACGGACCGCACTCGCGTTCACTCGAGTGCGCCCCACTGGTCCGCGTGATCAGACCACCCATTTCATGGCACTCGTCTTGGGTACCGGCGTACAGGTCCGTCGTGACCACCCCGACGTGAAAGTCGGTACGCTCGGCGCCCAGCCGCGCAAGGCCATCGGTGAAGACCGAGACGTTGTCGACCAGGTTGGTGTGGTGATCGAACATGCTGCCCGAGTTGTCGATGACGAACAGAAAGTCGACCCGGTTGCAGTCCAGTGGCACCGCGTCGGCACCGCTGTCCGCTTCGTCGTCGGGATCGACGAACCCGGCCTCCTCGCGCAGCCGCTCAGATAGCAGACCCGTGCGTCCGCACCCCAGCAGGGTCGCGACCATCACCACCGCTGGACTCCACCACCGCAACGCTGGCTAGAACGCGCGCAGCACGGCGGTCTTACAGGGTGTGGCCGGCCGCTTGGGCCCGACTCGCGAGGCCCCGTGGCTGACCGGACGATCTCGAGGTGGCGAGGCGGCCCCGACGATGCAATGCTCGTCACTCTCGTGCAGCTTCATTCGATCGCAGGCAATTCCCAACGACTCGACGGCGGCGCGATGTTCGGCAACGCGCCCATGGCGGTGTGGCGCAAGTGGTGCCCACCGGACGAACACAATCGCATCGGCCTGGCCTGCCGCGCGCTGCTGGTACGCGAAACCGGCGGTCGCACGGTGCTGCTCGAGACCGGCATCGGCGCGTTCTTCGAGCCTGCCATGCGCGAGCGCTTTGGTGTGGTCGAGGATCGCCACGTGCTGCTCGACTCGCTCGCCGCGGTGGGCGTCACGCCCGACGCCGTCGACGTCATCGTGCTCTCGCACATGCACTTCGATCACGCCGGCGGGATGCTTGCCCCGTGGCGCGAGGGTGCCGAGGCTCGGCTCGCGTTCCCGCAAGCCCGCGTGGTGGTCGGCCGCCGGGCGTGGGAACGCGCCTTGACCCCGCACGCGCGCGACCGAGCGTCGTTCATCCCTGCCCTGGCTCCGTTGCTCGAGGCTGCCGGGCGACTCGAGATCGTCGACGGCGAGCACAGTGAGGTGCTCGGGTCGGACTACTCGTTCACGTATTCCGACGGTCACACGCCCGGTCTGCTGCTGACCCGCGTCGCGACCCCGCGGGGGCCAGTCACCTTCATGGGTGACCTCATCCCCGGCGCGCCGTGGGTGCACTTGCCGATCACGATGGGCTACGATCGATTTCCCGAGCGGCTCATCGACGAGAAGCGCGAGATGCTCGATCGAGTGCGTGCCGAGGACGGCTGGCTGTTCTTCACGCACGACGAGCACGTCGCAGCGGCGAAGGTCGCGGTCGATGGCAGGGGGCGCTACAGCGCGATCGAGCCGCAGAGCGACGTCCACTGGTTGTGAGTCCAGCGGAGCCGATCAGCTCTCGTCGCGCGGTCGCCCCGGTCGCTCGCCCGCCAGGATCGGCACGACGGGCCGCACGTCCTCGACCGTCGGAATCACCCGGTGCGGTTGGGTCGGGCGCTTGGGCAGCATATGCAACCCCGAACCGTCGATCTCGCGCCGCTCGAGTGTCGCGTCGCGAAAGTACAGGGCGTACTCGGCCGACGACGCGTGGACGCGCAGCCAGGCGTCGAGGCTGGGCTGGAAACGCGGGTCGGCGACCAGCCCCAGCGCCTCACGAATGCTGGTGTAGTCGGCCGGGACCGCCAACCGCCCTTCGAACACGGCGATGAGTTCGGGCGCACGCTCGCGGATGTGAC
>CANLQR010000106.1 GCA_947492135.1 Deltaproteobacteria bacterium | reverse complement strand
CGGCGCGACGCGAGCACCAGGATCGCGAAGGCGATCAAGAGCAACGCTCCGCAACTCTGGTGGCCGTACAACGCGGTGCTGTACGCGAACGCGGGGGTCGCCAGCCCGTAGGTCAGCGCACACACGGATGCAGTCCCCACGTGTCCTGCGCCCTGGCGCAGCGCGAGCAGCCACAGCGCGAGTACCCCGAGCACCGACAGCAGCCCGACGCTGAACACGCTCGAGAAGTACAGGCCCAACCGATGCGCGCGGTTGTACAGCAATCGATCGCCAGGCTTGCGCTCGGCGATGCTCGGGGCTCGTCCGGCCTTGGCGTCGCGGGGGTCCAGCGGGATCACCGACACGCCGGGGAGCTCGCCGCCGGCGAGACCGCGCAAGCCGTGAAACACGGCGTAGGGGACGACGGCGAGCAATGAAGCCCCCGGCGCCTTGTCACAATAGAAGTGACCCTCGCGGAAGCTCTTGTCGCCGGTGGTCTCGTGATCCGGATCGATGTTGGTCGAGCCGCGCTCGACGAGCGCGCGGGTCAGCGCGAAACGTGAATTTTGATTCCACGCTGGCGCCGGTACGAAGTACGCATAGCTGCCCAGCACCGCCAACGCCAAGGTCCACACCACCTTGCGATGGGTCGCCAGCGGCTCACATAGCTCGCGGATCGTGCTCACGGCCCAGGCTCACGGGCCAGGCGTGGGCATCGTGGAGACGAACTCGGCCAGAGCCTCGCGCGATCGCTCGGCGGCGGCAGCCTCGGGTGCCTGCGCGAGCCGCTGCAACATCTGATACGCGTCTTCGTAGCGGCGCCCCGGCTCGCGGTCGAGATTCTTGCGCAAGACCTCGCCGAGTTTCGGCGACAGTCCCGGCACGCGTCGGGCCGGCTGCGCGATGTCGAAGCGCGCGACGGCCTCGCGGGTCGCGGCCGTGTCGACGCCGGCGAGACAACGCTGCCCGCGGAGCATCTCCCACAGCATCACGGCCATCGCGAACAGATCACTGCGGGCATCGGCGATGCCTTCGAGCCGCTCGGGCGCCCAATAGGCCGGATCGCCGGCGTTGCGGTCGTCGTGCTCGGGGGCCAGCCACCGACTGCGGGCGCAGGAGAAATCCCACAGCACGACGTCACCGGTCCGCGAGCACAGCACGCTCGCAGGGCTCAGGCCGCGGTGGACCACCCCCAGCGAGACGATGTCGCCGCCCTCCTCGAGTTCGATTTCCATCTCGTGCATGTGCCGGACCGCGTCGACGATCTGGGCGATCACATACACGGCGACATCGCGGCCCAGCGCGCGGGGGCTGCCGGTGTCGTGACCGCACAGCGTGGCCAAGCCGATGCCTTCGACGCGGTCGAGCACGATGTAGGGCATCCCGTCTTGTTCACCTGCGGCGTGCACCGTGGGAATCGATGGATGGTTGAGCGCGCGAAGCAGGCGGCTCTCGTGTTCGAACCGCGCGCGGCGGGAATCGCCGTCGGCACCCCGGCTGGTGTCGAGGAGCTTGACCACGTAGCTGGGTGGGCCGTCGGGCGACTCGTCCTCGTGGCGGGCGGCGAATGATCGGCTGGTGCTTCCGACAACGCCGAGCGGTTCGACGAGGCGGTACCGGCCGAGGTGAAGAAGCTCCATCGGGGAAAGTGTGCATTGTCCGCCGCCGTGCTGTCCACGGGCGGACGGTGGTCTCATCGACCGCCGCCGGGATCACCCTCGTGGCGGGGTGGTTGCGGTAAGGTCAGCCTCGTGGACGATCGCGGTGACGTGGTGATCCTGGGCGCTGGGCTCACCGGTCTGTCGTGCGCGCTGCACCTGGCGGGTGGGTCGGTGCTGGTGGAACGTGAGCAGCGCATCGGTGGCAAGGCGTGCACCGACCGCCGGGAGGGCTTCACGTTCGACATCACCGGGCACTGGCTGCATCTGCGCGACCCGAGGACCCAAGCGTTGGTCGCGGAGCTTTTCGCCGCCGGAGATCTCGTGGAGATCGAACGCTGCACCGGCGTGTTCACGCATGGCGCGATGCTGGCCTACCCGTTCCAGGCCAACCTCTTCGGCCTGCCGCTGCCGATCGTGCACGAGTGCCTGTTGGGCTTGTTCGAGGCCGGGCGCCGCACCGATGAGCTTCCCGCCGGTGCGAGCCTGCAAGCGTTCGCCGAGCGGCGATTCGGCGCTGGGATCGCCCGCCACTTCTTCGTCCCCTACAACACCAAGCTCTGGGGGGTGCCGCCGGACCAGCTCGCCAGTGCGTGGGTGACTCGCTACGTGCCAGTGCCCGAACCCTCGCAGATCCTCGCGGGTGCGATCGGGCTGCGTCAGGACGGCTTGGGCTACAACGCGCGGTTCCTCTATCCTGCGGGCGGGGGAATCGACGCACTCGCCGGTGCGCTAGGCCGCCGTCTCGAGGATCGCGGTGGGGTCGAGCTACGGCTGGGCACGGACCTCGATTCGGTCGATGTGGCCCGCCGCGTGGTGCGACTCGGGGACGGCCAAGAGCTTCCCTATCGAAGACTGGTGTCCACGGTGCCGCTGCCCGTGCTCGTCGACCGCATCGAAGGCGTCCCCGCGGCGGTCCGCGAGGCGCGCTCGGCCCTGCGGTGGATCCGTTGGCGATACCTCAACGTCGCCACCCGCACGCCGTCACCCCGCCCTGAGCACTGGATCTACGTGCCCGAGTCGCGGTTTCCTTTCTTCCGTGTCGGCATCTTCACCAACGCGTTGGGGGCGATGGCGCCGCCGGGCTGTGCTGGGCTCTACGTCGAGCTGACCGACCGAGACGCCCAGCCCGACGTGCCGGCGGTGCTCGCCGGGCTTGCGGAGATCGGTGTGATCACCAGCCCGGCCGACGTTCTGTTCACCGAGCAGCATGACATCGAGTATGCCTACGTGGTGTTCGACGAGGCTCACGCGCAAGCGACCGCGACGATTCATGCCTGGTTGGCGACCCACGACATCCGTAGCTGTGGTCGCTACGGCGCCTGGGTCTATAGTTCGATGGAAGACGCTCTGCTCGACGGCATGGAGGCGGCGGTGTGGGTACAGCAGTGAGCGACAATGCCCCTGAGATCTCGTTCGTGATTCCGGTCTTCAACGAGGCCGTGATCCTCGAAGAGAGCGTCGTGGCCCTGTGCGAGGCGCTCTACGCCCGCCGTTGGCGCTTCGAGCTCATCCTCGCCGAAAACGGCAGTCGGGACGACACGGCTGCGCTCGGTGAGCGCCTGAGCGAGCGATTCCCCGAGGTCGCCGTGCTACGCCACCCCGAGCCCAACTATGGCGGCGCCCTGCGCCAAGGCATCCTGCGCGCCCGCGGTCGATTCGTCGTATGCGAGGAGATCGATCTGTGCGACGTCGACTTCCACGCGCGCGCGATCGAGCTGCTTCGCGGCGGCGCGGTCGACATGGTCGTCGGGAGCAAGGTGATGCGTGGTGCCGACGACAGCCGGCCGCTGGGCCGGCGGCTGGCGACGCGGGTCTACAATGGAATGCTGAGGGTCGCTGTGGGATTCCGTGGCACGGACACCCACGGCCTCAAGGCGTTCGTCCGCGAAACCGTGACTCCGGTAGTGCGGGCCTGCGTGGTCGAGCACGACGTGTTCGCCAGCGAACTGGTGGTTCGTGCGCATCGCGGCGGCCTGCGGGTGCTCGAGATTCCCGTCACGGTTCGCGAGAAGCGAGCACCGTCTGTTCGGCTGTTGCGTCGCGTGCCCAAAGTGGTCCGCCACGTGGCGCGCCTGATGGTCGCGATTCATGGTCGCGGCGATGGTTGAGGCGACCCACGTCAGCGTCGACCTCGATGGGATTGGCTGCTACCACGCGATTCACGGTCTGCGGCCACCCGTAGGGCCGGGCTCCGACGCTGCGCTACGGCGCTGCCTGCCGCGATTTCTCGAGATCTTCGCCAAGTTCGGCGTGCGCGCGACGTTCTTCGTGATCGGTGCCGACCTCCGTCGAGAACTCGACACCGACGGCGCTGGCGTCGGCTTCCTGCGCGATGCGCTCGCCGCCGGACACGAGCTCGCGAATCACAGCTACGCTCACCGCTACGATCTGGTGCGCGCTACCGAGGCGGCGATGCACGAGGATGTGAGCCACTGCGATCGGGTGCTGCGTGAGCTGGGCGCCGTGCCCAGGGGATTCCGCGCGCCCGGGTACACCCACGACGAGCGAATGCTCGCCGCGGTCGCGGCAGCGGGCTATCAGTACGACAGCTCGGCCTTGCCTTCGCCGACGTACTACCTCGCCAAGCTCGCCGCGATCGGGTGGCATCACCTGCGTGGTCGACACTCGCAGTCGTTGGTCCACGGCGCAGGGTCGTTCTTGGGCCAGCGCGTTGCCCACGTCGACCGCAAGAGTGGACTCGTCGAGCTGCCGATCTCGACGTTCGGTCCGCTGCGGCTACCGCTGGTGGGCACGTTCTTGCTGGCTGGCCCAGGCGTAGTCCGTCGCGCGTTGCGTCGCGGCATCGAGACCAGCGCCGCTGTCCACCTCGAGCTCCACGCGCTCGATCTCGTCGATGAAACCGCCGATGGCATCGACCCCGCACTTGCTCGAGTGCAACCCGAGCTGCGTGCGCCGCTGGAACTTCGGCGAGAGCGGCTCGCGGAGTTCCTCGCGGAGCGGGGTCACTATTCCCGGCTGTGCGACGCTGCGGCGCAGGTCTCGCGACAGCCGCGATGACACCCGAGCACTCGCCAAGCGCCGGTCACCTCAATCGAGCTGGCCGTCGGTCTTCGATCGCCGACGCGTCCGCGTCATCGAGGTCTCGCGGCGTACCGCCATCGTGGCCAAGCGGTCGGCCTCCTCGTTGCCTGGCTCGCCGGCGTGACCGCGGATCTTGAGCAACTCGATGCGAGGGAGCTTGACGAGGTGCTCTTTGATCTCGGCGATCAGCTCGAGATTGGCCTTGGCCTTCCAGCCCCCGACCAGCACGCCAAGGCTCCAACCGCTGTCGGTGTACAGATGGATCACTCGGTTGTGTTCGTCGTCGCGCAGGTGCTGTAGCCCGCGCAAGATCGCGGTGAGTTCGGCGATGTTGTTGGTGCCGCTGCCGATGAACTCCGAGAGCTCGAGGACATCGTCCGGTCGCTGTAGCAGCACACCCACTCCCGCGGGTCCGGGGTTTCCAGAGCACGCGCCGTCGGTATAGATGATGATCGCGTCATCACCAGCGGGCGTCACCGGACTCTCGCGAACCAGGGCGTTGGCTCCAGTGGTTTCGCGCGGGCCTCCGCCCATGTCCTCGTCCGAAACGATCTCGCCCTCCATCTCGACGAGGCCTTCGGGTCCGGCTCGATACGACTTGCTGGTGCCGAGTCGATATCGAACCTCGACCCGCCCGCGGTGGACGATGGGTTTCCCGGTGGCCAAGACCCGCACGTAGACGGCTTGTCCCTTGAAGTCGAATAGCTTCCAGGGCATCGACCCGGAGCGTATCAGGCAGCGCGCGGTCACAGGGCACTTGGGCCGCATTGGCGCGGGCGAAGGCGGATTGGCCAAGCCCGCGCCGGCCCCGGTCGCTTTTCCTGTTGCGCCGCCCCCCCCCCTCGACTAGAACCCTCCCCATGAAGCGCACAATCACCACCACCACCTTTGCGATGGCCCTGCTTGGTCTCGCTGCCTGCAAGGGCGGCGGTGCGGATTCGGCGAAGCTCATCCCCGAGGCCGCGACCGTCGTCGGCGGCGTCGATATCGCCGGCGCCGTGAAGTCGAGCGCCTACACCAAGAACAAGGAAATGATCGAGAAGGGCGAGGGCAAGGAAATGCTCGACGCCGCTACGGCGTGCAACGTGCCGCTCGACAAGTGGAAGAACATCACCTTCGGTGCGGACCCCAAGACCAATGGCTTCGCGGCTGTGGTCAACGCAGACGGGATCGGCAACGAGAAGAACCTCGAGTGCATCAACGGCAAGATCAAGGAAAAGTCGGGCAAGGAGCCGTGGAAGGTCGAGGAGAAGGACGGCAAGAAGGTCCTGACGATGGGAGACGGCAACGTCGGCTACATCGTCAACGAGGGTTCGATCGTCGTGGTGTCCAAGGACTGGGCCGCCGGCGTGAAGGACCTCATCGATGGCAAGGGCAAGTCCGTGTTCGACGGCGCGCTCAAGGACGTCATTGGTCGTGCCGACACCGGCAAGACCATGTGGATCGCCGGCAACGTGCCGACCGAGATGCTCAAGGGCAGCCCGGTTGACGGTGCCAAGGACGGAGCCGCCAGCATCGATCTCTCCGGTGGCCTGGCCCTCGCCGCCTCGATTGGCTTTGGCAGCGCCGACGACGCCACCAAGAAGAAGGACGAGCTGCAGAAGCAGTTCGACCAGATGAAGGGACTTGCCGGCACCTTCGGCGTTCCTCAGTCGGTGGTCGACAGCGTCAAGATCGACGCGAGCGGCAGCGCGGTGACCTTCTCGGCCAAGGCGAGCGACGACGACCTCGACAAGATCAAAGCGGGCGTGATGGACAAGATGTGAGCTAGAACGCCTCGCGGTGTTCGCTGGTCGCCTCACGTGGCGACCGCACGCGGTCCGATCCTCCTCGAGGATGCGGGCCGCGACCAATTTGGGCGCTGGTCCTGCCGCGTGGCCCTGCGTAGAGTCGCTGCAATGAGCCGAACGATGTTGGCGACGAGATTGGGCCTGGCCGTGTTCGTCGTGGGGTGCACCAAGGCTGACGCTCCGGCCGGCCCTGCGCCCGAGACGATCTTCGAATCCACCTCGGTCGCCGGCAAGTTCATCCCCGAGGCTGCGACCCTCGTCGTGGGCGTGGACGTCGGGGGCCTGGTCACCTCGAGCGTGTACGCGGCAAACCGAGCGATGATCGAGACCGGCGAGCTCGAGCGGGTGCTCGGCGACGCCACGGCCTGTGGCCTGGGTACCGAAAAGTGGAAGGGCATCACGCTGGGGACGGATCCTACGACCAGGGCTTTCACCGCGGAGCTCCATGCGGACGGCATCGGCACCGACGCCAACCTCAGCTGCGTCCACGACAAGATGACGGCGCGCGAGGGCAAGGCCCCGTGGACGGCTGAGGAGATCAACGGCAAGCGAGTCCTGACGATGCCGGACGGCGGAGTCGGCTACGTGGTCCACAGCGACCTGCTCGTCGTGGCCTCGAAGGAGTGGGCGGGCACCGTGCGCGAGCTCGTCGACGACAAGGGCACCTCGGCGTTCGACGGCGCGCTCAAGGCCGCGATCGGCCGAGCAGATACCGGCAAGACGATGTGGGTTGCCGGCCGCTTGCCTGCAGAAATGGTCAAGGGCAGCCCCGCCGAGGGGGCCACCGACGTCGCCGCGAGCATCGAACTGGCCAGCGGTGTTGCGCTGACGGCCTCGATCGCGTTCGGCAACGTGATCGAGGCGAGCAAGCACAAAGACGCGCTGCAGCAGCAGTTCGAGCAGCTCAAGGCCCTGACGGCCAACATGGGCGTGCCGCAGGCGGTGATCGACAGCGTCAAGATCGAGGCCCGAGGAGTCGCCGTTACCGTGGCGGTCAAGGCCAGCGACGACGACATGCGCAAGCTGCAGGAGAGCCTGAGCAAAGCGATGTGAGCTAGGTCGCCGCGGGGTCGCTTGGCCAGCCCACACCGTGGCTTTGTGCGCGGGATGGCCTTGCCAGCGGGCGCTCGGGAGGCGATGTTCGCCCCCCGGTCCCCCCAAGGGATCCGGACCGCGTCCATTTCGGCCGCGCGACACCCTCGTAGCTGCGAGCCCCCAGGGGTTCGATGGCGGCGACGACCGAGGTCACCCATGAGCAAGTCACCCCAACAGATTGTCAAAGAGCGCTTCGGCGAAAAGTCCTCGTTGATCGACGCCGTGATCGGCCTGGTCGAGGCTGCAGCTGGCGAGTCGGCCGACGCCCACAAGCGTAGGCTCCGCAACGTGTCCAACGCGAAGCTGCTGCATCTGCTCGCGATCGGCGAGCGCGTCAAGGCGCTCGGCGGGCGCGAAGGGATCGTCAAGCAGATCCTCGAGCTCAAGGGTCAGCCCAAGGACCACGAGTTCGCCGACCACCTGCGCAAGCTGGCGCTCGGGCGCATCGTCGACATGCTGGGGTCTCTCCAGCGTGCAGCCAAGCGCGCCGCGGCTGCGCCTGCGAAGGTCGCGGCGAAGGCCAAGGCCGCTGCGAAGCCCAAGGCCGCCGCGAAGCCCAAGGCCGCGGCGAAGTCGACCCGCTAGACCAGCAGCGCGGCCGACTCCTCATCCCGGCTCCGTGGCGCTTTTCGCCGCGGAGCCGTTGATGTTTTTGGCGCTTGAATCCCTGCGCTCGCAGAGCGCGGCTCAGCGTTTGACGATGACCGCGACGCTGGTCGTGTTCCCGAACCCATCGCGCGCCCGCATCACGACGCGATGGCTGCCCTTGGCAAGATCCGCCGGCAACACCACCTCGAAGGCCTCGCTGCCGCTGTCGTACAGCCCATCGGCCGCGCTCGCGGCTCGCATCGGTCCACCATCGAGACCGTAGCTGACGTCGTGGATGTGCCCCGACGCGTCGGAGGCAACCGCCTTGACGCGATCGCCGCTGATGGTCGGCGTCGAGATCGCCGGGCGCTGCCGATCCACCACGAACGGCGGACTGATGAGCTCGTCGGTCCGGGCTTTGGCGGTGCCGTTGGTCGGCTCGTCACTGGCGACGACCTCGACCTCGTAGACGCCGTCGGGGACCGACGAGATGTCCCACTTGAGTTCGCGCTTGGTGACCAGCTCGCCCTCGGGGTTGAGCCCCATCCACGCGTCCTCGCCACTGCCCTCGGGCCGAACGCGAACGTCGTACATCAGATCGTCGTCGTCACGCGCGTCGACCTTCCAGGAAATGGTGACCTTGGGATCGGTCTCGCCTTCGTCGATGCCCGGCCGATCGACCTCGACACGGGTGAGCATCGGCGCCAGGTTCTCGGGGGCGTAGAACGCTGCGACCTCGCGCAACTCTGCGTCAGGCGCTCCGAGGACGATCTCGAGCTGCAGATAGCGACGGTGGGGCAACGCCGCCAGATTGCCGCGCCACGCGGTGGACTCGCGGACCAACGCGATGTTCTTCCAGTCGGTCCAACGCTTGTCGGGCTCGGGACTCGGGCCCGAGCGCGCGCGCAGGGTCAGCGGACCGTCACCGCGCAGGCGCACCGAGCCGAACCCGGCGGGCTGCGAGGTGTCGAGCACGTCGCTGACGTAGCGGGCCTTGGTGGCCGCGGCCGCGCCGAGCTCGTACACCGCCGCGCCGTGAGCAGCGGCGGCGATCACCTCGCCCTTGGGACCCGTGCACAACGCGGTGGCCTGACGCTCCTCGAGATCGGCGATGGTCGCGACATCGCGCGGCCCACGAACGCGATAGACCTTGGCGTCGTCGCTGGTCGAGACCAGCACGGTGCCGACCTCATCGAGCGCGAGCACACCGGTGAAGTACTGCTTGTCGCGATCGAGCCAGGTTTCCCAGGGGGCCTCGAGCGCGCGATCGAGGTCGCGCTTGGGGCCGAGATCAACGTGGTAGATCCGGCCGGACGCCTGGATCGAGCGCTCTCCGTCGAGGTTTCCTGCGGGGGCCTGGCCCACCAGGCTGGTACGCTCGAGCGTCTTGGTCAGCGCGTCGAGGCTCGAGAGCTTGCGATCGGCGAACGTATTGACCGCCGCCACCAAGCCGTTCTTCGTCAGCGCCAGCGCGCGAACCTCGTCGCCCGAAAAATCGAACAGCAGCTCACCCTCGGGCTTGTCGGTGACGCGATAGAGTTTCGCCTGCGGCGCCACGCCTGCGACGAGTTGCTTACCGACCGCAGCGAGCGCCATGACGTCCTTCTCGTCGACATCGAGCAGGACCTTGGCGTCCTTGCCGGCCAAGGACAGCGACCAAACCTCGCCCTTGGGGCCGGTCGCCGCGATGAGGCGACCCTCGTGCAGCAGCAGCGCCCAGATCTGCTCGACCTCGAGCGTGGCAAAAGGAGTCACCTTGCCTTTGCGATCGACACGCACGAGCTTGCCGCCGGGCAGCGTCGCCGCGACGATGTCGCCGCCTTTGAGTTCGACCATTGCGCTGACGACCACGCCCTCGAGCTTTGCCACCTGCTCGACGACCAAACGCGGCATGTCGTCTTCGGAGGTGCCTTCGGTCTCGGGGGCCTTGGCCTTGGCCTTGGGTTTGCGGTCGGCCCGTCGGCGCTTGCCCGGTACGATCCGCTGAATCGTCGCCGCATCGGCCGTGCCGATGAGCGTGCCGGACTTGGTCGATAAGCAGGAAAACGCGCTGGTACCCGGGACCTCCCCGCGCGCAGGCACGAAGCCCACCGTGACTCGCCCGGACGACTCGATCGCAGCGCCGGAGGTGTCGCCTTTATCGAACTCCGCCTGATCCGAGATCGTCCAGGTACGGGTACCGCCGGCAGTGGCGGGACCGGGCAAGAGCAGCGCGGTGCAAGCCAACAGCGCCGTCGGCCCGAGCATGCAACGCCCCGGTGTGCGGCGAACTCCGAGAGGTGGTGAGAAACGGGCGGACATGGTGGTCATTTCGTGCGCTTGCGCGGCAGAACCTGCACGCGGAGCGTGTGGATGCCTTCGACGATGTTCTTGGTGGGCAGGACGCGTCGCGCTAGCTGCTTGAACCGCACTGCGTTCTGCGTCGAACTCTGGTCGGAAAGGGTCTCGAGCACGCTGTCGGGGAGCTCGTGCAACAACCCGTGCTTGGTCGACAGCCCCTCATGCTCGCGATAGATGCTCGCGACGATCGCCCGTGACGGGTACGTCTGGGAGATCGTCGTCAGCAGATCGTCGAGGTCGCCCGGCAGCGGTCGGTAGGGGCGAACATAGTCACCTCCGGCGATTTCTACCTGGATCTCCTCGTCGCCGGCGTCGTCGGGGATCCGCAGGGGCACGACCTCGACGCGGTCCTCGCCCTTGTAGCTGCGCAGCACCAGCTCGAAGTGGGCGATGTCGCCGGCTCGGACCTCGCTGTCTCGCAATCGCACGAGCTGGATCGAATCGAGTGGCGTGCCGTAGTCGAGTGTGACGCTCTGTCGGACCCGACGGATCGAGCCGACCTCGAACGGGTTGTCGAGCACCGCTGAGAGCATCGCGATGCTGCGAGATCCGCCGAGCATGCGTCCGACCACGCCTTCGGGGAAGAACACCTCTTCGTCGATGTGGAACTCGCGAGGACCTGTGCTGGTCTCGAGCGAGAGGTCGCTGCTGACCTTCACGACGACCTCGGTGGCATCGCGGGCGGCCTCGTCCACGCCATCGGCGAGGATCACCGCGATCAGGTTGGGCGTGAGGCTCACGCCGACGGCGACCTCGTTGTCGTAGGTGCGCGCGGGCAGATCGGGGTCCGGCCCCTTGATCGTCGCGCTCACCGGGATCATCGGTGCGCGGAGATCGGTGCGCAACGCGATCGCCGGCTGGCGGTCCTGGTACATCAGGCCCTGGATTGTCAGCGGGCTCGACAGCTTCACCGAACGCTCCACGCTCGCGAGGATCGTGTGCACGCGCGCATCGGCGATCGGGATGTTCGTGGGCCCGTCGTTGAACATCGAGTGGCCGAAGGCCAGCAGTCGATCGCCCTTGGGTCCTACCCAGGTGATGGTGCCGTTGCCCGCCACCGAGCTGTCTCCCCGAACCATGACCACCGAGACCGAGTCGCCCATCTTCCACTTGCGAGCCGCGGTCGCGCCGTCGGCCACTTCGCCGCCGCCGCCGCCGCCACGGACGGGCTGCATGCCGAAGGCGTCGACCAGCATCTGCGTGGCACCGCTCGAGAGCCCTGAGATCGACAGCGGCACCACCAGTGGCGTCAGCCCCTCGGCGGGATCGAGATCCGCGGGGAGCCGACGCGGCGGCAGCGGATCCTGGCGAAGGCCCAACACCGTGTCGGACCAGCCCTGCATGCCACCACGGGCCTTGGCCTTGGGATGAGGCAGCACATCGGGACGATAGGGCAGGGCACTGATCTCGAGCATGTTGGAGATCGGTGTGAGCGCGCCAAGCGGATCCTTGTTGAACCGCCAGCCGTAGGACAGCGCGCCGACCAACTTGCCGTCGATGAAGATCGGGCTGCCGCTCATCCCGCCGACGATGCCCGAGTGTTCGAGTCGAGGATCACTCGACTTGAACAGCACGGCGTCTTGGTGAGGCAGGTAGTTGCGAATCGTGTCGACGACCTCGATTTCGAACCGCTCGGACTCGGTACCCGAGAACACCGTGAAGGCGTGGCCCTTCATACCCGGCTTGATCGCGGAGACAGGCATGGTCTCGACCGCACGGGCGGACGAGCCAGCGGTGATGGCGAGTCCCGCTGCGATGACGAGCGCGCCTACAATCGCGAGTCTGCGTTGGGTCTCAGCCGGCATGTCGGTCCAGTGCTTTCTTCATCGCGCCCACCAGATCATCGCCGGGGCTGTAGTAGTAGATGGTTCGGCTGCGGTTCTCGTTCGACAGCGAGGCATCGGCCTTCCCCGTGCTGGGATCGATGAACACCACCCGCGGTACGTAGCTGCCATCGGGCGCGAACTCCAGCGCGCGCGGTGCCTGGTCTTGGTCGACGTTGACCATCACGAACTGCTCACTCAGAGCGTGCAGCTCGGGATTGGCAAACGCGGGCTTGAGGGCCTTGCACTGGCCACACCAGCTCGCGTGCACGACCAACATCATCGGCCGTGCGAGCTTGGCCGCCTCGGCGAGCCCCTCTTCGAAACCCCGCCACGCGATCTGCTCGCCAAAGCCGTTGGCCGGCGCCGAGGCGACCCGTTGGGCGGCGTCGGTGGACTTGGTGCGGGGCGAACCGGCGTCGGAATGCGGTGCGTCGACACAGCCATAGGCCGGGCCGAGTCCGAGCACAGCCGCGCCCACAAACAACACCAATCGCATCGAGGAGTGCGCCACGGCGGTTCCCCGCACGGTACCACGGAGATGGCAGCCCGGCGCCCGTGCTCCCGGGCTCGTGCGGTTACCCGACGCGACGGTTTGGTCTGGCCCAAGATTGGCCCAAGATTGGCCTCGTGTGGGCCTCGTGTAGGGCCCGTTGGGCGGGGCGGCCGGTCTCGGGTCGGGGCAGTGCCGGTCACTGCGGCCGCTCGACGCACCCGTCGGCGTGCCGGGCGAAGCGGTCGTCTTCGCGTGCGTGCACCGGACCATCGCTGGGCCAAGGCCAGCCACCGAACCGCGTGCTGCGGTAGTCGGCGAAGGCCTGCTCGATCTCGGCGCGCGTGTTCATGACAAAGGGGCCGTGCTGCGCGACCGGCTCGCCGATGGGGCGGCCCTGTAGCATCAACAACTCGGTAGGTTGTCCGCCTGCGACCACCTGCAGCGCCGCGTCGGCCCGGACTTGCGCGCCGTGGCGGGGGCCGATGGCGCGGCCCGCCACCTCGACCCCTTCGCCGCGGAACGCATACAGCGTGCGGCCCACGTCGGCGCGCGTCGGTGGGATCACCAGCGTCGCGCCGGGGTCCATCGCGATGGTCCAGATCGCGACGTCGGCATCGTGGTGGCTTGCCCACGACTCGGGCGGCGGCGGTGGGGCTTCTACTTGTCCCCAGCGCCCGGCGACGACCGTGACGCGACTCTTGCGGCCGTGCTCATCGACGATCGCAACCTCGGGGATCGCATGCCGCCACAGCATCGAGAAATGGGGCGCCGCCATCTTGCTCGCCGCGGGCAAGTTCAGCCAGATCTGAAACAACTCGGCAGGGTTCGGTTGGATGCGATCGCGCAGCGGGAACATCTCGGAGTGCACGATGCCGCGGCCGGCGGTGAGCCACTGCACGTCACCGGCCGCAAAGCGTGCCGTGGCGCCCAGAGAGTCGCTGTGGTCGACGACGCCACGCCGGACGATCGTGACGGTCTCGAAGCCGCGATGGGGATGCTGGGGAAAGCCCGGCACGACCTCGCCGTGGTACATGCGCCAACCGTCGATCCCCGCGAAGTCCTGTCCGAGGTTACGTCCGACCAGCGCCGTCGCCGGCCCCATCTGCTCGTTGCCCGGCGGGTAGGCGTCCTCGTGATGGACGCAGAACAGGAACGGATCCAGCGTCGGCCACACGAAGTCGAGCGGTACGACCGCGAGAACTGGATGGTCGTTCATTGCGACTCGCAAGGGAGCGGCTATTGGCCGCGCAGCGACTTGAGCTTGCCCTCGATCTCGATGACGTCAGCCTGCGCCTTGGCGTAGTTGTCCTCGACGATCTTCTTGCGCCCCTCGAACGCCTCGAGCTGCCGCTGCGGATCGGGACCCGCGGCGACCCGAGCGCGCACGTCCGGCAATCGATCGTAGAACTTCTTACGCGCCTCGAGGGTCTTGGTCGCGCGCCCGAGTCGGCCCTCGTACCACGCGATCTCCTCGGCAACGTTCGCGAACGAGGGCGGGGTGTCGTCTTTGGGTGCCCCGCCACCTTCAGGCGCCATGCCGACGTTGGGCAGGCGAACCGCGGGGTTCATTCGGCCCGCGCCACCAGGTGCCGAGGGTTCATCGTTGGTGCGCGCCGCGACCCCGGCGGCCTGACCGTTGCGGCCCTCGACGCCATCGGCGCCTTTGCCGGCGCGGTCCGAGGCGCCAGCAGCGGTGGCCCGCTTGCGCTCGCCGGCATCCGGCGCGCCCTTGGGCCACATCAAGATGGCTGCAATCACGGCGAGCAATACCCCCACGCCCGCGACCAGGGGCATCATGTTGCGGCGTGGGTTCTCGCCGGCCGCGGCGCCCACTGGCTGTGTCGACTTCGATTCCATGGCCCGCGCAGTATACCCCAGCCCCGCCATCGGAGCCCCAGCCGGTTGGATCGATCTGCCGTTCGAGGTCGATGCGACCTCCCACGGCTATCGACTCGACCGATTCCTGGCGTTGCGCATCCGCCGTCTCTCGCGAACCCGCGTCCAGTCCATCATCGCAGCCGGGCACGTGCGTCGCTCGGGAGGCCCCGCTTCATCGCTGCGCGCGGCGTCGCGTGTGCTCGCGGGGCAGACCGTCATCATCTCGCGGCCGGCGCCGGTCGAACCCCCGGTGCCGTTCACGGCCAACGTCCTGTATCACGACGCCGACCTGCTCGTGCTCGACAAGCCCGCTGGATTGCCCGTGCACCCGAGTGCTCGCTATCACCGCAACACCCTCACCGCGTTGCTGCGCGAGGTGTTCGGACCCAACCACGGCTGGGACATGGCCCACCGCCTCGATCGAGAGACCTCGGGCGTGATCGTGTTTGGCCGGCGTGGCGGGAGCGCCACCGCGCTCAAGCGGGCATTCGCTCGGCGACAGGTGACCAAGCACTACCTCGCGATCGTGCACGGTACGATCGATGTCTCGATGCGCGTCGAGGTTCCGATCGGAGCCGCGATCGGATCGCGCGTCCGCATCAAGATGGGGCCGCGGCCGACATGCGACGGCGGGCTACCAGCGCTCACCGACATCGAACCGCTTTGCGGTGGGGACTTTCGCGGCGCGCCCGTGACACTGGTGCGCGCCAGGCCGTACACCGGTCGTCAACACCAGATTCGTGTGCACCTCGATCACATCGGGCATCCGGTCATCGGCGACAAGCTGTACGGGATCGATGAGTCGGCGTTTCTCGAGGTCTACGATCATGGGCGGCTGATGGGTGATCTCGAGGCTGAGCTTGGGCTCGCGCGGCAGGCCTTGCATGCCCACGTCCTGGCACTTCCCCACCCGGCCGATGGCCGGCCGATGCGCTTCACGGCACCGTGGCCGGCGGCACTGGCGGCGCTGGTGGAGCTTCCGACCCAGCTTCCAGAGGAAGCTCTACCACTCGACCCACCAGCACCGTCATCGACACGGTCCGTCCGTCGCGAACCTCGACCTTGATCTGCGCGACGTCGTGGCCGGGGGCGAGTCGCACGCGGCGATCGGGCAGAAGGATCTCCTCTACGCCGGGTTGCGCCCGCGCCAGGCCGAGGCGCGCGAAGCCTTCGGACCACACGAGTTGCCGTGGTCGCGCCGCGTCGTCGACCTCGGGCGACAGCGTGTACGCAGGAAGCTTGGGCGCGCGGCGTTCCGCCTCCTGGGTGGCTTGCCAGCGACTCACCAGCCAGCCGGTCCCGAGCACTGCCAATGCGAGCACGCCGAAGATGCCGTAGCGAACCTTGCGGCCGGCGCGGTAACCGTCGAGCCCGCCTGGCGGCGGACCGGCCGGCGGATTGGCCAACAGTTCATCGCTCGCACCGGTGGTCGGTACCGATCGACCAGGTGCCGCGGTCCACTGCTCGTCGGCCATCTCAACCCTCGATGTCGCGGTTGGCCTCGTCGATGAGCCGCGCGCCTTCCATCAGCAGGTGCGTGGTCGACAGCCGCACGGTGTCTTCCATGTCCACCTCCATCGCGTTGAACGAGAACGCGCCGGCCCGCCAGGTGAGCATCATGTACACCGAATGCCGGCCATCGAGGTCAGGCCGCGCGTCGAGGCGCGACGACACGATCTGACCGGCTCGCAAGAAGATCCGACCGATGACGCCGGTCTCGAGCTCCTTCAGCGTGATGACGCCGCCTTTGCGTTCCATCTCCATCATCACCAGCAGGCTCGACAGACCGAGCTGCTCGAGCCGGCCGCTCATCGCCGTGTTGCGGCGTTGCACCGGGAACGAGCCGGTCGGCGACAGGTGCGACGGGACCTCGGTCGCCGTCGGACGCGGGGCGACCGGTGGCGCGGGAGCCGGTGCCGCCGGTTGTGGCGGTGGCGCCGCTTGCGGGGGGTATTCCGGCGCGGGGTAGGGGTAGGGCGGATAGGCCTGTGGCGGGTAGCCCTGTGGCGGGTAGCCCTGCGGCGGGTAGCCCTGCGGCGGATAGCCCTGCGGCGGATAGCCCTGCGGCGGGTAGCCCTGCGGCGGGTAGCCCTGCGGCGGGTAGCCCTGGGGCGGGTAGCCCTGGGGCGGGTAGCCCTGCGGCGGATAGCCCTGCGGCGGATAGCCCTGCGGCGGATAACCCGGTGGGGCTGGGTACGGCAGTCCCGTCATCGGATCGACAGGTCCAGCTCGCCCGGCGCCCGTGGGCGTCAGATCGGCTCTGACGCCGCTGCTGGTGCTCTGCCCGGCGTCCGTGTGGCCGCTGGACGTCTGGTAGCTACCCGGCCCCTGATGGTTCGCCAGCGCTGCGGCCACTTTGCGTTCGAGGTCGTTGAAGCGGAAGGGCTTCGCGAGGTAGTCATCGGGTGACAGGCCCAGATCGCGCAGGCGCCCCTCGTCTTTGCCAAGGGCCGTGAGAAAAATGACCGGGATCGTGGCGAGCTGCGGGATACCGCGCAGCTGCTGGACGAACGTCCAACCGTCCATCACGGGCATCATCACGTCGGAAATGATCACGTCGGGCCGCACAGCCTGGGCACGCTCGAGCGCCTGGCGCCCCTCTCGCGCCGTATCGACCACGTAACCTTTCTTCTCCAGGGTCGCGCTGACCATGCGGAGAATCCAAGGATCATCATCGACAACGAGCACGCGCGCGCCCACGGTTCTTCAAAGACTAGCAGTTTGGGCGGCCCAGCGGCGCGATTAATATGGACCGCGTTCGCGTGTGTGCGGCCAACCGACCCACGACCCGCGCTGGAGGACCGCCGCGAGCCATTTGCGCCGTTGTCAGCGCCTCGCGGGCGCTGCGCTGGCGCTGGGCTGTCCGGGGCTGCGCCCGGGCACATGACGCAACGGGGTCGGGGCACCCTGCATCCAGCTGGGCCGAAGCTGCGCCCACACCACGTTGGCAACCATGCCCAGCTTGTCGCGCGCCAGTTTGGCGGCACCCCTTGCTTGACGTACGCGATCCGCCACCGGGTAGTGCGACGCATGCTTCGGAATCAGGCTGACCCCAAGGGCGTGACCCGCGGTGCGCAGATACTCCGAAAGAAACACCACCGGGCGCAGCTCCGCACAGGACAGCAGCGCCATCGAGCGACGTCGAGCGGTCGGACCGCTCTGCCAGTAGTCGAACAGCGCGCGACGGATTGCGCGGGCGCCCTCGGTCTCGCCGCGGAACGCTTCGTAGATCGCGCTGGCGAGCGCTTGTCGCGTGGGCACGTAACGGTCATGGTCGATTCGGTAGCGGCGCAGCGCGTCGTCGTCGAGCCAAGGCTCTCCAGCAGGTGCATCGGTGCGGCGCAGCGCCTGGGTGCCGAGGGTCTCGGCGTCGCGCAAGCCCATCGTCATTCCACTCGCGGTGATGGGGTGCGAACATCCGGCCGCGTCGCCCACCAAGACCAGACCCGGGAGCACCGCCGGGGGTGCCGGCAACTCCACGGTCGGTGCCATCTCGAGCGGACCTTTGCGGGCGAGGATCGCCGCCGCCACTTGCTCGGAGAGCGGGGCCGGAATGAAGGGCACGAACGCGCGCAGGAGGTACTGCTTGATCGCTTCGCCCTTCACCGGCAGCTCGCGCGGAAGGTCGAACGTCACCCGGGTGATCACGGTGCCATCGGCCTCGCGGTGGATCGGGTAGGCCAGCACCGGACCCCACGCGCCGAGCATCACGTGCGCGTACGTCGGGGCCGGAAGCGTCGCGTCGCGCACCTCGACCCCGGCGGTGAATCCGATGGTCTCTCGTGCATCCGGAATGCCCGCGAGCTTGCGGACGGTGCTGCCCTTGCCATCGGCGGCGACGATCAGATCGCAGGCGACCTCGAAGGTGCCGCCATCACCGTCATCGAAGACGACGCCGCAGAATCGGTCGTTCGAGTCGCGGCGCAGCTCGCAAGCCACGACGCGCTCCACGAGCTCGACCCGACCTTCGCGGCGCAGCTCCTCGCGCAGGGTCCGTACGAGCACTTTGTGGTGGACCGACAACCCCCGGGGACGTTCGCCGTCGATGGCCGCGTAGGCGAGGTCGACATAGGTGGCGTCTGCGTTCTCGAACGCCGCGAACCCGTCGACGTCGATGGCGCCCGCTTTGCGCAGCGGCTCGCAGAATCCCAGTGCGTCGAGGACCGCCGCGCCGCGGGGGTGAATCCACTCGCCGGAGAAGCGCGGATGGACCCCAGGGTAGCGGTCGACGAGCAGGATCCGTCGGATTGAACCCGTGTCGGCTGCCGTGAGTGCGCGGGCAGTCGCGCAGCCGGCAAGGCCGGCGCCGATGATGACGACGTCGTAGTGGGCGTGGATTGGTTTCATGAGCGTAGCTCGGTGACTTGGGCGGCGAGCGCCCCGTAGCGGCGCAGCGCCGTGCAGGTTTGGCGCGCCGCCGCGGTTGGATCGAGAGTGTCGGGCGATAGGCCTGGCCCACCGGCGTGGGGCGAGCGGCCACCGACGAATTCATCGGGGTCGCGCTCGATCGCAGCGAGCAAGTGGCGGGAGGCTCGCTCGGCCTGGACGCAAGCATGTCCGAGGTCGACGAGGGCACCCAGGGCCTGCGCCGTCTCGGTCAGCGAGCCGAACCCGCCGTCGTCGCGTTGCCGCGCACGAACCCGGCGCTCGACGTCGCGGCG
>CANLQR010000105.1 GCA_947492135.1 Deltaproteobacteria bacterium | reverse complement strand
GGATCAGCGATCAGCGCGCATCATCGGTGTCGGCGGTCTCGCGTGCACGCGTCGGCTGCCCTGCTCGCGCTTGCAACCGGTGGTCGCATGGGGAGATGGCACAGCTGCCGCGCAGCGGCTTGGTTCAAGACGGGTTCTCGGCGTTCGAGCGGGGGGCGAGCGGTGCAACCGCGTGGCCTCCGAGGTGTTCGCGGCTGCGGAGTGTGGTCGCGGAGACACGGGTTGCACGACCTGAGGGGTCGCGGCCGCTCGCCGCGGCGTGCAGCTCGATCTCGAGACGCACGCTCCCGTCGCGGTGCTGCGGTGCTGCCCACGATCTAGCCGAAGTCCGCTGGTTGGCTGGCGTCGTCGTCCGGCGCAGACGGCTGGTCGTCGAGCCAGCGTGACGAGTCGACGGACTCCGGTGGTCCGCGGGCCGGCCACGGCTCGGGTGCGTCGCTGGGAAAACCGACGTGCGGCGCTGCGACACGGCCTCGAGCCGTGGTACCTGACCACGGCGGCCGACCTGCACGCGAAATCGCCGACGGACGATCCAATCGCCTTGCACGAAGTCGACCTCGATCTCGGCCGGTGCGTCGATCGGCTCCGAGCGCAGTTAGGCTCGCAACGCGTGGCCCGACAGCGGCGCTACGCCGAGACTCTTGCGCTTCTCGGCGTCGATGAGTTCGATCGTGTTGGCGCGGCCGCTGCTACGCCATGGATCGGCGCGTTGCCGACCCGGTGTTGCCACGGAACTTCGCGAAGCTCGCGATCCCACCGACTCACGGTGCCATCGGCCTTAGGCGTCGGTGATCGCGGCGATGATGCGGCCCGGCGCAGAAGCATCACGGGTCGACGGTCCGGACGCCGAACACCACGTAGCTGCGGCCCGAATAGTCGCCGTTGGGGTCGGCACGCCAGGCGCCGATGAGTACGTCGTCCAACCCGTCCCCGTTGACATCTCCGGCGACGCTCACTGAACGGCCCGAGGAGTCGTCGGCCGTCTCGCCGTCCAGGACGAAGCCGCCCATCCCCACCGTGATGGCGATCAGATCCACCGCCGCCGTGTCCGCCTTTCCGAACACGACGTAGGTCCGGCCCGAGTACTCGCCGTTGGGGTCGTCAGTGGGGGCGCCGATGAGGAGGTCACCCAACCCGTCCCCGTTGACATCTCCCGCGCCGCTCACCGCAGCGCCCGAGGCGTCGCCGGCCGCCTCGCCGTTCAGGACGAAGCCCCCCAGTCCCAACGTGATGGCGTTCAGCTCCACCGCTGCCGTGTCCGCCTTCCCGAACACCACGTAGCTCCGGCCTGAGCCGTCGCCGTTGGGGTCGGCACCGGGGGCACCGACGAGCAGATCGTCCAACCCGTCCCCGTTGAGATCTCCGGCGCCGCTCAACGACCTGCCCGCGAGGTCGCCCGCCGCCGCGCCCTCCACGGCGAAGCCGCCCATCCCCGCCGTGATGGCGCTCAGCTCCACCGCACCCGTGTCCGCCTTCCCGAAAACCACGTAGCTCCGGCCCGAGTTGTTGCCGTTGGGGTCGGCTTCGCGGGCGCCGACGAGGAGGTCGTCCATCCCGTCTCCGTTGACGTCCCCCGCGCCGCTGATCGAACTGCCCGAGCGGTCGTAGGCCGTCTCGCCGTCCAGGACGAAGCCGCCCACCCCCAACGTGATGGCGCTCAGATCCACCGCCGTCGTGTCCGCCTTCCCGAACACCACGTAGCTGCGGCCCGAATAGTTGCCGTTGGGGGCCGCAAAAGGGGAGCTGACGAGGAGGTCGTCCATCCCGTCGCCGTTGACGTCCCCGGCTCCGCTCACCGAGTGGCGCGAGTAGGAGCCGCCGCCCGTCTCGCTGTCCAGCACGAAGCCGCCCATTCCCGCCGTGATGGCGCTCAGCTCCACCGCCGCCGTGTCCGCCTTCCCGAACACCACGTAGCTCCGGCCCGAGAAGGCGTCGGCATAGGGGGCGCTGACGAGGAGGTCGTCCATCCCGTCGCCGTTGACGTCCCCCGCGCCGCTCACCGAACGGCCCGAGCGGTCTTCGGCCGCCTCGCCGTCCACGGCGAAGCCGCCCATCCCCGCCGTGATGGCGCTCAGCTCCACCGCCGCCGTGTCCGCCTTCCCGAACACCACGTAGCTCCTCCCCGAGTTGTCGCCGTTGGGGGTGGCACCGGCGGCGCCGACGAGCAGGTCGTCCAACCCGTCGCCGTTGACGTCCCCCGCTCCGCTCACGGAGTAGCCCGACCGGGCGTCCGCCGCCTCGCCGTCCATGACGAAGCCGCCCATCCCCGCCGTCACGTCCGCGAGCGGAATCAGCACCGGCGCTACGTACACCGTCACCGGCGCCGACGCCGCTTCGCCGGCGCCGTCTTCGACCGTGTACGTGAACGTGTCGGGGCCCCAGAACCCCGCCGGCGGCGTGTAACCGAGCCCGCCGTCATCCGCGACCACCACCGTGCCGCCAGCGGTCGATGCCGCGTCGAACGCCGTCACCGTCAGCGGGTCACCGTTCGGGTCGGTGTCGTTGACGAGCACGCCTTCGTCCGCCGCGAGCATGATGACCATGTCCTGGGACGTGAACACGGCGTCGTCGACCGCCTCCGGCGCTGCGTTGGACCCCGTCGTGCTCTCCGCGGTCGTGCTCTCCGCGGTCGTGCTCTCCGCGGTCGTGCTCTCCGCAGTCGTGCTCTCGCCCGTCGTCGTGCTGTCGTCCGCGACCGACGTCATCGTCGACGTCGTCGTCCCGGTGCTGTCCCCTGTCGACGACTCCGTCCCCGTGCCGTCCGCGGAGTCGTCGCCGCCGCACCCGACCAGCAGCGGAATCAACCACGGGAGTCGGCGGGTCAGCGCTCGAAGCTGCATCGACGTCATTCTGCCAGATTCCGTCGGCACTCGGCGACCCGTCGGACTCTCAATGAATCCGGGCGGCCGACCTGCGACCGGTGCGTGATGTCACCGGCTCCCCGATTGTCAGCATGCGTCGACGGCCCGCGCGCTCGTGGCCGAGTTCGGCGTGGGCCTGGGCGAGCAGCGCCTGCAGCTCGCGATCGCGGGGCTCGAGGCGAACGGCGATGGTGAGCCGATCGACCGCGCTGCCAAGGCGGATAGGAAGGATAAAGGGGGTCGGGCGCCGACGAGTGCACGGGCTGCGGCCTGCTGGTCTCGTGCGAGTACGACGGCAACAACCACACCGAGCCGCACGTGCGGATGTCGACCGTGCTGGTGGGCTGGGTGGAGTAGTCGTCGACACTTGCTGCGGTTAGCGGTCGTGAGCAAAAATCGAGCACCAAGTGAGCTGGTGGCTGATGATCGGCTCCGGCTAGAAGCTTCGCATGGCCACGAAACTTCGCTCGACTCCCTGCGTGTCTTCCCGATCCTGGCTCGAAGCGGTGCATGCGCGCGTGCGCGCGACCCCCGACGCTCCGTGGCTCGATCAGCCGCTCGGCAACGGTGCGTCACGTCGCTGGAGTTGGGCGCAGGCGATCGACGAGTCCAAGCGGATCGCGGCGTACCTGCGTGCGCAGGGCTATCCGCCCGGCTCGTCGATCGCGGTGCTCGGCCAGAACTCCGCGCACTTCATCCTCATGGACCTTGCGATCTGGTTCGCGGGCTACGTCACCGTGCCGCTGTACCCGACGATGCTCCCTGAAACGTTGCGGTACGTCCTCGAGCATTGCTCGGCGCGCGCCGTGTTCGTGGGCAAGCTTCCCTCCCTTCCAGAAGGCGCGATCCCGGAGGGCATCGATGGCATCGCGTGCGCATTGTCGCCGAACACCCAGTTTCCTCGCTGGGAGGATCTCGTCGCACGCACCGCTCCGCTCGACGGCGATCCGGTACGTGACGCGGCCGAGCTCGCCGCGATCCTCTACACGTCCGGCACCACCGGTCAGCCCAAGGGTGTCGAGCTCACGTTCGGGGCGATGGCCGAGAGCACGCGTGCGCTCCACGATATGTGCCCCGTCGATTCGACGGACCGGATCCTCTCCTATCTCCCGCTCGCACATACCGCGGAGCGCCTCATGGTCGAGGGTCTGCGCTTCGTCGTAGCAGTAGATCGCCGAGCGGTACTGCGTGCCGACGTCGTTGCCCTGCCGCATGCCCTGCGTCGGATCGTGGTTCTCCCAGAACACCTTGAGCAGCGTCTGGTAGTCGACCTTCTTCGGATCGAACACGACGCGCACGATCTCGTCGTGACCGGTGCCGCCCGAGCAGACCTCTTTATAGGTCGGGTTCGGCGTGATGCCGCCGGCGTAACCGACCATCGTGCTCACGACACCAGGCGGACGATGCGGGCGTCGCCGCCGGCTGGGTCGCCCGCCTGGTACCGTGAGTGCTGGTACCGTGAGTGCTGGTACCGTGAGCGCTCTGCAGGCTCTACTTGCGACGCCGCGGGGTCGCGAACGCGTGCTCGAAGTATCCCGTCAGCGCGAAGAACAAGCTGTGCTGCTCGCGACTGAGCCCCACGTCGTCGTCATGCACCGCGGCACCGCTGTAGAAGTACCCATCGGGGTTCGAGCTGCGGTCATAGCGGTACTCCAAACGTAGCAGCAGGTGATCGAACAGCGTGAAGGTGTTGCCGTAGACGCCCGACAGCATCAGCTGATCGATGCCGTACATCCGGCCATCGCGATCCCAAAAGGCCTCGGCACGCCCGACCATGTCCCAGTGCACGCGGTCGCGACGCGAGTCCCAGACGCGCCCGCGGCCCGTCAGTGCACCGGTGAGCCACAGCGCGACGGGCTCGCCGGGCAGCGCGGTCAGGCGCTCCCGCGCGACGTCGAAGATCGCCGAGATCGCCCAGCGCCCGCGGTCGTAGACCGCATAGGTATCCGAGAGCATTCGCCACGCGCGCGGACGGTTGTCGACGTCGTCGGCGCCGAAGTACACCCACTGCGAGAGCAGTAGCCCATCGATCGGCGTGTAGTTGGCGCCGACCATCGTGCTCGGAATGCGGTTGAGGTCGCCGTAGGTCTGCCAGCCGTTGGTGACCCACAGCTGGGCGGTGACCTTGCGACCCAGCGGCTGGCTCACGCGCCCGCCCATCAACACGTAGGGCACGGCGTTGAGGTGCCACGGCGTCGAGAACGTCCAGTTGTCCTTCGACCAGAAGCTGTAGTAGCCGATGGGCGTGCCGAACACTCCCACCGCGAGCTCGGTGCCGGCCTTGGGCACGCGCACGCCGACGTTGGCCCGCCCGATGTGCTGCCAAACCTCGGCGCCGGTGAACTGACTGGCATCACCGCCGGGTCGGGGCTCGGTCGCGAGCAGTGCCGTCGCGGCCGGGCCGACCTGGCCCGCGAACTCGAACAGCAGCGGCTCTTCATCGGTCGGGGTGTGACGGACGTAGGCGGTCGCGAGGTGCACCGTGATCTCGTTGACGCGCACCGACGTGAAGTTGCCGCGATCGACGTGACTGTCGGGCTGGTTGTGATCGAAGGTGTAGCCGGTATCGATGAAGCCTCCGACCGCCCAGTTGCGCGGCGGCTCGCTCGGCGGCGGTTGGGGAGCCGCGAGTGCGGCGTCGCGATGACCGGTTGCGCGATGAGGGCTCGCCGCCTCGCGATCGCGCAGTTCAGGTTCCGCGGCGGCCACCGGCGCGGCCTCGACCACGGCGAGTGCTGGACCCTCGAGCCCGGGGTCGGCGATCACCCCATCCGGGCCCTCGTAGGGGCGCACCGGACCCAGCAGCACGCCTATGAGCGCGGTCACAGGCGACATCGTTGAGTCGATAGCATCGTCGGTTGTGCGCGGCTCGGCAAGCGTGGCGCTGTGGGCCACCTCGAGCCACATCGCGGTCTGGCGCAGCGAGACTCGCAGCGACACAGCGGCGAAGATGCCAACGAGTGTTGCGACGCGGCCGGTCCACTGCGCGCGCGACTGCATCGCCTCGATCTCGCTGATTCGGGGCATGCCCCACAGACCGGTGCCATCGCTCGCACGTGCAGGGCGTCCCAGGTCCGACACGCCGGCGGGCGTCGCAAATCCGCGGGTGCCATCGCCCGTGATACACGGTGCCGACTTGGGCGCGCGGGGTCGACTCGAGCGCCGCCGTCATCCGTGCGCGTTCAGAGTGGGCCTCGGGATCCGCGCGAATCTGGACTTCCGCAAGAAGTGGTCGCGGGAACGATGTTCGCCGGGGTGCGTCGCGGTTTTTCGATGGCCCAACCTGGTGGTCGCGCTCGGCGGCCCATCGCCGTATCTTCCTGGGGTGTCGCTCGCTAGTCGCCCGCGCGTGCTGACGTTGCCCGACCCCAGTGGGGCCGGGGTGCCGTCGGTCTCGCTCACGGCGATGCCGTCGACGATGCGGCCCACGGGGGACGCGCGTCCCCGGATTCCGCGGACACCGTTGGCAAGCCCCGGCCGCGCGGCCACGTTCGATCTTCACCCCGGGCTCGTCATTCCCGAGTCGCGGTGTCGCATCGTGCGGTGGATCGCCGACGGCGGGATGGGCGTCGTGTTCGAGGCCGTCCATGAGGAGCTCGAGCGACACATCGCGCTCAAGGTGCTGCGGCCGGAGTACTCGGGGCGAGAGGATCTCGCGCTGCAGTTTCGCGCGGAGGCCCGCGCCGCGACGCGGATCGGGTCGGATCACATCGTTCAGGTCTTCGACTTCGGTGCCCTGCCCGATGGACGCATGTTCTTCACGATGGAGCTGTTGCTCGGCGCGCGGCTGACGGAGTCGGTCGGCAGGCTCACCATCGAACGGTTGTTCGCAGTGATGCGACAGCTGTGCCGCGGTTTGGCGGCGGCCCACGATGCCGGGATCATCCACCGCGATCTCAAGCCCGACAACGTGATGTTGACGATCCGCGAGGGGCGAGCCGACTTCGTCAAGATCCTCGACTTCGGTTTGGTGGCGATGCGCGGGCTCGACGAATCCCGGAGGAGCACCGCGGGAACCCCGTGGTACATGGCGCCCGAGCTCGTGCTCGGCCGTGAGTTCGATCATCGCGTCGACATCTACGCCTTGGGATGCACGGCGTTCGAGCTGCTCACCGGGCACCCGCCGTTCGACGACGACGACCCGAAGGAAGTGCTCGTGGCCCAGCTCGAACGGCTCGTGCCGGCGCCATCGACACTGACAGATGGGCCGATTCCGGCGGCGCTCGAGCGGGTCATCCTGCGCTGCCTGGAGAAGGACCCGGATTCGCGCTACGCCGACATGCGCGAGCTCGAGGCCGCGTTGGTCGAGGCCCAGCTCGAATCCCGGGTGTTCACCACGTGGGACGACCTGCCGCTGCCGCGCATGGACCCGGCCCGTCGAGCCGAGCTCGAGGCGGGTCTACGCGCCGGCAAGTCGGTGCGACGCTCGCGACTGCGCGCGTGGCTGTGGCCGGCGGTCGCGGCTAGTGCCTTGGCGGCGGCGCTGGCGGTGGGCCTCACGTCGCGGCGGGACGAGCCGGTGCCGCCCCAGTACCAACGCCTCGAGGAGATGGCGACCTCCGCCCGCGCCGCCGCTGCCAAGGCGAACTTCGTATATCCGCCCGCAGACGCGCCCAGCGAGCCGACCGCGTACACCCGCGTGCTCGCGCTCGAGCGCCTCGAACGCGAGGGCATCGACGGTGCCATCGAACGCGGCGCGTCGCTCCGCGAGGAGTTCTCGGCGACGCTGCTGCGCCTGGGCAACGAGTACTGGGACGCCGACGGTGGGCGCCCCTTCGCGATCGACTATTACGCCCAGGCCCGACTGTTCGCGCCGGTGTCCGCGGAGGTATCGCAGCGGATCACGTTGACCCCCGGCGAGCTGGCGGACCTGCGCGACAAGGCGGGCAACGCCGGGTTCACCGAGGCCGAGCTGGTCGCGGCGGAGCCGCTGGCCGTGCTCGCGCAGGCCGATCCGCAGGCCCGTGTCGCGGCGGCGCGGCGGCTCGCCACTCGGACCGAGCGGCGGCCATCGTCGACGGCGCAGCGGATCGAACGGTTGCTCGGCGCAGCGGGACCGAGCGCTGCGGTGGCCACGACGGGGCCCGTGGCGCCCGTCCGCGTGGGCACCGTGGCCGCGACGCCGGGCCAGCCCGCCGCGGCGCCTGCGGCCGAGACCCTCGAGACGCCCGAGGCCGCGTCTGCAGCCGAGGTTGCGCCTGCGCCCGAGGTCGCGCGCGACCCCAAGCGCGCCGCGCAGGCGTGTGCGACCGGGCAGGCGGCCCTGCGCGCCGGTCGAACCGACGCGGCCGAGGCTGCGTTCGAGCGCGCGTTGGATCTCGATCGTCGATCCGCATGCGCGCTGGTCGGGATCAGCGACGCGTACTTCGACCGCGGCGCGTACGGGAAGGCGGCGCAGTACGCCGCCAAGGCTGTCGCCGCGGCGCCCGGCGTCGCGGCGTATCGCCTGCGCCTGGGCGACGCGTACTACAAGGTCCATCGCTACCGCGACGCCCAAGCCGCGTACGCCAAGGCGCTCGAACTCGGCGATGCGACGGCGCAGGCTCGGCTCGACAAGATCCGCGCGAAGCTTGGCGAGTGAGCGGGCGTCACTGGCACTGCCCGGCGACGCAGCGCTTCGCGTCACCGCAGGGCGCGTCGCAGTCGCCGCAGTGCAGCGGATCGCTCTGGGTGTCGACGCAGGCGTCGCCGCACACCACCTCCCGGCCCGGACACACGCACTCGGAGTCCGTGCAGCTCTGACCCGAGGCGCAGGCGTTGTCGCACTCGCCACAATGGGCCTCGTCCATGTCGAGCTTGACGCACGCGTCGCCGCAGGGCGTGTGATTGCCACTGCATTCACAGCTGCCGTCAGCGCAGCTCTGCATGGGGCCGCACGCGGTCGAGCAGTCGCCGCAGTACATGGCGTTGCTCGACACCTCGACGCAGCTGCCGCCGCACTGCGAGAGCGGGGCGGGGCAAGACGTCGTGCACTCCCCGAGTGCGCACACCTGGTCGACGGCGCACGGGCTGCCGCACTGGCCGCAGTGATCCGGATCGGCCTGGCTGTCGATGCACTCGACCCCGCATACGGCGGTGCCCACGGGACACGCGGGCGCGCACTGTCCGTCGATGCATGCCTCGCCCAGGATGCACGCGACGTCGCAGCTCCCACAGTGATCTTCGTCGGTCGCCGGATCGATGCACAGCGGTCCGCACGACAGCAGTGGCGCGCCGCAGCCGTCGGAGCCGTCGGTCGAGTCCTGGGTCGCGGCGCTCGGGCCCGTCGTGTCTGGGTCGGGCTCGATGAAGCCCCGCGTTGGCTGCAGGCACGCGCCGGCGAGGGCGAGCGCGCCGGCGAGCACGACGGCGTTGCGATCAGAAGCGGCCATGGATCAGGACTCCCCGCGGGCCGAACGCAGCCTGCAGCTCGTGAGGCCGACGCTTGCCGACCACGACCATCGCGACGCCCGCCGCGACCGTCGCGAGGCCGACGGCGGTGAGTACGGCGCCGGGGGTCAACGTGTCATAGCTGTAGCGGCAGGTGCCGTTGACGTCGACGTCGCTGCCGCTGCAGCGACGCTGATACTGACGCTCGTCGAGGGCGAGGAGCACGGCGCCGCCGACCGTCGTCAGGGCGCCCGCCGCGAGCATCGCCGCGCCCGCCGAGACGAGCTTGCGGCCGCGACGGTACGGTTGCGCCTCCGGTGGCAGGGCGACCAGCGCGAGCTTGACCCCATGCTCGAGTCCCGACGTCACGTCGAGACGACGCTGCTCCGAGGCGAACCCTCCGCGCTCGAGCCGAACGACGTGCTCGCCGGGTAGCACCTCGCGCACCAGCGGGGTCTGGCCGACGCGCTCCTCGTCGATCCATACCGTCGCACCCGCGGGGGTCGAGTCGATCCGAAGCCGGGTCGCGGGCCGGGCGAGCGCGTCGATCTTGTCGCGTAGCATCGACGCCTGATCGCTGGCGACGGCCGCGACCTCCTCGCGCCCGCAGATGTCGCACTCGTCACGGCTGGTGGCGACGCTGTGGCCGGTCTCGCCGCTGAGCAGCTCGAGCTCGACGGTGAACACGCGATCCGCCTGGACCAGACTGGGACGCACGACGAAGCGCGCACCGGTCTTTCCGGCGATCTCGCGAATACACGCCGCCTCGCGGCACGCCCGCCCGGCCGCGTCCGCCGCGACCAGATCGATCCCACCGCGGCTCAGCCCCTGCTGCAGCTGGTCCTGCACGCGTTCGGCGGTGCCCTCATCGACACTGGCGTCGGTGACCAGAGGCAGCAGCGCGACGCGGACGCCCGAATCCGGGGCCGGGCCCAGGACGAATAGCGCCGCGAACACGAGCGAGGACGACACGATCGGATCCTATGGCGTTGCCGGAGCGCCAAGCAAGGCTTCGCGACGTTTCTGGATGCTCCGGCGCCAAAGCGGCAGATGCGCGTGGGCGCTTTCGGGTGGGCTGCGCCCGGGTGCGACCAGTTCGCCTCGGCTTGCGAACCGGCCCGTGCGCGGGCCCGGGCCCGCCGCCGTCTTGTCAGAGCACGGCCCGCCACTTGGTCCCGCTGGTGTTCGCGTTCGCGCTGGCCTGTGGTCCCGCGTCGCTTCTACGGCATCGCCCGAGGGTCCGCGATGGAGTGCGGTGCGATCCTCGGATGCGTTCGCCGCCGTAGGGGCGGCGACGCTGCGTCCCTAGAGGAGGCTCGCTTGCGGGTGGTTCGAATCGTCGAGATGCTGACCACACGATGTGCCGGTAAGCGGGACGTCCACGTTCACGTTCACGTTCACGTTCACGTCCACGTTCACGTTCACGTCCACGTCCACGTTCACGTCTGATCCGCGGCGGGTGTAGCTCTCGAGCGCCGGCCTCCAGTGCCCACGCTCAGCGTGACGCTCGACGATTGCGCAGCGCCAGGGTCGGTGAACGGGATTCTGCTACTGTCGCTCGCTTTGCGCCCGGCTCCATTTTGCGTTCGCCTTGGTCTTGCGTTGCTTGGCGCGGTGGCGTGCAAGCGCGAGCCCGACCCCGACCCTGTTGTTGCAGCGGCCCCGCCCGATCGCCGTAGCCGCTGCGTGTCGATTGCCGACGACGTCGCGAAGATGGGGATGATGCTGGCCCGCGGCCTCTCGGCGGGGCTATCGGAGGGCAAGTCTACGCTCCAAGGCGCCGAGGAGGCGGCGCTGCTCGCCGAGCTCGAGACCACCAAGGTCGAGCTCATCGAGCAGTGCTTGGAGTGGCCGGAAGAAGCGCTCGATTGTTTCGGCTTTCGCGGCGTGACGAACTCGGCCAAGTGCGAGCGCATCGTGTCCGCGGCCATGGGCGAGGCGGTGTTGCCCGACGACGTGGCTGCCGGGCCGGCAGTGGCCTGGCGCTTCGAGCTGCCCCACGAGCTGTCGGCGTTGATCGGGCGTAACGACGGCACCGCGATCGCCGTGGTTGCGCCTGAGTCACCGGGGCCCGGCGAACCTGCAGCGGTGGTGATCGCGATTCACGGCGGCACCGAGCGCTGGCGTCGCGAGCTGCCCAGCGAACCGTTCGTCATCGAGCCCTACGGCAGCGCAGCACTGCTCGCGATCGCCGACCACGCGCTGTATGCACTCGATGCCGATGGCGGACGCTTGCTGTGGTCGAGTCCGACTCCCGAGGGCACCGACGGCCGCGTCGAGCTCATCGCGGTCGCAAGGCGGGACAACGACCTGTTCGTGCTCGATCGCCGCGGGGTGCTCGCCCGCGTGCCCACCAAGGGGTGTGCCAGTGCCGCCGCGTGCCTCGAGGCGACCGCGACGTTGGATGTCTCCCCGACCGATGGCACGCGCTGGCTCGAGCCTGGCCCGGCCCTGGGCTGGATCGTGGTGGATGCCGACGATGGCGTGGCGCACGTCCTCGATGCCGCGGGCAAGCGACGCTTTCGCGTTGCGGCGCACACCACTTTGTCATGGGCGGACACGGTGGGCGGCGATCTGCGCCTCGGTATCGACGGCGCGGTGGTCGTCCTCGACACGCCGCGATGCGGCGATCAGGGCCGGAGCTTCGCGCCGGTGACTTGGCCGCCGCAGAGGAAGGCCAAGTGGGTCGCCGACGCGACCGTGCGCGAGCTCGAGGTCGATGCCACGCCGACGGGTTGCGTGCGCTGGCAAGCCGAACTGGGCGTCGCCGAGGGGTCGGATCCCGTCCCGCTCGCCGGCGGCGATACGCTGTTGCACGCGGGTGGATTCCTGTTCGCGTTCGATGCGGTCGGTGCGGCGAAGTTCAAGACCCCGGTCACCGCGATGAGCTTCGTGGTGGCCACCGCCGGGGGTCTCGCGGTCGTCGGCGACAAGGGCGGCGATTCGCTGGATCTGGTGGTGACATGGCTGAACACCGACGGCAAGCACCTGCGACGCAGCGCGGTGCCGCTGGCGGCAGGCAAGCTGTTGTTGTTCGACGACGTCGCTTTGCACGACGCCGGGGACGCCATCGTCCTCGGGCTCGAGCGCTCGTTGGTCGCCTTCGAGGGCTGACGAATTCGTTTCGTAGGCGATCCGACGGGCGCCCCACCGTCGGTGATGACGGCGTTCTCGATGGCGGCTGCAAGCGGGTCGACGTGCTCATTGCGATCGACAACTCCAGCAGCATGACCGAGGAGATCGAGGCGCTCGCCGGGCCAGTGTTCGACTCGTTCCCCCAGGCGCTGCTCGACGTGAACAACGGTCTCGACGATTTTCAGCTCGGGGTGATCGATGCCTGCAACGCGCCGCCGTTTCTCCACGACACTGGCGTGCCCGGTGCCTGCGGGTACTCGACCGGAAAAAACTTCATGTCCTCGACCTCGCCAGCGTTGCTCACCGAGTACCAGTGCGCCACCCAGCTCACCACGGCTGGTTTTGGCGGACAGCAAGACGATTGCTCGGGTGACAACGACGACGAGCAACCGGCCAACACCGCCGCGGACGCGGTCAGCCCCCCGGCCGTGACGATGGAGAACGCCGGCTTCGTGCGCGACGACGCCGTGTTGTGCGTCGTGGCGCTCACCGACGAAGACGAACAGCCAACCCCGCAACAGACGGCGCAGCAGATCGCGGACAAGCTGATCGCGGCCAAGGGCACCATCGACAACGTCGTGTTCCTCGGGATCGGCGGCGACAGCGAGTGCGAGGGGCCGTATGGCGGCGCCGAGGAGGCCGCATTGATGCGCGAGGTTGCCGAGATCTTTGCAGCCGCCAATCGCGGGGTGTTCTGGGATCTCTGTCAGGGTGATCTCGAGGCGGCGTTCCAGAGCGCGCTGGAGACCGTCGACTCGGCGTGCTCCGACTTCGAACCGGTGGGCTAGCATCCCGTGACGCGCCACACCGCGAATCGCCGTCATCGATCCCGCTTCGCCAGCGTCAGCCCCGGCCCGATCTCCCGCAGCGCCGCCGCCATCGCGTCCTCGTACTCCCCCCGCGCCGCGTCACCCACCGCCGCCGTGTTCGCGCTGGTCTGGTTGCTACGATCATGCTGCACCACCGCGACCGCGATCCACGGCTGACTCTGCACGCGGACCTGACACGCGACGCGGTCCGGATCGCGGCAGACGATCCGCGCCCAGCCCGAGACGTCGCCGCCCTCGAACGTGCGGTCGGGCTGGAGCGAGGCCGGATTCGCGACGTCGGTCTCCAACACGACGACGCACGCGTCATCCAGCAGCGCCCGGACGCGGTCGTTGCGTCGACGCGTCGATACGAGGTCGTCACCCGGGGTCGAGGCCTCGCTCAAATTCATGTAGCCCCGCGTGCTCAGCCACGCCGGGGCGTCGCCGCGAGGGAATCGCGTCCCCGTCGCGAGCGCCTGCAGGATCGGGCGGTGCACGACCTCGACGGGACCGGCGAGCGCGCCACACGACTGTGGCGTCGGACTCGCGGCGCCGACGAGCACCGCCTCGATCGCGGCGAGGCGTGGGCGCGCGGCGAGGCGTAGCTCGTCCCACTTCGCCTCGAGCGGCGCGAGGGCCTCGACGAGCGCCGCGCGCTGCCACCTTTCATAGGCACCCCAGGCCCAGAAGCCGCCGAACACGACAACGAGCAGAAGTCCCGCGATCGCGTACGGGTGCAGCAAGCGATCGCGCAGCGTTGGCGGCCTGTAGTCGTCGAGCATTCGCGCGAGGGCATCCTAGCCGAGATCGACCTCGGCCGAGCGCAGAACGCCGAAGGTTAACTCGACGTGGATGGTCACAGGGCGCTCATTGGGCGGGGGGCGCGTCACCGGAGGACGACGACGAGCGCGATTTGTCGGCGGAGAGCGTGGTCGCGTCAAGGTTCGCGAGCGAGCCGTTCATTCGCGAGAGGCTCGGACGCGAAAGTCGCGTGCCGTGAAAGCCGCGGTCCTCAGCCTTGTGCGAGGCTCGCGAAGCGATCGAACAAACTCGCGGGCATCGGCGTCGCGATCTTCCACGTGATCGCGATCGGTCGCGATCCCTCGTGCGACGCGAGCTCGACCGGACCGAGATACGCGTAGCGAGCGTCGGTGTGGCTTCGCACGAACAGGTGAAAGCGCCAGCCGTTGCCAGGACTGTCGAGATACCGGCGGCCGCTCGGTCGATGCACAGCAGCAGCGCCCTGCGTCTCCCAATGGAAGAGCGTCGGACTGACCGCGTAGTCGTGATAGCTCGTCGTTGCCGAGAAGCTCTTGTCCGACTTGTCCAGCGTGACGAAGAGCAGCTCGTCACCACCCGGCCGCTTCTCATCCTTCATCATCAAGATGCCGCCCTGTGGCGTGCTCGTCTTCTCGCCGGGTTTGATGAAACCGATCGCGGTGATGATCTCGCGCCGACTATAGTGGCGATGCAGCGCGAGCTGCCACTTCGGCTCCGGGTAGATCTCGTTCGCGAGGCCGATGCGATCGTGAAGTAGGGCGGCGAGCTCACCGAGGTCGTGCGCGACATCCTGGTCGCCGCACAGATATGCGGCGACATCGTCGGCGGCTCGCACGATGCCGCGCTCTTGAAGCTCGACGCCGAGCATCGTCAGGCGCATTGCGTCGATCTCTGTGGTTCCTCTTAGCGCGTCCGTCCACGCACGAAGGCGCGCGGGCTCGTCGACGTGCAGCAAACGGCTGAAGCGCAGGCTTGGATCGTCGATATCCGCCGGGAGCGGCGGCAACAGCTCCGCAGCACGCCGGAGCGCAGACCAGCTCGAGTCCTTGCGGTAGACGTCCTCGAGCTCGCGCCCGGTCGCATCGAGATAGCGGCGCAAGCCGACCGTGCGGCCCTCGCGGCCCGCGAGATCACGCAGCTCCGCGATCATCTGTTTACCTCGCGTGGCCTGTCGACGTAGCGACTCGAGCACGCGCTCGCGTGCGATCGCGTCGAGCTGAACCACGCACCCGCTCGGCAGACGCGGAAAGTCCGCTTCCACCGCACGATGCAGCTCCGCCTTCGAGACGCCCGTCAGCGCCGAGAACACCGTGTCGTAGCGGAACTCCCGGCGATGCTGGCCGATGAAATCGAGAACGAGGCACGCGTGCTTCTCGTCATCCAATCGCAGGCCGCGGCCGAGCTGCTGCAGTACCACCGTCGCGCTCTGCGTCGGGCGGAGAAAGAGCAAGGTATCCACGAATGGAAGATCGACGCCCTCGTTGTAGAGGTCGCACGTGCAGATGACGTTGATTTCTCTTCCGCCGAGGCGTGTCGGGGCGGTATTGCGTTCTTCTTTCGTGCTCTTGGCGTGGAGAGCGATGGCCGGGATGCCGCGCTCGGTGAGCGCCACCGCAGTGAAGCAGGCATGTTCGACGGACGCACAGAACGCAAGTGCGCGGATCTTGCGAACGTCGCCAACGCGACGCGCCAGTTCGCCCACCACGAGGTCCATGCGCTTCGGCTGCGTGTGGTACAGCGCCGAGAGCTCAGCGGCATCGTATCCCGCGCGTGACCACTTCACGCGTGTCAGGTCGATTTCGTCGTTGATGCCGAAGTACTCGAAGGGCACCAACAGCTGGCGTTCGAGCGCATGCCACAGGCGCAGTTCGGCGGCGATGCAGTCGCAGAAGTCGGGCAACAGCGACGCACCATCGGTGCGCTCCGGCGTCGCCGTGAGGCCGAGCAGGATCTCGGGGCGCAGGTGTTCGAGCAGCTTCTGGTAAGACTTCGCTGGCGCGTGATGGCATTCGTCGATCACGACGTAGCGAAAGTGAGCGGCGCCGAGGCGTACGAGCTCTTCCGCCTCGCACGCGCTCTGGATCGATGCGAAGACGTGACTCCACTGCTTGGGTCGCTGACCGTCGACCCAGAGCTCGCCGAAGCCCCCCACGCTGAGCGCGTGTTGAAACGTCTTGCGCGCCTGCACGAGAATCTCCTCGCGGTGCGCGATGAACAGCATGGTCGGGAACGATCCCTGCGCACTCGCCCAGCGCTTGTAATCGAAGGCGGCGATCACCGTCTTGCCGGTGCCGGTCGCAGCCACGACCAGATTGCGTCGGCGCCCGTGGAGCTCGCGCTCGGCGACCAATCGCTCCAACACCTCGGACTGGTACTCGTAGGGGCGTAGTCGCACGAGGGCGCTCGCACCTTCTCCCGATGTCGCGACCTCGGCGGCCTGCTGCACTCGCTCGCGCATCTCGGCATTCGACGGCGAGTAGTCCTCGAACTCCTTCTCGTTCCAGAGGAACTCGAAGGTCCCAGCGAACTTCTTGATGACGTCCGGAAGATCGGCGGAGCTCGCCTTGACCATCCACTCGTGACCGCTCGCGAGGGCCGTCTGCGTGAAGTTTGCAGAGCCGACGTACACCGCGTGAAGGCCGGAGTCGCGATGGAACAGCCACGCCTTGGCGTGCAGCCGCGTGCGTCTCGTGTCGAACGACACCTTCACCTTGGTGCCGGGCCGACTCGCGAGTGCATCGAGCGCTGCCACTCCAGTGATTCCACCAAAGACGGTCGTCAGCACGCGCATGCGTGTGTCGTGGCGTCTGCCGAACGAGTCCAGCGCGGCCGCCAGCGCCCGAATGCCATCGACCGTGATGAAGGCAACGATCACGTCGATGCGATCCGCGGTCGCGATCTCTGCGGCCAGCTCGTGCATGAGCTGTGGGTCGTTCCGTGTCCGGGTGAGAAGAGTCGATGTCCCGAGCCCGAGTTCCGGGCGCGGTGGCACCACTTCACGGTAGACCGCGTGGAGCATCTGCGCGGGATCGAGCACCGGGTCGACTTGCACGTCCTTGGTGCGCGCACGTGCTTCGGTCGCGATGAGGTCGAGGATGCGATTCGTGATCTCGAGACGGCGCAGGTTGGCGTCCGGACCCCGGATCTCCTCCAGCTCTTGCTCGAGCTCACGCGCGACGAGCCGTGCGAGAGCAGTGGGCGCGAGCGAAGCAGACAGCGGAACCCGCTGCGCCTGGCGCTGGGTACCGAGTGCATCGAGCGCCTGCCCGAGTTCCGCGGTCACGAGCTCCTCGTACACGCCATCGGCCAGTGAACGTGTCGTCGTCAACGCGGCTCGAGGATGCCACGTCCGCCCTGATTGCTCGAGCGCCCCCCGCCTGCGCGAAATTTCAACAATCGGGCGGATCGAGCCTGCTACTGCCCTACCGCTCGAGCCACCGCGGACAACTGCTGCAGCGGGCACACCCTGGGCGGCTGCACCAACACCGTGCTCGAGGCGTGCGTCTGCGACCTCGACGCGGCTTGCTGCGACGACGGCTGGGACGCCTCGTGCGATCGCCTGGCCACCGACGATTGCGGCGCCTGCGGCTGAGGCTCCGGCGGTCGGCCGGCGCCGTGGAGGAGTCGCGCGACCTCGTCGGCGTCGGTGATGGCCCCACGACCCCGAGTTTTCCGGCACAGCGGCGACAAGCGGTGTGAAGGCAAGCCGGACGCGGCCATCGGCGCCCGTCAGACCCCGGTGAGCAGCAGATCGAGCGCGGCGATCAACTCGACACGACGCACCGCGAGCGACACCACTCGCTCACCGAGCGCCGACTTCGGGATCGCAGCGAGTTCCTGGAAGACGAGGGCGTACCGGACGCCATCCACGACCGGGTTCAATTGCGAGATCGGCTTGGGCCCACGCGGGTCCAGCTTCGCCATTGGCACCACCACGCGGGTCGCCAAGGACGAGAGCAGATGTCTCGCGTGCGCCGAGGTCGGCGATCGCGTCGAGACGTGTCGTAGCGACTGATCGCGGGCCAGGGCGGCATCATGCTCCGCTAGTGGGCCATGGGACTCGACGCGATCTCGATCAGCGCGTCGATGGGCAGGAGGTCGTCGATCCAGCACTCGCCCGACGCGTCGTCGAGCGCGCCCGGACTCGGACCTGGCGAGGCCTAACTCGCGGAGAGCAAGGCCCGCTCGGTCGCGGCATGGTCGGCGTCGGCCACGGGCTTGGCAGCGGCGCGCTCAGGCCCATGCGCTTCCTGAACCGCTCGCACCCAGTCGCGCACCGGTGCAAGCGCGGGCGGCTCGCCCGGCGTGCCCGCCGAATAGACCGAGACCTCGCTCGGCGCCCCCGCGAACGAGACGCGGTAGGTGCTGGTCACGCCATCTTGTTGGCGCCGGCTTCGATGCGCGGGATCTTGCCGATCAAATTTGACGGCTTGAAAACGCGTGCCGTGTGCCGAGACGGCCCCACGTCCCTGGACGTTTGCACCGGCTCGCGGGCCGCTCGATGCGCTGGCACCGTGCTGGTGATGGGGGCGGGGGAGCATGTCGACCTGCGGCACGACGCGCGCATGTTCAACTGCGGGCGGTGCCACGCGCTCACGTTCGTCTGTCGACCCTGCGATCATGGCCGCGTGTTCTGCTCGAGCACGTGTCGAGCTGCTGCTCGCCGTGACTCAGTGTCCGCGGCAAGGCGGAGGTACCTGAACTCGGACCGCGGCCGTGAGCAGCATGCTCGCGCCGAGGCACGTCGGCGAGCTGTCGTCCTGCTCGGCGGAGGCGCCACCCGAACGTCGATCGGTGGGTCGACGGTCGATGGACTCGGGCTCATCGAGCCGACGGTTCGAGGTGGCTTCGACCGGCGGTCGGACGCCTCGACCTGCAGCATATGCGGTGGTACGACCTGCGGCTTCGTGCGGCACGACGTGGTGGCATCGCGTGCCAAGGAAGGTCCTCCGGTTCAGATCGCCCCTGAACAAACGGGACTATGATCCTCCACGCGGGCCATGAAATTGTGTTGGCGCTCACCGTAGGGACTGGCCGATCAGCGACTCGCGCGCAGATTCCCGCGCTTCCTGCCCGGCGTTCACACTTCCAGGCTCGTTGAGCGGCATGGTGTTGTTCCTTGCCTGATGAGCATGACGCGCGCCAACTCATCGCCGACTCGCGGCGCCGTGCTCAGCTCCGCGACGATGGTTTCGTCGAGGCGGTGGTGTCGCCGGGATGACGAGCAGCTGGCTACCTGCCGACCGCAGCACTGGGGTCGAACGCTTGGCGCCGCGTGGACGCACTTCTTTTCTGGCGTCGCCCGGCCAGATGAAGGGGCATCGCCACGGCAGGACGGTCGCGAATCGTTCTCGTTCGCCGCACCACTCCGCGCGGCGCACCGCCACGGCGGATCACTCACGCCTGCATCTGTTGCCGAGCTGCACCAAGCCCAGAAACTTGGCGGGGAGCGGCAGCGTGGCAGG
>CANLQR010000104.1 GCA_947492135.1 Deltaproteobacteria bacterium | reverse complement strand
CCCGAGCCGGCGGCGCCCCAACCCGCGGCGCCGGCCTTGGCACCGAGCACCCCCGCCGCGAAAGCTCCACCGGCAACGGCGGCAGTGGCGGCCTACCCCCGTCCCAAGGGCGAGGCCGAGCGCATGGCACCCCGTCGCCTCGGCAACTTCGCGACCCACACGCCTGGCAAAGGTCTGGGCATCACGACCGCGGATGAGCGCTTCTCGTTGACCGTCAACCTCGGGCTCGAGTTTCTCTACACCGCAACCGATCGACGACCGCAGCCGGCGGGTGAGCGCCGGACCATCCACAGCTTCGAGGTCCGTCGTGCGCGGGTTTTTCTGTCGGGCAACGTCTTCTCCAAGAACATCAAGTACTACACGCAGCTGCAGTTCTCACCACGCGATCTGGGGCTCTCCGACGGCCAGATCCGTCAGTCCCCGCTGTTCATGAGCTGGATCGCTTTCGATCGCATCCGCGACTTCGTTCCGCAGGTCGGCTTCTTCTTCATCCCGTACTCGCGCCAGCGCGTGCAACCGGTGCTCAAGCTGCAGTTCGTGGACTTCTCGCTGGCCAGCAGCGAGTTCGGCCTGGAGCGCGACATCGGCATCGACCTCGGCTCCAAGGACCTCGGTGGCCTGGGCAAGCTGCGCTATCACGCAGGCGTGTACATGGGCGACGGCACCGACTTCGGCAAAGCCAACGACGCTGGATTCACCTACGTCGGGCGCTTCGAGGTGATGCCGATGGGCGACTTCGATGACTACGTCGATGCCGACCTGACCCGACGGAAGCGACCCAAGCTGGCGCTGGGTGTCGGTTATGCCTACGCCAACCAAGACCATCGCAACAAGGCGATCAACGGCGTGATGCCCACCGACGGCGGGACCACCGACTCGCACAACGCCACCGCCGACCTGATGTTCAAGGTCGCGGGGGTGTCGGTGCTCGGCGATTTCTGGTTTCGCCAGGGCAAGCGACGATTCGGCGCCGCGACCGTCACCGACGACGCCGGCAACATCACCCCGGCGCCTCGCGAGGCGCCGCGCAGCGGCATTGGCTGGACCGGCCAAGCCGGCTGGTTGATCCCACGGGCGCCCATCGAGATCGCCGCGCGCTACTCCGGTGTCCGGTCGTTCGGCACGAACACCAGCATCACCGACACCGACGAGGTCGGGCCTGGGCTGTCGTACTACTTCGCCGAGCACGCGATCAAACTTCAGCTCGACCATGCCCACGGCTGGGCGCAGGCGGGGGTCCAGACCGACCGCGTGCGATTGCAGCTGACGGTGAGCTTCTAGGCGTCAGCCGGCCTTGGTGCCAGCGGGTGGCTCGGGCGACTTCGGGTCAGTTTTCGCGTCCGCGTCGGCTTTCGCGTCGGCTTTCGCGTCGGGCTTCTTCGCGTCGGGCTTCTTCGCGTCGGGCTTCTTCGCGTCGGCTTTCGCGTCGGCGTCCACTTTCGCGTCCACCTTCGCGTCGGGCTTCGCTTCGGGCGGATTCGACGCGGCGCCGACCTGACCGTCGGAGGGCGCGGGCGCCCCACTGGCGAGGACCGGATTCGGCATCGCTTGGATCACGCCGATTGCGGCGGCCCGCTCACGTTCCCAGGCATCCGCGGGATCCTCGAGGTTCCAGGCCTCGAACGTGGCCCACTGCTCGGCGGGCACCTCGAGCTCATCGCCATAGACCGCACGCATGTAGAGATAGATCCGCGCGATGTCACCGCGAACGCGGGCGGGCGGCTCCACCCAACCGCCGGCGCCGTCGACTTCGATGTCGCACGCCCCGTACAGCCGCTCCTCACCCTTGACCTCACCGAACGGATAATCGGACCGATCCTTCGCGACCTCCGCGATGGCGGGCACGATGTTGTTCAGGTCGGCCTCCATCACCGCGAACACAGGGTCTTGGCGGCGACAGCACTCGATGCCACCAAAGCTCGAGCCGTCGTCGCGGCGACAGGCCTCGGTGGTCCAGCACGTACGATGGGCGCCGAACGCATCGGGTGGCACCACGCGGGTCCACACGATGTCATGCGCGAGTGAGTCATCCGCTCGGGTCTTGTACCCGCACGACTGGCGGATGTTTCGCATCTGCGCGGTGTACGAGCAGCCGCAGAAGAACGACACCCGATGCGTCGCATGGATCTCCGCAGCCTTTTCCTCGACCCCGTCGAGCCCGAGCGTCTTGGGGAGTTTCCGCGCCGGTGGGGTCACCACCTGCGGTGCAGCCACGATCTCGGGCTTGGCGGCCTTCGCCGCGGCGGGCGCCTTGACCGCGGGCGCCTTCTCGTCGGGCGTCGCGGGCGCGGAGCCGCACGCACCGATCGCCAGCGCCAAAACAGCCACCACTTTGGCCTCGAACATCCCAGTCACGTTGAGCGAAGCCTACTCGCATCGGGCCCCGTGGCGCAAAGACAGTGCGGGGTGTCGAGCCCGAGTGCCCACCGAACGCCCCGGTGCCGCATAGCGGGCGCGGGTCACCACGCTCGACCGACCGCTATTAGCCCGCGGCGACCAGCGCCGCGATGGCTCGCCGGACATGCACGGGCAGCATCTCGCGCCGATACGGCGCCTCGTAGGGCACATTCTCCAGCGGCTTGCACTGGGCGTGCACCCGCTCGGCGACGGCCTTGATCACCTCGGGATCGTTGAAGGCGCGGCCCCGTAGCTCCTCGAGCCGCGTCACCTCGCGAGGGCGGGCCCCGAGCACGCCGACCACGACCCGCACATCGGTCAGCGCCGCCGACACTCGATCGTGCTCGAGGTCGAAGCGCAACGCGACCGACAGCAGCGGAAAATCGATGCTCTGTCGCACCGACCACTTGGTGTACGCGGTGCGCCGCGGCATCGTGGGCAGCGGCACACGGATCTCGGTGGTGATTTCGTCGTCGTTTCGCACGGTGTTGCGCAGGCCGTCCGCGACGAAGTAGTCCGCGACCGGCACCTCGCGCGTGCCGTTGGGCGAGCGCATCACGAGACTCGCACCGAGCGACATCAGCACCGGAACACAGTCGCTCGACAACGCCGCGACGCAGTTGCGTCCGCCGGGCACGACGTGGCACACGGTGCCGCCACTCTTGAGACAGCCGCCGATGGCCGATCGCCAGAAGTCAGTCTGGTTGACGTACCGGCAGCGGGTGTCGAGGTTCACGTTGCCGCCCAACGTCCCCATGTTACGGATCAGCGGACTGGCGACCTGACCGGCCGCGACAGCGAGGCTGGGGAACAGCGCCCGCACCCGGGCATGCTCGCTGGTCTGGGTGAGTGTCACGCCCGCGCCGATCCGCAGCACTCCCGCCTGCGGCTCCTCGATGATGTCGCGGAGCCTGGTGATCTGTGCCAGCGACACCAGCAGTGGAGGCTCGCCCAGCCGATGCTTGAGGTTGGGCAGAATGTCGGTACCGCCGGCAACGAGCCGAGCGCCGGGCGTGGCGAGCAACGCCAGCGCAGTGTCGAGATCGGTCGGCGTCGCGACGTCGAGTCGAGGCAGGCGCAACATCAGCGGTTCCCGTCCTTGTGCATGGTGATGGTGCCGGTCGCCTGGGCCGCGGCGCGGGTTTGAATGGCCCGCAGCACCCGGGGTGGCGAAAATGGCAGCTCATCCATCCGCACACCGACCGCGTCATAGATCGCGTTGGCGATGGCCGGGATCGACGGATGCAGCGGCCCCTCTCCACCCTCTTTCGCCCCATACGGACCGCGGGCATCGGGGGCTTCGACGATCAGGCTGTGCAGCTCGGGCGTGTCGAGGAACGTCGGGATCCGGTAGTCGAGCAAGCTCGGCCCGGCGTGCACGCCCCAGTGCGCAGGATCGACGACGTGCTGCTCCATCAACGCCTCGCCGAAGCCCATGTAGGCCGAGCCTTCCATCTGCCCTTCGACGATCTTGCGGCTGAGCGCGCGTCCGCAATCGTGGGCCACCCAGATGTGCTTGACGTCGACGACTCCGGTCTCGGGATCGACCTCGACCTCGGCCACGTGGGCCGTGAAGCTGTACGCCGGAGACGCGCCGATGGTGCCGCCGCGATACTCGCCATGGCGATCCTTGGGCGTGTTGTACGAGCCGACCTCACCGAGCAGGCCGTGGTCTTCCTCGGCCCACCAAAACGCCTGAGCCAGGTCGACCCGCTGCTCGGGGTTCTCGCGGTCGAGCGCTTGTCGATCGATGAGCATCACGCGGCCCGGGGGGATCTCCCAGCGACGCGCGACCGACTCGCTGACCTTCTTGCGCAATTTCTTGGCCGCTTCGAGGCACGCGTTGCCGACCATCAACGTGATGCGCGAGCTGTAGGCTCCCAGGTCGACGGGCGTCAGATCCGAGTCGGCCGACAGCACGCGGATGTCGGACAGCGGTACCCCGAGTTCTTCGGAGACGATCACCGCGACCATCGTGCTGCTGCCCTGCCCGATGTCGTTCGCGCCCGAGAACACCCGCGCGCGACCGCTGCGATCGAGACAGATCTGCACCGCCGCCTGCGGCATCTCGTTGGGATAGATCGGATAGTTGGTGCCGCTGATGTACGTGCTGCCGGCAATGCCGAGCCCACGGCCGTAGGGCAAGGTGGCCCGACGCTCGCGCCACCCGCTGGCGGCCTCGACCCGTGCGAGGCACTCGAGAAAGCCGTTGCTGCCGATCTTGAAGGCGTTGACGGTCTCGCTGTCGGCTCCGAGATCATTGCGGCGGCGCAGCTCGATCGGATCGATGCCCAGTGCGACTGCGGCCTTGTCCAGCTGGACTTCGGTCGCGAACCGCGGCTGCACGCTGCCATGGCCGCGCTTGGGGCCACACGCCGGCTTGTTGGTGTAGGCGCGGCGCGAGTGAAATCGGTACGCCCCCATGACATAGGGCGAGCACGCGAGCTGACCCGAATAGAACGTCGTGACCAGACCGAAGCTCGAGTAGGCACCGCCGTCGATCGTGGTCTTGGCGTCCATCGCCACGATCCTGCCGTCGCTGGTGAAGCCGGTGCGGTAGCGCATCCGCATCGGATGGCGACCGCGATGGGCGTAGAACACCTCCTCGCGCGTGTAGAGGATCTTGACCGGACGCCCGGTGAGCATCGCCAGCTTGGCGACGCAGAACTCGAGATCGAACGGCTCGCTCTTGCCCCCGAACGCGCCCCCCAGTGGCGGCTGGATCACGCGCAGACGATGCGCCGGGATGCCGAGTACCTTGGACAGCTCGCGATGCAAGTAGTGCGAAACCTGGGTCGCCGACCACACGGTCACCAACCCGTTGGGTTCGACGTGGGCGAGCGCGCAATGAGGCTCGATCGCGGCGTGAGTGGTGCCCTCGAAGAAGTACTCGCCCTCGATCACCAGGTCGGCCGCGGCGATGCCCGCGTCGACGTCACCAAACTCGAGCAAGACCTCTTTGGAGAGGTTGCCGTGCTTGGCGTACGGGTTGATGGGGTTGGTGCCGGACTGCGCGAGGGCTTGCTCGGGATCGAAGATCGGGGTCAGGACCTCGTACTGGACCTCGATGGCGGCAGCCGCGAGGATTGCCGTGTCTTCGTCGATCGCGGCGACCGCTGCGACGCCGTCGCCGACATACAGCGCCTTGTCGACCGCGAGCGCGTTCTCGTCGGGCGTCCACGGAATGATGCCGTAGGGCGTCGGGAAGTCCTTGCCGGTGACTACGGCGAACACCCCGGGCATCGCCAAGGCCTTGGAGGCATCGATCGAGAGGATCCGCGCGTGCGCGTGAGGGCTGCGCTTGATCTTGCCGTGCAGCATCCCCGGCAGGGTGAGATCATCGGTGTAGCGCAGCACGCCACGCATGCGCTCCATCGCGTCGACCTTGCGATGCACGCGGCCGATCTGCCATGTGGTGCTCGCGAGCTGCGGGACCGTCGTCTTGGGATCGTCGGGCATGAGCGGGAGCCAGGGTAGTACGGGTGGGGGGTCGGCCCCATCAGGTCCGCGGTGCGTCGACGCACGCGTTGCAAATTGTCGACCCGCCCGCGAGCGCGGCCCCCCAACCGATCGCAACTACTGCCGACACTCATTTCCGACCCGCGCCTTGCCGTCGATGACTTGGCACGTCAGGCCGTCCGGGCACTCGCAATCCATCGTGCATGCGATGCGACACAGCGGCTGCGCGACAACGCCTCCAGCGTCGATGCAAGAGTAGGCCTCTGGACAGTCGCCATCCACGATGCACTCCTGCCCGATGGCGCTGACGTCCTGTGTCAGGGGATCGCAAGCCGAGGTGTCCGAACTCGAACCATCCGCCGAATCCCCGGTGGTGGGGTCGGTAGCGCCGCTCGAGCCGCTGTCCACGCCGGTGGTAGGTCCGTCGCTGCCGCTCCCGCTGTCATTCGCGGTGGTGACCGTCGAGTCCGCGCTGGTCGACGCGGTGCCACTGCTCTGGTCCCCTGAGCTCGACCCCGTGGCCGACGTGGTCAGCATGGTCGTCATCGTGTCCGACGCACTCACGGGGCCGGCATCGTCAGCGCACGACGCAATTGTGAGCGCGAGGAGAACAGCTGCAAGCGAGTCAAGGCGGTGCATGCAATCAGCGTACTGCGGCTGGGCCCCCCGCGCGAGGCATTGCGCAGCCCCTATCGCCTCGCCCCCCGTCAGGCCCCCGCAACGCCGCCGTGCATCACCCGACTGGCGTCGATCACCGCATCGATGATCTTCGTGTACCCGGTGCACCGGCACAGGTTCCCCGCCAGCGCCTCGCGAACCTCCGCCCCCTCGACCGGCCGCCCAACCCGACGCAACAGCGCTTCGGCGCTCATCAGGATCCCCGGCGTACAGAACCCGCACTGCGCGGCATCGTGGCGGTCGAACGCATCCTGCAGCGGATGGCACCCGCCGACGCGCTGGCCCAGCCCCTCGACGGTGGTCACCTGGCGGCCCGCGACCGCGACGGCCAGGGTCAAGCACGCCAGCTGCGGCACGCCGTCGATCTGAACCGTGCACGCGCCGCAGTCGCCCTTGTCGCAGCCCTGCTTGCTGCCGATGAGATCGAGCTGGTAGCGCAACACCTCGAGCAAGGTGCGGTGCGGCTCCACGGCGATCGCGTGCTCGCGATCGTTGACCCGTAGCTGCACCAGCGTCGCGTGGACGGGCGTACTCATGCCCGCAGTGTCTGCGAGGCAGGCACGCCCGCGCAACCCGGACCGTGCCAGGTGTCGCCAAGCGGCCGTGTGAGCCCAACGACAAAGGTGCCCCGCGCGCGCCCCGGCAGGACCCCTGGATATCGTGGTTCCGCCGCCGGCCAAAGGGTGCTAGCGGATCAGGCGTGAGCGAGACACAAGGCACGGCCCCGCGGGTCAGCTGGGACGACTACTTCATGAACATCGCGCGGGTGATCGCCACCCGAGCCACCTGCGAGCGCAAGCACGTCGGCGCCGTGATCGTCCGCGATCGAACGATTCTCTCGACCGGCTACAACGGTTCCATTCGCGGGACGCCGCATTGCGACGAGATCGGCCACATGATGGAAGACGGCCACTGCGTGCGTACGATCCACGCAGAAATCAACGCCGTCATCCAGGCCGCGAAAAACGGCACCGCGATCGACGGTGCCGCGATCTACGTGACCGCATCACCATGTTGGAACTGCTTCAAGGCGATCGCGAACGCAGGCATCCGTCGCGTGGTGTTCGGGGAGTTCTATCGCGACGAACGCATCTTCGAGGTCGCGAACGCCTTGGAGATTGCCCTGGTCGACCTCTCGGGCGGCGGATGACCTCGGCCGCGAACCTCGTTGCGGCGCTGCTGGGCTGTGCCGCGTTGCCCGCGTGTGCGGTGACCCGCGGCCCCTTCGAGCCGGGCATCGCCGCGCCCCTGGCCGACGGCGTCACGATCGCGGTGGTCGGAGGCGCCGGCGCGCGTGGACCCGCAGCCCAGCAGACCGCACGCGCCTTGACCGAGGTGCTCGGGGCACCGACCGCCGATCGCAGCGCGATGGTCCTGCTGGTCGGGGACTACGCGCCGCACCGGTTCGCCCGCGGGCGGGGCCGACGCGCCAAAGCCCCAGCGAAGCCACCGGTGGTCACGCAAGCCACCGTCGCGACGCCGAGAGTCGGCACGCGGTTCGCCCTGCGCGGTGTGGCCGAGCGCCATCATCAGGCCGGTCCGCTCCCTTCCGCCGCGCAGGCCGTGGTGCGAGTCGGCGCCGATGGACGCGGCGACACGATCTCTCGGTGCGAAGCGCGAACCTGTCGGATCGACTCGACTGCCGCGCCCGGCGTGGTCGATCTCGTGCTGCTGGATCTCGAGCCGTGGGGAGTGCCCACCGACGACGACGACGCCCCGGTCGCTCGAATCGAGTCGTTGCTCGACGCGATCTCGCGCCTACCCGCCGATACCCCGCGGATCCTCGTGCTGTCGCTGCCGGTGGAGGGCGCCTACGAGACTGGACAAGGCGCGCAGTTTGGTCCCACAGCCATGTTCCACCTGCTGCCGCCTGCGCTGGCGCGACACCTCGCGGCGGGCATGTTCGTCGGCGTGATCGCAGGCGGCGAGCGCTCGCTGCACCTGAGCCCCGACCTCACCGCCGCGATCCAACGCAGCGATCGCGTTTGGCTACGATCTCCGGTGTGGCAGGTCGTCAGCGGCAACGCGAACGACCCTCGCGCGGGTCGCATCGCGCATCGCTCGACGTGGCGTGGCGGCATCGTCCACCGACCGGTGGTGTCCACGTCAGACCCGGGCTTCGCGGTGGTCCGGATCGACGGCTCCGCGAGTCTCACGATCGATCTCGTGGCCCAGCATCGAGGACGGTGGCACACCGCCCGCACTCGAGTGCCGCTGCGGCCGGCGCCGCACCCCGCGACGACGGGGACCCGCCAGCTCAACCCTTGTCCGTGGTGCGACGACAAGCCCGCGGGCGAGCGACGCTGACGCCTGGCGGCCGCCGCACGCCTCGGGCTAGCCGGTGTCGCGCAATCGCGTGGTCGTGATCGTGCAGTTGCGACCCGCCTGCTTGGCCGCGAGCAGGCAGCCGTCGGCCTGCTCGACCAGGACCGCGGCACAGTGCGCGCCCGGTCCGAGCGCGTCGATGTCGGAGATCCCGATCGTCATCGTGGTCCCCCGCGCCCGCGGGTCAGCCGCGAACGCCATGCGCAAGCGGTCTGCGATCTGGGCTGCCACCGCGGCGTCGACCTGAGGCAAGACGATGAGAAATTCGTCGCCGCCCCAGCGGCACACCCGATCATTGGGCCGCAAGTGCGCCAGAAAGCACGCCGCAGCACAGACCAGCACGTCATCGCCCGCAGGGTGCCCGAAGGTGTCGTTGACGCGCTTGAAATGATCGAGGTCGACGATCATCACCGCAAGTGCGCCGGCGTTGTGCAACGCGGTCAGGTACGCAACATCGAGCCATTCGGCGATCGCGTGCCGATTCGCCAGGCCGGTCAGAGCGTCCTGACGTGCCAGGCTCCGCTCGTGCTCGAGCAGTACCAATCGTGCCCACGCACGCCGTGCGACCGCGACAAGGTCGAGTAGCTGCTGGCGCCAGATCACCAGGTCCTGGGGCGAAGAGACGATCACCTCGAGTCGAACCGCGACCGAGTCCGGCGCCGACAGCCGCAGGGCCATCGCCGCGGTCGGTCGATCGTCATCGACCTGGCCGACCTCGCACCAGACCCTCGTGGTGTCCATGACGCGAGCACAGCTGGCGCCGAACGTCGACACCATCTCGTCGGCGCACACCCGCGCGAGCTCGTCGTGGTCGGCCGCGTCGATGACCCGCATCGCGAATCGCACGACCGGCGGTGTGGTGTCGCGGTGAGTCACCGTGGCAGACCCATCGCCCAATCCACGCCACCCTAAAATCCCGACGCCGCGCCAGTCCGTCCGCGGTTGAGCCCGCCGGTCGACTGCGCAGGCCCCAAACGGACCGGCGTCGTGCCGCGCACCGCAGCCAGATGCGCTTGCCGACGCACAAGTGCAGTTGAACAAGAGAACTCGTGGACCCCCGCGGCGAGAGAATCGCGATCATCGCGCTGCAGCGCCTCGGCGACGTGCTCACCGCGGCACGGATCACCGACGCGCTGTCCAAGCGCCGATCGACCGCGAGCGTCGAGGTGGTGCACTGGGATGCCACCTCCCAGGCCGCAGCGCTGCTGCCGGGCACGGCGGCACGACACGCCCTGCCCTTCGGTGCCCTGCGTCGCAGCGCTCGTGCTCACGCACTCGCGCCGCTGCGCCAGTTGAGTCAGCGCGTCGAGGCAGCCATGGGCGGTCACGGCTTCGATCGCGTCATCAATCTCTCCTCCACGCGGTTCGCTTGCTGGCTCGCGCCCGCCCTGGTGGCCGAGGGGGGTACGCTCCACGGGCCCTCCATTGATTCGCTGGGCCGCTACGCCGCGAGCCATCCCTCGATCTCCTACCTCAACGAGTGGGGCGTCGATCCCCAGCTGAACACCTTCGCACATCAGGATCTCTACGCGTTGGCGGCGGGGGTCCGAATGGGCGGCTGGGCTGGGCTCCGCGACGGCGGTGGGCGCCGCAGCGGACCGATTGTCGTGCACCCGTTCGGGAGCGAGCGCGCCAAAGACTGGCGCACCGCCGACGACTGGCGCGCGCTGGTCGGGCGCTTGGGCGCGAGCGCAGGGCAACCGTGCATCCTCGTCGGAGGCCCGGCGGATGCCGACGCGCTGGCGCACATCGCCCGCGGGACCGATGCGACCGTCGCCACGTGGCCACTGGCCGCGTGCGTGGACCTTCTCGATGAGGCCGCCGGCCTGATCAGCGTCGACACCGTCTCGATCCATCTCGCCGCGATGCTCTCGTGTCCGACCGTGGTGCTGCGCCAAGGTCCCGCCCAAGGGCTCGCGTTCGTCCCTGGCTCGGCCGCACTGTGCGTCGATGCCGGTCACGACGTCGCAACCGTCGACGAGGTCATCGCGCTTGCCCAGCGCAAGTTCGCGCCGTCTCCGGTGCCGCTTGTCGCCGACGCCAGCTGGAGCTTGCGCTTGCGTGTACGCGAGGGCTATCGCGATGACCACGGCTACCTCGGCTTGCGGACACCTTCGTGGTGCCGGGTCGGTCCCTCGTGGCACACCGACGACCAAAGCGATGAGCACTGGCGCGCCGCGTGGCGGGCACAGTTTCACCGAGACTCACCGCCCGCTGCCGTGCTCGAGGCCCTGCGCGACGGCGAAGGCCGCTTCGATCCGGCCCGCTGGGAGGCCTTGCTTCGTACGCCCGAAGCACTGGGCTGCAGCGCGCGGGCGTGCGTGCGCGCCCTGGGGAGAGCAGCGTGATCCGTCGACTCACGCCCTTGCCCTCGGACCCCGCAGCGGTCCAGCAGTGCGTCGAGACCGACGCTCCTCGACTGCTGGTGGTTGCCGGCGCTGTCCGGGCCACCGGGCCTGCAGCGCCCATGGCAGTCGCAGGCGAGCCGACCATCGTGTGGGTCCACGACGGTCGCTGCGAGGCGATCGCTCCGGCCACCGCGATTCTCTGTACGGTCGAGGAGGCGATCCAGTGGGCCGCACTCGGCGCGCCCCGGTGGTTGCTGCAACGGCGGCTCGACGGCGTGCTCGTGCAGTACGATACCGCCGCCCCCGCCGCGGTGCGCAAGGCAGCACGCGCCCTGCGTGAGCACCTGACGCCGCGCAGCTGTGCGGCAATGCGCGAGCTCGCGATCGGATGGGGACACCCCGGCGTGATCGAAGCGTTCGACCGGATCCACGCGACGACTGCCCCGACGTTTGCCGACCTCGCACGGGCCCTATCCCGCAGCGATGACCGCGATTCCGCCCGTCTTGCCCGCCTGTGTTGGGCACTGGAGCACCTATGACCCCGAGCACTCCCACCCTCGACGTACCCGGGCTCGGTTGCCTGGTGGCTTCACTGGCCCACATCAACTGCGCGCTATGGCACGAAGAGGACACCGCGCGAACCAGCGACGACCTCGCTGTCGCTCGGGCCAAGCGCAACATCGATCGTCTCAACCAGCGCCGCAACGACACGATCGAAGCCATCGACGACCTCGTCGTGAGCTGGGCGAGTCGAGCGCGAGGTCACCATGGCTGAGACCGTCGGCTCGCTCATCGACAAGCTCACCATCGTCGAGCTTCGGCGGTGGCACACCGAGCACGCGATGCTCAACCCCAAGGCCTCGGTCGACGTCCGCCACGATGCAGCCTTGCGTCTGCGGGTCGTCGACGAGCAACGCGTCGACCTCGAGGCAGAGCTCGATGCGCTGTGGTCGGCGATCTGCGCGGGCACCACGCTGCCCAAGGTCTATCGCCAGCTCAAGCTGTACAACGACCCCGCGTTGCGCAGCGCTAGCCGCTAGGAGCCAGAGCTACTCGCACGGCGGATCGGGCAACGCCGTGATCCATTCGCGGATCAACTCCACGCCGAAGTCGTCGGAGAGCAGGCTCGGCAGCTCCGGCATCTTGATCTCGGGATCGACGCTCTGCATCCGGAACAGCACGATGCTGCCCTCGGGATCGCCGGGCGCGATGTCCACGCGACGACCACCGGCACCACCGCCAGCCGCGGCGGGGACCTTGCACACCCCGTACTTCGCGGGGGTCTGCTCCCAAGCGAGGAACGACAGGCCGCTGGGACCCCCACCGCCGCCGGGGCGATGGCAGTGGCTACAGTTGCCGTGAAGGTACGCGCGCGCGCGCGCATCCAGATCGCCGCCGCCGGCCGGCTGCGCGAACGCGGGGAGTGTCGCGGCCGGGGCCACCGCACCTTCGAACAGCCCGAGCTCGCTGAACAGGTCGATCTGGTTGCCCTGCATCGCGGCGTCCGCTGGCGCATCCACGTTGAGCTGATGCGTGATCGGCCCCAGGACAAACGCGACGTCGTCGCGCGCATGGCAGTCTCCGCAGGTGTTCTGATCGGGCACGAGATAGAGCTGGGTCTGGGCTTGACCGCTGCTGTCGACATACTCGATATCGACGTCGGCCCCCCCCTTGACCCGCGTCGCTTCGCGCTGGGCGTCGTCCCACACGTAGATATACGACTCCCAACCGGTGTCCTCGAGCACCAACAACCGCGTCTCGACGATCCTGGCTGTGTTGGCGTCGTCGCTACGATCAGTGTCGAAGAAGAACGTCTTGATGAAGATCGTTTCGTCCGGAAACGACCACGGATCCTGATCGACGTAGCCGATCTTGCCGCCCGGAGGCAGCCGCATGTAGCGACCTTTTCCGGCGAAGTCGGCCCACAGTGGTGCGGCCACCGTGTACCCGATGACATCCGCGGCGGGTCGCTGATCCACGAGGTCACCCTCGAAGAAGCCCCAGTCCGAGAGCTTCTCGTAGGGCGGATCGCCAGGGCCCTCGTCGCCGCCGCAAGCGAGGCCCGTGGCGAACAACAGCGACGCTGCGTAGCGCGTGCAGGGTTTCATTGCAGGGACTCGTCGCAGACCGTCGACTACTCGGCGGGCAACGGGGCCTGTGTGCAGGTCACCGGGGCCCTGTCGGTGCTGATCCCCATGCCTTGTGCGCAGAGGTCGGCATCCATGAAGCGGACCGTATCCGCCTCGGCAACGCAGTTGGACAGCGCACCGCTGGTGTTGTTTTTGTCGGCGCCGAAGCAGCCGTCGAAGATGATATCGGGTGAGGGATTCACGCTGCCGGTCAACAACAACACCAGCGCGTCGGGGTCGGCGCCATTGGTGGTGTAGGTGTTGTCGTGGATGAAGTTGCCCTCGGAGTAGATGTCGTATTCGGGGTCCGTGGGTGGCTTGAACAGCATCGACTCGGAGCTGTACGCGATGACCGCGACGCCCACGCTGCGGTTGTTGCTGATCAGGTTGTCGTGGACCTCGGTCGCATCGGCAGCGAGCACCAGCATGCCGACGCCCGGCGGAACGATGCCGACCACCGTGCCGGGATCAGCGAAGTTGTCCACGTTGTTGTCGTGGAGGTTGTTCTCGTAAACGTTGCAACGCTTGCCGTCCTTGACGTCGAGACCGGGCAGGTTGAACACCAGGACCCCCGCAGTATTGTCGTAGGCCTCGTTGCGACGCACGATCGCGTCCGTCGAGTTTTCGATCTCGATGCCCGCGACGTTGTCGTGGGCGATCGAGTCCTCGACGAGGATGTTCGTGGACTGGCCGACGTAGATGCCGGCGTCGCGCGCACCGACGACCTGACACGCGCGGATCGTCACGCCATTGGCTTGCACCGGGTACAGACCGTAGGCGCCGTTGTCGAGGGAGTGCAGCGCCTCCCAGATCACGTGCACGCGCTCGAACAGGATGTTGTCCACCTGGTCGACGCGGATGCCATCGCCTGGGGTGTTGTGCACCGCGAAATCCACGAGCGTGACGTCATCACCCTTGACGAGCAGGCCGTTGCCGCCGGTCTCCTGCAGGGCGAAATCGATGATGGTCTGCTCGGGGCCCGCACCCTTGAGCGTGACGCCGTTGCTGTCCAGGGTGAGCTGGCGCGTGGGCTTGAATTCGCCCGCGGCCAGACACACGGTCATCCCATCCTCCGCGTCGACGAAGGCCTCGGCGAGCGTGGTCTGATCGTCCACGCTTGGCTCGACATAGATGTCACAGCCGTCGGGCAGGTTGGAACCATCTGCCGTACACGAGGCGAGCACGAGGGTGGCGAACAAGGAACAGAGCTTTACGCCGATCGTCATGAAGAGTCTCCGGACGGGGCGCTGCCCCCAGCGTCGTTTTCAAAAGAGAATTTGCGCGAGAAAAAGCGGGCGGACGTGCGAAGCACATCCGCCCACGGGGACGATCACTCGGTGGTCATGATGAGCGTGAAGACCACGTCGTTCGCAGTCCCCGCGCGACCGCCGGCGACCACGGTGCCGCCAACACTCGCCTGGAAGTCCTCGCCCAGCGGTGCACCACCGACGATGATGAACAGGCCGTTCTCCGACGTCACGTCCGAGACGATCGTGTCGTCGGCGGCAACGTAGCGGATGATCGAGTTGCCGCCAGGCTCGACGGCCTCGACGACCGCCCCGGCGATCGGCAGACCGTCCGGCCCTCGGACGAACCCAACGACCCCACCGGCCGCACCCAACGGCAGCAGCTCGGGCAACACGGCAGGATCCGCCGCCATGCCGGTCGACCACAGGTCGAGCGACGCGGTAGGCACGGTCCACAGATCGTGATTGCCGACGCCCACGGCGTAGGCCGACCCGCCCTCCTCGGCCGGCGATGCCAGGCCGGTCGCGGTCAGAAAGAAACCCGGCGCCTCGACCAGCGCGATGATCGCAATCGCGGCGCTGATCGGCTTTTCACTGGTCGCATCGATGCGGCCATCCGCGCCCGAGGTCGCCGACACGATCGCATCGGCGCCCGAAGGGCTCGTGATCGCCTGCAGGGCGGCCGCGGCCTTCATTGTGGCGCCCTCGATCGGCATGCGGGTCGAGAAGTCGAACAGCGTCCCGGTGATGCGCGTGTTGCAGCCGTCCGCACTCATGGCCGGCATCGGCCCACAGACGGCATCGGCGTTCAGCGGCGCGTCGGTAAAGATCTCGCACAGACCCGACAGACAGTCTTCGTTGGCGACACAAGCCTCGGTGTCTTTGTTGGGTCCGCCGGTACCAAAGCAAGCAGCGTCGCCGCCGGTGGTGGTGTCGGCCCCAGAGCTCGCCGAGTCGGTCTCGGTGGCGGTGGCCGTGGTCGTCGGCTCCGTCATCGACGCGCCGGTGGCGGTGTCGTCGGTACCGGAGTCAGCGTTGCCGCCAGTGTCATCCTCGTCTGCAGCGCAAGCGCCGAGCGCGAGGAACGAACCGAGAGTCCATGCATTGCGAAAGTTCAACATCGCGTCACTTGCCTTTGCTCGTAGTCGAAAAAAATGGGGCGAGGTGCACTCGATGACAGCTCGCGGACAGCGAGCGACCGGATGAACCGCGCGCGGAGCCTAGCAGGCAAAGTGCAGCCCCGCCAAGCCGTCGAAACCGAGCCGCGCACCGGCTGCCGGGACAGTTGGCTCACGCGGTTGGCTCACGGGTACCACCAAGCAACCGTTCGCACCCCGCGCACGACAAACCTGTCGCCGTGTGCGCGATCGGTCACGATCGCCCGACGTCTACGCGTCGATCTCGGTGAAGCCCTTGGGCTTCACGAAGATGAAGGCATCGTCGCCGAGTCCGCCATTTCGCTTCACCGAGGTCAGCACGAAGTGGTTGGTGCTGCCATCGCCGTTGAGCACGACGAACGCGTCGACCCGACCGCTGGCATCGTCGACCACGAGCAGGAGTTCCTGGTAGTGCGGGTTCTTCTTGAGCGGGCGCATCTGCACGACCCTGTGACCGGCCTGCGCGTAGCGCTTGGCCAGCTTCTCACCGGCCATGCGGACCTTGAAGTCGTCGAGCAGCTGGCGGCCGCCGAACAGAAACTTACCGGCGCCCGCGAAGTCGGACGAGTCGATGTCCATGCGGACGACCTGCTTGGTATCGCGCTCGACCGCCCGGACGGTGTTGCCGTCGACCCAGAAATCCTGGGTGTCCTCGGCCGCGTAGTCCCAGACCATCTTGCCCGGCTTTTTCACGCGCAGCGTGCCCTCGCTGACGGTCTTGGTGCCGTAGACCGGATGGACGTAGGTCTGCTTGAACCCCGACTCGAAGTCGGTGGTCGCGTCGTAGTACACCTGAACCTGGGCGAGCAGCTTGCTCGCGACGCCCTTGGCGGCGGCAGGCTCGGCCCCACCGAAGTCCTCGACGGAGGGCAGCGGCGTCGGATCGGCGGGCTTGGTCGGCGCGCTACAGGCCAGGCCATACGAGAGCATGCAGGTGACGAGATCCATGTCTGACTCCAGGTGCGCCGATAGCCTAGCCTCGCGACGCCACCCTTGTCGACGCGCCAGGTACCGTTTTCGGTGCATTCCCCACCATTCCCCGGCGAGAACCGACGTCCCTAGGCCGCCGAGACGTAGACCTCGCGCGGCGTGGTGCCGCGCGACGGACCGATGACGCCGCGTTCTTCCATAGACTCCACGATCTTCGCGGCGCGGTTGTAGCCGATCCCGAGCCGGCGCTGGAGCATGCTCGTCGAGACCTTCTGGGCCTCGGCGACGATCTCCACGGCACGGTCATACATCGCGTCGAGGCCCTCGTTGGCATCGCCGAGCTCGCCTTCGTCATCGCGCTTGCGAACGATGTCCATGTTGTAGACCGGCTTGGCCTGGCGCTTGACGAACTCGACGACTTTCAAGATCTCGTCCTCGGACACGTAACAGCCATGCACGCGTTCGGCTTGCATGCCACGGTCCATGTGCAGCATGTCGCCCATGCCGAGCAACTGCTTGGCACCCTTGCCGTCGAGAATCGTGCGGCTGTCGACCTCGCTGGTCACCTGGAAGGCGATGCGTGAGGGGAAGTTGTTCTTGATCGTGCCGGTGATGACGTCGACCGACGGACGCTGCGTCGCGACGATCAGATGGAGGCCGGCGGCACGGGCCTTGGCAGCGATGCGGGCGACGCACTGCTCGACCTCTTTGCTGGCCACCATCATGAGGTCGGCAAACTCGTCGATGATCACGACGATGTACGGCAGCTTGCTCGGCCGCTCGGGCATGTCGACTTGCCCGCCGGTGACGCTATGGGGGTTGCCCTGGGCATCGAACGATACCCCGGAGAGCTTGCTGCCCAGCGCTCCGTCCTCGCCATTGGCGGCGATGTCCCGCGAGACCTCGGCTGCGGCGAGCTCGAGCAGCCGCAGTTCTTTGTCCCACTCGGCCTGGAGGTCGGGAAGCTTGCGGTTGTAGCCGGCGATGTCGCGCACCTGCGCCTCGGACAAAAGCGTGTAGCGGCGCTCCATCTCCTGAACTGCCCAACGCAAGGCCAGGGCCGCTTTCTCGGGGTCAGTCACCACCGGCAGCAGCAGGTGGGGGATGCCCTCGTAGATCGACAGCTCGAGCATCTTGGGGTCGATCATCAGCATGCGAACGTCCTCGGGAGAGCACGTGTACAGCAGCGAACAGACCATCGCGTTGACGCCAACCGACTTGCCCGACCCGGTCGCGCCCGCGACCAGCAGATGCGGTGCCTTGGCGAGATCGGTGAACGTCACCTTGCCGGTGATGTCCTTGCCCAGCGCCAAGGGCAGACGGTTGCCCGCGCCGAAGTTCTCGGTCTCGAGGATTTCCTTGATGTAGACGGTCTCGCGGGTCTTGTTCGGGACCTCGAAGCCGACCGTCGACTTGCCTGGGATCGGCGCGAGGATGCGGATGCGCAGCGCCTCGAGGGCCATGGCGATGTCGTTCTCCAGGCTCTCGATCTTCGAGAGCTTCACGCCGGCCTCGGGCTTGAACTCGTAGCGGGTGACGACTGGCCCGGGATGGATCTTGGTGACCTTGCCGCGGATGCGAAACTCGGCCAGCGCGACGACCAAGCGCTGGGCTTGCTCGAGCACGAAGCCGCGATCGAACTCGGTCTGCACGGCCTGCGCGGCCTCGAACAGATGAAGCGGCGGAAGCTGGTAGGCCCCTGTCGTGAGGCGGATGACCCCAGGAATGGCGGAATCGGGGCGGCGCGCTGGGGCTGCGCTCTTGGCCGCGGGTCGTGCGAGGTCCTCGGGCCTAGGCAACGCCGCCTTGCTCGGCTTCTGGCTGGCTTCGCCGGGCGCGCCGACGACGATCTCGGGGAGGTCGTCGGGCTTTCGCGCGGGCGCAACCGTCTTGCCGCGGGCTGCGGAGGCACGAGTGGCGCTCGACGATCGGGAGTCGACGGGCGCTTCGTCTTCTTCCTCTTCTTCCTCTTCGTCGTCCTGCGCTTGCTCGTCCTGCTCCTCTTCGTCCTGCTCTTCCTCTTCTTCCTCTTCGTCTTCCTCTTCGTCCTCTTCCTCGTCCTGCTCTTGCTCGATGGGCGCGGACTTGGCCGCCGCGCCGCGACCGATCGCTGGCGCCACAAAGCCCCGGCGCGGCCCACTTGCGCGGGGAACCGCCGCGGCCTCATCGTGGTCTTCACGCGCGGAGCGCATCAGCGCGACCGCGCCCGCGTACAAGTAGCGACCCAGCGAAGCCGACGCCCGCGCGGCGGTGTGTCCGAGGCCGACCAGGTGAGCCCCCGACAACGGCGTCGAGGCAATGAGCCCGATGCACATCAACGTGCCCGCGATCAGATAGGTGCCCGCGCGGTGAAAGAGCCCCAGCGAAACCTCGCCCACCAGCTCGCCGCCGAGCCCACCCGCGGTGAAGCCGTGCACGCGATAGTGCGGGAACGACACGTGCAGCAGCACGCAACCAGCGACGGTGGCGATCGTGAACCCGATCGTGTCCGACAGCCGGAGATCGATGCCGCGCCCCAGCAGGGACTGCACGCCCATCGCGATCACCCCCAGCGCCACGAGATACGCGGCCATGCCGAAGCTCGCATACAGAGCCCCCGCCAGCAGCTGACCGACCGGTCCCATCCAGGCGGTCGCCCCGGTCTGGTACGAGAACAGCCCGCCTAGCGTCAGGATCCCCAGGGCCAGCAGAGCCACCCCGGCAAACTCGCCCCACCCGCGAGCGCCCACGGACGCCGTCGCTTCGACCTTCCCTTTGCCCCGCCTGTTTGCCATTTTTCCTCGTAAAATCGAATGCTTGGAACGTCGA
>CANLQR010000103.1 GCA_947492135.1 Deltaproteobacteria bacterium | reverse complement strand
TGATCGAGCTGCCTGCGGTCGGCATCGTCGAGATCACCGGGGGCAATCGGGTGCGCACGGCGGCAACCGAGCAGTTCCACTACGACGCGCGAGGTCGGCTCGCACGCCGCGTCGGGGCCGGCGGAGCCCAGACGCGGTTCCAGTACGACACCGAGGATCAACTCGTGCGCGTCGACGACGGCGGCGAGTGCTGGACGGCGACCTACGACGGGCTCGGCCGTCGCGTGACCTTCGGCCGCGGCGACAGGCGCACACGTTTGTGGTGGGACGGCGATCGCATCGCGGCGCGCGAGACCCCCGACGGTGGGTTTCGCATCTACCTTTACGTCGATCGTGAGTCGCTGATCCCGATCGGCATCGTCGACTGGGACGCCATCGACGCACCGGTCTCAGCGGGTCGCTCGTACGCAGTGTTCTGTGATCAGGTCGGTCTGCCGCAGCACATCGAGGACGCCAAGGGCGAGATCGTGTGGTGGGCCGACGAGGCGACCCCCTATGGTGAGGTGTTCGTCCAGCCGGGCAATGCGTTCGAGTATCACCTGCGGTTTCCCGGGCATCTGTACGACCCGGACCTGCGCCTGCACTACAACCGATTCCGCGACTACGATCCGGCGCTGGGTCGCTATCTGCAGCCCGACCCGTTGGGTGTGCGCGGCAACGTGAACCTGTACGCCTACCCGAGCAACCCGCTGGTCGCGGTCGACGTGCTCGGCCTGACGAACCACGACAACCCAGACAACGCGCCGCCGCGTTCCGAGGACGCGGAGACCCGCCCGCTGGACGAGAATCCGAACCCGACGCCCGATCCTCCGCCCCCGAGGATCTCGCGCGAAGAGGCGGTACGTCTCGCACACGAGCGAGCCAATGCGCACCGCGAGGCCATCAGTCGCCCCGGCGCGCTCGACGGTGAGGGATTTGCCGAAGGCGAGCGACCGGCCTGCTCGGCCGCCGTCGTCGATCGCGCCAACCCGGATGCACCCCCCTTCGTCGCGCACAACCGACCGCGCAACGCCACTGCCGATCCCGAGACGTTTCATCCTTTGCTGCGCCCACGCTTGGCCGAGCAGGAGAGTCGACGCGCCCAGGGCCTGGACCACTTCTCGAACCCGGGGACGCACGCTGAGGTCATCGCGCTCAACGACGCACTGAACGCCCGGGATCCCAACCACACGCTAACGGATCCGGCCGTTCTCGACGATTTCGTGCAAGTACCGGTGTGGAACCGCGACATGAAACCCGACATCAACGGGCTCGAACGCCCCGCGGGGTCGATCGCTGGCTGCTGCGGTCACTGTGCCCGCATCACCCAAGGCGTGCACAACCCGGTCGAGCCACCGGGCCCCATCAATCAGGCGGACTGGCCGCGTCGATGACCTCGGCGCGTGAAATGGAACAGGAAATATGCCTCTGACAAAGCGAGCCCATACCTGGTTGGCAACATTGCGGCGCGAGACCCCTGTACCGACGGCACGCGTCGAGAGGCTCATCGTCGACGCCGGCTGGAAGCCGCACGCAGTGTGGCTCGACTTCCACGATCGACTCGCCGGGTACATCGAGGAGGTGGGTCCGGGTGACATTGCCGTCTGGGGACTTGCACGGGCGGTCGATGCCACGCCACCGCGGGCCTGGATCCCACCTGACAGCGTATTTGTCCGTCCGGGTCACGACCAGTTCCCCGAAGTCATCGGTTGCGCCGACGCGCATCCGGTTCACGAGTTCGAGCTCGCCGCCGATGGGTGGTTCGCGGGCGTCGGTGGCCCGTGTCCCACGTTCGATATGAAGGTCGAACGTCACGGCGTCTTGCACGAGTTCTTCGGCCGCGCAAAAGCCAGGCAGACGCTCGTGACCAAGGACAGCGACGCCGCGGTGCACCAGAAACTGCTCCACGACGTCGCGCCATGGTTGGTCGCGGAGGCGTCGAGCAAAGATACGCAGTTTTTTCTCACGCCATCACAACTCGTGCAGTTCAGCCCGCGCATCAAGCAGATCGTCGTGAACGAGCTCGACCCGCCATGATCCCCGCGCGCGCCATCGCCAATCCCGGCACGCGATCGCTCGAGATGCTCCGGGGGCTTCACGGTCTGTTCGATCAGGAGGTCGATCCGTTCGCACTGCGCCGCGTGCCGATCCGAATCACCACCGCGACGCTCCTGGCACCCGGCGTCGACGAGGCGCTCGCGGTACTCGCGACCCTGGCGCCCACCGGCACCAACTGGCTCGCATATCCTCTACTCGACCTCGGCGAGGGCCGTGGCGTGTGGCGCGTGAGCGGGCGGTGGATCGACGTCGCACCCACGAGTCGATGGGATGGCGATCCGGTCTTCGAACGCACCTCCGAGACGTGGTATGCCACGTTCGGACACGCGCGCCTGATGGATGGCATGCACCGCATCGTGACCGGTGCGCGCACACTGCTCGACCCGCCGAGCTGGTGACCACGGGCGGACGGAGTCGACGGGGTTGGTTTGGTGTGGGTGTGGGTGCGGCCAAGGGCACGGGGTCGGTTCGGCCCAAGGCCAAAGTGCGCGCCAGAAATCCGCTGCCAGAAATCCGCTGCCAGAAATCCGCTGCCAGAAATCCGCTGAACAATTGCTGGGTTTCCCAAACACTGCGACACTCTTGTTCTTTGCCACTCGTGCGAACATCCCAGGAACCTGACCATGCGACAAAGCCCAGCTAAGCCCGTCGAAACCCGGATCCTGCGCGTCGTGTCCATCGTCCATGCGGGCCTGCTCGGGCTGCTCGCGGCGGCCGTCACCAGCGCAGTGGGCTGCGCGCCTACGGTCGACAACAGTGGCTGTTCCATGGACGTCGACTGCACCGGGCGAGCAGAGGTCTGCGACGTCGCCAATAGCGTCTGCATCCCCAAGACCGTCGACACCACCACGACCGAGTCCCCGGCTCCGGCGAATTTCACCGGCAAGGCGGTGCCGTTCCATCGTGGAGAGGTGTGCATGGTCCACGACGTCAAGTCGGGTTCGAAGGTGCCGATCACGATCAACCCGTGCTTCCATCCGTGCCTGGACAAAGGCATGCATCAGTTCAAGCACTACTACGAGTGCATCGGCTCCCGTTGTGAGGCGTGGGCGGTGATGTACATCGACGCGGCGTCGGTCGCCGAGGGCTGCCCAGCCGACGCGTTTGGTGCGTTCGATGAAGCCCTGTGCAGCTACGGGCCGGCGGTCAACATCTCGATCGCGACGACGATCGACTCGGGCCCGGTCAACGGTACGATGGGCTTCGAGCTCCCGTTTTTGACCAACGCCGATGCCCAAGCAATCCTCGGAACCGGCAACAGCACCGACGTCATCCAGGAGAAGCTCGAGCAGTACCCCGAGAGCGACGATCGCGTTCCGGGCGGCAAGGACATCGTGCTGAACCCCAACAGTCCCGAGCCACCGGCCGACTGCGAAGCCGAAGGCGCCTGTCCCTGCTACCAAATCGGCTTCTGAGGCGGAATCCTAGGCTTTGAGCGAACAACCCTACGCAGGCCCTCGAGTGGGCCTCGTGCTTTCGGGCGGTGGAGCGCGCGGCGCGTACGAAGTCGGCGTGATCCGCTACGTGCGCGAGCGCTTGAAGCAGGCCCATCCGTTCCATGTGATCACCGGCAGCAGTGTCGGTGCGGTCAACGGTGCGTACCTCGCTGCCACCGGTGACCGACCACGAGCCCAGGGCCGGATGCTCGCGCGAGTGTGGAGCGCCCTCGATCTCGATCAGATCTACCACTTCGGCTGGCGACAGTTTCGCAACCTGCCGCAGGTGCTCCTGGGCCGAAATCTTCCCACCGAAGATCACGGTCACACCCTGGGCGGCTTGGTCGATCCGAAGATGATCGAGGACATGGTGCGTAAGTCGATCCCGTGGGCGGGGATCGAGGCCAACCTGCGAAGTGGCGTGCTCCATGCGTTCGCCTGCAGCGCGACCGAGCTGACCACGGGCCTGACCACGGTGTTCGTGCAAACCCGCGACGGCACGCTCGCGCCCTGGCCCCGGGTGCCGGGACAGGTGATTGTGCCGACCACGATCACCCCCGCGCACACCTTGGCCTCGGCCGCGATCCCGGTGCTGTTCCCGGCGGTGCGCGTCAACGGTGAGCTCTTCGTCGACGGCAGTCTGCGGCAGAACACACCGATTCGCCCGGCGATGCACCTGGGCGCCGAACGCCTGCTCGTGGTCGGCCTGCGCCACGATCCCGAGGACACGATGGTGCTCCCGCAGGTGCAGCGCAAGAAGATCATCTACCCGAACGCGATGTTCATGCTCGGCAAGATGCTCAACGCGCTGATGCTCGACAAGCTCGAGTCTGATCTCGCGCGAATCAAACGCACCAACGAGCTCGTCGCCGCCGGTACCCGCGTCTACGGGCCCGGGTTTTCGCAAAAGATGGCGGATGAGATGTCGGGTCGGCGATCGCGGCCGTACGTCGAGATCCAGGTCGTGTTGGTGCGGCCCAGCAAGGACCTCGGCGAGGTCGCGTTCGACGTCATTCGCCGCACCAAGCTCAAGAACCACAAGGGCGTGATGGCCAGGTGGTTGCGCCGCGTCGTCTCGGCAGCCGACGAGGTCTCCGAGAGCGACCTCGCGAGCTACGTGCTGTTCGAGCCCACCTACGTGGCCGAGCTGATCGACCTCGGCTACAACGACGCCGCCGCCCAACACGACGCGCTGTCGTCGCTTTGGGAGTAGCGGCGTCCGCACCCCCGCTCAGCTCTGCGCGGGCTCGATCCACTTCGCGACCCGCGGCGGTTCATACGCCGCAATCGCATCCAACAGCGCACCGGGATCATCATGCACGAGCAACATCCGGCGGTAGCTCTCGCGCACGAAACCCTCGGTGACCGCGTGATCCAGAAACCCAGCGAGTCGATCGTAGTAGCCGCCGACATCCAAGAGGCTGCAGGGCTTGTTGTGGTAGCCGAGCATGGCCCAGGTCCACACCTCGAACAGCTCCTCGAGGGTTCCGAGGCCGCCGGGTAGGGCGATGAACGCATCGGCGCGCGCGGCCATCATCTCCTTGCGCGCATGCATCGAGCCCACGACGTGCAGCTCGGTGAGCCCACGATGTTCGATCTCCTTGGCTAACAGCGCCTCGGGGATCACGCCAACCACGGATCCGCCGGCGGCCAGGGCGGCATCCGCCACCGCACCCATCAGCCCCACCGACGCGCCGCCGTACACCAGCGTGATGCCGCGAACTGCGAGGGTTTCGCCCAGCGCCGAGGCCACCTGCAAGTAGTCGGGGCGGGTCCCCATGCTCGAGCCACAGAACACCGCGACGGCCTTGGGCTGCACCATGCCCGCCACGATAGTGCCTGCGGGCCCGATTGTGCAGCGAAGGTTCAGGACCACAGCGTAGCGACGGGGTACGCGGTGACTGCCGTGTCCGGCGTGACGATCGTGAGGTTCTCGGCCAGTGCCATGGCGACGAGCAGTCGATCGAACGGGTCGCGGTGCAGCTGCGGCAGCTCCGCCGCGCGATACATGTGCTCGCGCCGGATCCCCAGGCTCGCGATACCCCACGTGGCGAGCTGCGACTCGATCCAGGTTCGCGGCGGCGATGGTAGCGTCAACTTGCCCGTGGACCACTTGAGCGTGATTTCCAGCGCGGAGACATCACCGAGGGTCAGCGAGTTGCGTTCGTCGTCCAGGGCCCGGCGAGCCTTGGTCGACAATCGATTGGGCTCGGCTGCCAACCACAGCAGGGTGCAGGTATCCAGGAGCAGCTGCACGTTCACAGCCCCCAGGTCCGCAGCTCGTCGTCTGTCATCGGTTCTAGCGCGGCGACCTCGATGACGATGGGGTCGGAAGTTTTCGTCCCGACCTTGGGTCGGCGTCGGCCGCTGGCCTGGATGATCGGAACGAGTCGGGCGGTGGGATGCCCACGACGACAGATCACGATTTCCTCGCCCGCTTCTACCCGCGCGAGCAACTGCGACAGATTGGTCTTCGCCTCGTGGGTCGACACGGACTTCACGATTCGAGTCTATCGAGGCAAGTGACTAAGTCAAGACTAAGTCCACTCGGTGGGTCGGTGCGCGTGGCACGAGCGTCGGGGGTACGGCGGCGCCTAGCGGGACCGTCCGGAATTGCGTTCACCTCGAAGTGGGGCCACGCCCCGGCGCAAGCTTCCTCACTCGCGGCCGCGAACGACGCGCACCGCGGTCGCGGTACACCATCCTCATGGCGTACAAGCTCGTGAGTCTGCCCGGCGACGGCACTGGCCCCGAAGTCATGCGTGAGGGCATGCGCGTGCTCGAAGCGGTCTCGCGCCCTCTGGGTGTCGAGTGGCAGGTCGAGGAAATCCCCTGCGGTGGAAAGTTCTATCTCGAGCACGGCAGCCGCGACTGGCCCGAGGGCAGCGAAGAAAAATGTGCCGGCGCCGACCTGATCCTGCTCGGTGCCGTCGGATGGCCTGACCCCCACGGATCGGGGGGCCCCGTGATTATGAGCAACGGCAAGATGGCCGGCTACTCACCCGTCATCGGCAACCGAATCAAGCTCAATCTGTACGCGAACATTCGCCCCGTGAAGCTCTACAACGGCGTGCGTCACCGGGTTCACGGCACGCACAAGCAGATCTGGGAGCCCGGCAAGGTCGACATCGTGTTTCTGCGCGAGAACACCGAGGGGCTGTACAGCCAGACCGGTGGCAAGCTGTCGCCCGGTGGCAAGACCGATGTCGCGATCGACACCCGGGTGATCACACGACGCGCGAGCGAGCAGATCATCCGACATGCCTTCGAGCTGTGCCGCGCGCGTCCCCAAGGCGCGCCCAAGGACGGCAAGAAGCGCGTGACCGCGATCGTCAAGGACAACGTCCTGCATGGCTGTCAGCTGTTTCGCGACATCTTCTTCGAGATCGGCAAGGAGTATCCCGAGATCGAAAAGGAAACCGCGATCGTCGACGCGTTCACGCAGTGGCTACTCGGCCAGCCCGAGTACTACAACGTGTGCGTGACCACCAACATGTTCGGCGACATCGTGACCGACCTCGCGAGCGTCTTGCAGGGCGGCATGGGCATGGCGGTGGGCGCGAATGTCGGGCGCGAGCACGGCATGTTCGAGCCGATCCATGGCAGCGCACCCAAGCATGCCGGCAAGGACAAGGTGAACCCGATGGCGATGATCCTCGCCGTGAAGGAGGGCCTCGATTGGCTCGGCCTGCGCAAGCAGGACGAACGCCTCCGCCAGGCGGCAGCGGCGATCGAGACCGCAGTCGTAGGCCTGCTCGAGGCCGGCGAACCGCTGACGTATGACATCGCGGGCGAGGCCAAAGCCGCCCGATGCAGTGAGGTCGGCGCCGCGATCGCCCAGCGGGCTGTCGCCGCCCTGTAGACCACCTCGGGACCCGGAGTTGGGGCTTTCTTGGGGCCGGGCGGGCGGTCGTGGCACGCTCGTGGTCTGCCTATGATCGCCCTGCTTCCTATGCTTGCCCTCGCCCTGGTGGCGCCAGCGCCCTCGGCCGTGGCAACCGATGCCGAGGCCGAACCGGCCCGAAACGGCGGCCTCCAGGTCGCGACGGGTCGCGGGCTCAGCCGTCGCCGCAATCGCAAGTGGATCAATCGCTGGGCGCCCGAGCGCAACATGGTCGAGCTGGGGGTCTATGGTGGGCTCATCATCCCAGCCCGCGACCTCGAGTTGTTCGAGCCATCGCTCTCGCTGCCGCGGCAGGGCTTTCGCCCGCTGGGCAAGGTCGCCCCCGATCTCGGCGGCCGCATCGGCTACTTCCCTTTGCGCTTCTTCGGCTTCGAGCTCGAGGGTGGCGGCATGCCGACCAAGGCTGACGGCACGCGGGCCACGCTGTGGACGGCACGGGGCCACGTGATCGGACAGCTGGGACTGTCGAGCTTCACGCCGTTCGTGGTGCTCGGAGCCGGTGCCATGGGCGTCAGCAGTCCCCGCGCCGCGGTCGGCAACGACATCGATCCCAGCATCCACGTGGGCTTGGGCGCCAAGCTCTACCTCAATCGCTACGTGCTGCTTCGGCTCGATCTGCGCGACATCATCACCGCGCGGCGAGGCGTCGCCGCGGGCGCGACCAACACCATCGAGGCGCTGCTCGGACTGTCGGTCACGCTGGGTCGCAAGCGCGACAGGGACGCCGTGATCGAGCCTCCGCCGCCGGCGGTCGAGCCGCCCGCGGATCGCGATGGCGACGGGTTTGCCGACCCCGAGGACGATTGCCCCGACGTGCCCGGCGAAGCGCCCAGAGGATGTCCGCCGCCCGAGCCCGAAGATCGCGACAAAGACGGCTTTACCGACGACGTCGACGCCTGCGTGGACGTGCCCGGCATCGCGCCCGATGGCTGCCCGGATCGCGATCCCGACAAGGACAACATCCTCGATCCCGACGACAAGTGTCCCGACATCGCCGAGACGGTCAATGGCTTCGAGGACGGCGATGGCTGTCCTGACGAGGTGCCGACCGATTTCGCCGAGCTCGAGGTCCTCGAAGGTGTGTTCTTCGCGACCAACAAGGACTCGTTTGCCAAGTCGTCGATCGCAATCCTCGATCGCGCGGTCGCGACCCTGCAGAAGTTCCCGTCGGTCCGGGTCGAGATCAGCGGTCATACCGACTCGACCGGCAACCGCGAGCACAACATGGGTCTGTCGCAGCGCCGCGCGGATGCGGTCAAGCGCTACCTCGTGGAGCATGGCATCGACGCTGCCCGGCTCGAGACCCGGGGCGGCGGACCCGACGAGCCCTTGGACAGCAATGCGAAAGAGGCTGGGCGCGCCAAGAACCGCAGAATCGAGTTCCGCGTGCTCCGCTGAGAGTCGCTCTCAGGGCAGCACGTCGAACTCGCCGACCATCGCTGCCGGCACCAACACGCTGCGCTGCCCGACCCCGAGCAACCACAGCTGATACGCCGCGCGGGTCGCCCCGATGTGCAACAGATGGCGCGACTGCACGTGCTCGGGATAGTTCTGCCGGGTCGGCTCGAGCAGCACGACGTAGTCGAACTCGAGGCCTTTGACCTGGCGGACGTCGGTGACGTCGATGCCGGCGGTGAAGCTGAAATCCTCGCGACGGACCCGACGCAGGCGCGGGACCTCGGCGATGCGAAGCGCCTCGTAGTACACGTCGGCCTGCTGCGGGTACCGTGCGATCAACGCCACCGAAGCGTTGGGTTCGCGCTGCATGAGCCCTCGAAGGCCCTCGCCGAGAAACGCGACGGCCTCGCCAGTGTCGGTGAACTCGAAGTACGACACCTCGGCTCCGTCACGCGCGACCACCTGGTCTTCATCGGCCAAGGGCCCGAGCACGTGGCGCGAGAACTCCATGATCTGCCGGGTCGAGCGGTAGGTGATCTTCAGCGGCTGGATCTCGACGTGCGGCAGTCCGGCATCGCCGAGCAGCTGCGGCCAGTCGACGAAACCGTTGTCGAAGACCATCTTCTGCGCGCGGTCACCCGCGATGGTCACGCTCTTGCCCTTGCTCGCGCAGTCGAGCAGGACCCGCACCTCGAGCGGGCACAGGTCTTGGGCCTCGTCGATGACGATGTGCTCGTACTCGATCCGCTTGTTGTTGACGAAGATGCCGCCGTACTTGGCCTGCATCAGCCGCAGCAGGATGGCGTCGTCCTCGGCATCGAATCCGGCCCCTTCGGGGGCCAGCTGCTCGGGGGTTTCGACCTCGAGGTCGGCCTTGCGGGCGCACCAGCGCACGATCGTGCCGATCTCGCCCTCGTTGAACTCGGTGGGCGCGTGCTCGGCAATGGCGTTGCGGATCCGCGAGCCATCGGTGTTGAGCTCGAGCCAGTCGCCGATGAAGTCGCGCAGCTGCTCGCGTGCACCCCGTGCGACGGTGGTGGCGGCCGCCTTGACCCTGGGCGGAAGCTCGGCGCCACGGCCCTCCCCGAGCCATTTGAGGAGCCGCTCGGCTCGGACGACCGGAGGCAGGCTCGTGGTGGCATCCCAGGCCTTGAGGACCTCGGCTCCCGCAGGATCGTCGCCGATGCGGTCGACCAGCGCTCCTCGGATCTCGTCGAGCTGCTCGACGACGAGCGCGTCGATCATCTTGATCGTCATCGCGTGCTTCTTGAAGCGCTGGACGACATCAGGCGTGGCCCCGGTGTAGCGCTGCTCGACCCGCAGCTTCATCTTGCTCAGCGCCTGGGCCGACCACCGCCGATAGGTGGTGACATTGACGCCTTCGACGCCGAGCGCCGGCAGCACGTGGCGGATGTACTCGACCAGGCCTTCGTTGAAGACGACGATCAGCATCGCCGAGGGTACGAAGCGTCGAGCATCTTGGAACGCCAGGTACGCGACGCGATGCAGCGCGACCGTGGTCTTGCCCGACCCCGCACCGCCCTGAATGAGCACGATGCCGGCGTCGGATCGGGTGATGAGATCGAACTGCTGCTTGTCGATGAGCGCAGTGATCTCTTGCAGGTGTTTGTCGGCACGCAGCTGCGATTCATCGCCGTGCACGCCGAGCTGTCGCGGTGGCGGGCCCTGGGGCATGCGGATCGCCGAACCCGCGCCGCCCTGTAGCGTCGGCTTGGCGCTGCCGACGGTCTCGTGGAAGCGCTGCTGGCCATCGAGCGCGAACGTGCCCTGGGGTGACGCGACCCGACGCAGTATCCCGTCCTGCACGGCGAGCGAGCGGCGAACCAGGATCTTGCCCTCGAGCAGGCGCTCGTCGAACTCCTCCTCGTAGTCGTCGGTCTCTTCGTAGCGGTAGTACAGCCTGCTGACCGGTGCGTTGCGCCAATCGACGATCGTCACGCCGTTGCCTTCATCGAGCAGCGTGTTGCGGCCCACGAGCACGTCACGCACGCTGCCGGTCTTGCCCTCGCGCAGCCGCAGGTGGCCGAAGTACGGGTTGTTGGGATCGATGGGGATGCTTCGGCCCTGGCCACGCTTGCGGCTGAGCGCCGCAACCTGGTGCATCTGGTCGATCAGCGAAGCGACATCCTCTTCCTTCGCCTCTGCGATGGCGTCGCGTAGCTCGATGAGCTGCGAGTCGAGGTTCTCGATCTTGTCGGGCCCGGCCTTCGCCTCGCGCTCGATCCGAGCTTTGACGCCGCGCAGCAGACTCAGCTCGTCGAGCACGATGTCTTGCCCGATCTCGGGCAGCTGCGACAGGTCGGGCTGGTTGCGCGACGTGGCACCCTCGTCGGACATAAGTCCTATCGCATATCAAACTGGTCAGAAAATGCCACGCAGGGCCGTCCTACCGGAGGTCTTCGCTGACGTGCGCCAAGACACGTACGGCGACCCTGACGCCGAAGCTGGGGAAGCCCAACGCAAAACGCCGCGGATCTGGTGGATCCGCGGCCGTGCGCACCTGCGCTGTTCAGGACGGGCCTCGCGCCCGCGCCCGGTTTTTCAGGACACGCGCCGACGTCGACGGACGCCGACCGCGAGGCCGAACGCCATGAACGTTCCCAGCAGCCCGCGTGGGCCGGACTCGGTGCTGCAGCCACAGCCATCGTCGTCCAGCGACTCACCACCCGAGGCACCGCCGCTCGACCCCGAGGAGTCGGCGTTGGTGTCGGTGAGGCTGTCGCTGTCGGTCGCCGTTGCGCTCGCCGACGCCGAATCCTCGGTCCCGCTGTTCGAAGCGCTGCCCGAATCGCCGGTGTCGGGATCGGTGGCGCTGCCGGTCGCAGAGTCGCTCGCGTTGGAGGTGCTGCCCTCGGTGGCCGAGCCGCCGTCGGTGCTGCCGTCGGTTGCCGACGCAGACACCGCCCCGCTGGTGTCGAGCCCGCCGTCGTCGGTGCTGCCGCCTCCCGAGCTCTCGCCACCGCCCGAGCTCGTGGCCGACGGATCGACCGGGTCGATCTCGCCGGTGGTCGGCTCAGGGTTGAACGAACAGTCGTTGAAGTTGCAGCACGGATCGAAGTTGATGCCCTCGATGATCGTCTGCAGCGCGTCCTCGAGCTGCATCTGGTTGTTCGCGTCGAAGTAGTTCAGCGTACCACCCGCGCAATTCGGTACGCCCACGCCGCCAGAGCCCCAGCACGCCATGCGCGTCAGCTCGGGAACCGCGACGGCATCGCCGAAGCCGATGACGTAGGTCGTGGTGTCGTCGACCCCGTACATCTCGGTGAGCTCCGCAGCAACCTCGGCGTCGGTCGAGTACGTGGCGTAGGCACCATCGGTGATGAGGATGTTGGCGAAGGTCGTGGTCGGGTCGACCGGGTACAACGCCGGAGGGTTGGCGCGGTAGTTCTGAGCGTTGGTGTTGGCCAGCGCCAGACCCGTGTGGGTCGCGGTACCTGAACCCGTGCAGCCGCCCGGAAGGCCCGCGCCGATGTCACAACGCGGCATCACGCTGACCGTGTCGGCGTCGAAACCCGGATACCCCGCGTCGCCCGGGCCCACGAACGTCCACAGGATCGGCGGACCGCCCCAGGGGTCGTTGCAGCCGGCTGCACACGACGTGTTGGGATCGGTCGCCCAGTCGAAGTTGTCGCGCATGCACGGCCCGTAGTCGACGTTGATGACGTCGTCGCCGACCAGGCCGTAGGTGATGAGCCCGAGGTGCACGAGATCCTCGACGGTCGCGTCGAGGTTGCCGACCGGGACATCGAACAAGGCGTTGGCGCCGACCAGAGCGTCGCGGGCCTGATCCCAGCCGGTGGTGCCCTGCGCGCCTGCGACCGCGTTGACGTTGAGCATCGACGACGAAGCGTCGAGCACGACCATCATGCGGGGCAGCCCGCCGATGCAGATCGGCACGATGATATCGTCGGTGATGTCGTTGATGACGGCTTGAAGCGCGTCGATCAGATCCTGTGGGTTCACCGGCTGGATCGACACGACCGTGCCGCCGGCCACCGCCATGTCGTCGGCAAAGGCGAGACCCGCCGCGTCACCGAAGGCCACGACATAGGTCGGGACGTCGTCGTTGGTGTACAGCGCGGCCGCGGTGTCGACCGGATCGTTGGCCGCGGTCTGCCCGGCGCCAACCGGATCGGTCCAGTTGCCGTCGGTGACCACCATGGTCGCGTAGAACCGCTCATCGCCCACGATGATGTCCGTGGGGTGATCGGCGCGGGTCTGGGCGATCAGAGACTGTGCGTACAACAGCGCGCCGTCGGTCCAGGTGCCGATGCCGAAGCAGTTGGCGCCCTGGCACAGCGGAGCCTCGACGTTGTCGAGGAAGTCGACGATCGCCTGGCCGTTGCACTCGAAGTAGCCGCTGGGATCGTTCGCGGGATCGTACCAGTGCACATCGAGCGACTGGCCATCCACGATGCCGCTGGGCTCGTTGGCGATCAAGGTGCCGGGATTGGCCGGGTCGGGATCGTGACCAAAGCGCATCAGGCCCAGGTGCATCGAATTGTCGAAGTACCCGTTGTTCGCCGTCACGATGGCCTGAACCGCGGCGACGGCCGCTTCCCAGCGGGTCGTGACGTTGTCGAAGTCCGCGTTCATCGAGGACGAGTAGTCCATGATGATCATGAAGTTCGGCTTCTTGAACGAGCACTCGTTCTCGCCTGCACACTCGCCGACGCCGGCCTGCGCGGCCTTCTCGTCGTCGCCCACGAAGGCCAAACCGAGGCCGGCAAGCAGGCCGAGTTGGATACCGAGTCGCTTCCAGGATCCGAGGAGTGCAAGTCGCTTCATGTCGGGTAACCCGCTGCCAAGCACATTGGCGCGAAAAAATCTGGTTGGCGGTGGGACGCGCGAGGTCGCACGCCTCGGGCCTGTTGTCCCGGCCACCGGGGTGCGTGGCCCACCGTAGGCCACGTCCAGCCCAAGTTACGGAGGAACGCCGGCCCCGTCAACCTTGGCGCACAGCGTGAGAGTCGTCTCGCGGACCTGCCCTTGGGCGGCACACGTACGACGCCGCCTTCGGCGCCGGCGATCCCACTGCACCGATGCCCCACTCGCCCGGAGACCGAGCGACGACCGCTCGCGACGGCTGGGGCTGCGGCTGGGCGACCGCAACCGGTTCGGCCGGTCGCAGCGGTGCAGGAAGCGGCACATCGCGAAGATCGGGCGCGATCGTGTCGCCTTCAGATACGCGAACACTGCGGCGCGGCGCTCGGGCGCGATGCGACCAGCCCGGGCGACAACAAGGAGTTCCATGTGATCTTCCCGTAGCACCGGTCCCACAGGCTGAGTCGCCCGAAGCGCCGGTCGATGACGTGAGCCGCCGAACCGGCGTCTCCGCCAGCGTGACACGATCGCGGTGGATCCTGGACTCGTTGATGAATCGGCTATCGAGCGGCCAGCGCCGCCGCCAGGCGAGCGACCGCGGCGCGAACGACCACCGCTCGCATCGCGCTCGCGAGCGTCGCGATCGACGTCGCCGCAGGCAGCTCGAGCGCGCGCTCGGCCAGCCCGGCGTGCACGACGATGCCGTCGGGGCCGAGAGCGGCCGGCGCCAGCCCGGTGTCGCCCAGGATGAGTCCACGGGCGAGTTCGGTCGCGATCGCGTCGCGCAAGGGAGCGGCGGCCTCGGCTGCGATCACCTCGGTGAGGACCTCGACCATCGCGGTCGGCAGCGCGACGCCCACGAGCTCGGCCGCGACCGCCGGCGCTGGTGCGACCGCAGATCGCGGGACGCCGTCGTCGCCGAGCCGCAGCACGTCGCACCACGATCGCCCGGCAAACACCACGCGCGCGATCCAGTCGTCGTGCTCTCGCACGAGCACGTGATGCTCACCATTGCGGTCGTACGGCCGACCCTCGACCCACACCCTGTCGATCCCGCGGCGATGTTGCACACACACGCCCGGTTGGGGCCAAGACCACGCGTGCGGATCGGGCATGAAGTCGACCTCGGGTGACAAGCAGACCGAGCCAAACCCGTGTCGCTCGGCCGCGCCCACAAAGCTTCGCTCGAGCGCGACGCGGTCGCCGTCGAGCGAAAAACTCGCGCCCAGCGTCGCAAACAGCCCCGAGGTCGGGTACGGACCGCGGTAGCGCAGCGAGGCTGTGCCCGCGTGGCGTGCAAGCACGGCCAGCAGGTTGAGCACCGCCGTGCCGGCACCGGGCGGCAGCGCGCCGGGGACGTCGACCGCGGGGATGTCCACCGGAGCGGCCCACGACACCGCGGAGATCCGCGCCAGGGGTCGCCCGGGATCGGCCACGGGAACCAGGTGCAGACCATCGCAGACGCCGAGCACGAGGTGGTCGGTCGATCGCGGATGGAGCTCGATCGCCGACCCATCGGGCAATCGCAGCCGGGCGTGCGCGAGGCCGTGCGCCTCCCAGCGCAGCACCCAGGCCTCGTGACCGGTAGCGTCGGTGGCCCGCGTCGGGCGCCCCGCAGCGTCGTAGGCGAACTCGGGGACCAGCATCAGCATCAGCAGCGGCGAGCCTAGCATCGCCAACGGCCCCCGATCCGCTGCCGCGCCTCTCGTTGAACCACGCCCGGCGCTGGGCCATAGTCCGCCCCGTGCCACGCGCCCACGCACTGCTGCTCGAGAAGGTTCACCCGAGCGCCGACGACGAGTTCGCGCGTCACGGACTGCTGGTCACGCGGATCGACAAGGGCCTCGACGAAGACGAGTTGATCGCAGCGCTGCGGGCTGTGCCCGGCGAGCTGCCGCTGGTGGTCGGAATCCGCAGCAAGACCCGCGTGACCAAGGCCGTGATCGAAGCCGTCGATCGGTTGCACGCGATCGGTGCCTTCTGCATCGGGACCGATCAGATCGATCTCGCGGCTGCTCGCGCAGCCGGTGTCGCGGTGTTCAACGCGCCGTTCTCCAGCACCCGCAGCGTCGCCGAGCTCGTGATGGCCGAGCTCGTGATGCTGTCGCGACAGGTGTTCGCCCGCAGTCGGGCGGCCCATGACGGCAAATGGGCAAAGAACGCGCAGGGCTCCCGCGAGATCCGCGGCAAGACCCTGGGGATCATCGGTTACGGCCACATCGGCAGTCAGCTCAGCGTGCTGGCCGAAGCCTTCGGCATGCACGTGGTCTATCACGACGTGGTCGCCAAGCTGCCGCTGGGTAACGCCCGAGCGTGCGCCTCCCTCGACGACTTGCTCGGCAAGAGTGATTTCGTCAGCCTCCATGTGCCCGACACCGAGTTCACGCGCGACATGATCGGCGCAGCGGAGCTGGCGAAGATGCGACCCGACGCCCACCTGGTCAACGCCAGCCGCGGCCGCGTGGTCGATCTCGGGGCACTGCGCGATGCCATCTCGAGCGGACACGTCGGTGGTGCCGCGCTCGACGTCTACCCGGAGGAGCCTGCCAGCGAGAGCGAGCGCTTCGTGTGCGCGCTGCAAGGCCTCGACAACGTGATCCTCACCCCGCACATCGGCGGCTCGACCCAGGAGGCGCAGGCCAATATCGGGATCGAGGTCGCCGTTGCCGTCAGCCGCTACCTGGATGGCGGGCGTACCTTGGGCTGCGTGAACCTGCCCAACCTCGACATGCCGCCCCCGGCGAGCCTGCGTGGGCAAACCGCATGTCGTCTGCTCAACCTGCATCGCAACGTGCCGGGCGTGTTGTCGCGGATCAACCACGCGATCGCCCAGAGCAACGTGAACATCGCCGGCCAGGCGCTCGCGACGCTCGAGGACATCGGCCTGTTGTTCGTCGATCTGCCGCTGGGCGCCGACGAACTCGCCGCGAAGGACTTGTGCGCCGCGATTGCGGCGCTCGATACCAGCGTGCGCACACGCCTCGTCGCGTTGTGACCCGCCACCGCCGCGGTCGTGAGGCTACGCCAGCACGACCGCCGCCACCGCCGCGACAGACAAGGCCAACGCGACGAGCGACTGCGCGAGGGTCGGGAAGGCCTGAGCTTGCTGGCGCGCCCCGATGGCCTGCAAGGCCGCCGTGGTGCGCAGGAGTGAAGGATGCAACGCTGGGGGGTCCTGGGAGGTCATGGTAGAGAGTTCTCGGTGCAGCAGGACGAAGCCTGGCTCCATCGTGGGACGCGGTCCGTACCGCTGCAGGCCACCGTTGTATTCCGGTCACCTGGATTTGGGTTGCACCGTCGCCAGGTCGACCCCGATGGCGGCGAATGCGGGTCCGATGAAGTTCATGGAGGCCGGGTTTTTGGCGCGGCTCCGGTCGACGGCACCCCGGCCCGGACCTTGCCGCGTCCGACCTCGGCATGGCGGAAGCATCCGACCTCGTGGTCGTTCACCATGCCGGCCGCCTGCATGTACGCGTAGCAGATCGTCGAGCCGACGAACTTGAAGCCCCGCTTGATGAGGGCCTTGCTCATCGCGTCCGATCGCTCGGTTCGCGCTGGCAGCTCCTTCATCGACGGCCACGCGTTGCGCAGGGGCTTGCCAGCGACGAACTCCCAGATGTACGCATCGAAGCTGCCGAACTCCGCCTGTACCGCGAGAAACGACCGAGCGTTGGTGATGCTGGCCTCGATCTTCTGCCGGTTGCGCACGATGCCGGCGTCCCCGACGAGTCGCTCGACGCTACGCGCGTTGAACCGCGCCACCGCGGCGGGGTCGAAGTCGGCGAAGGCCCGGCGGAACCCCTCGCGCTTGCCGAGCACGATCGCCCAGCTCAGACCGGCCTGGAACGCGTCGAGCAGCAGGAACTCGAAGTGCCTGCGATCGTCGTGCAGCGGCACGCCCCACTCGGTGTCGTGGTACGCGATCATCGTGGCGTTGCGCTTGGTCGGATCTCGACCGACAGACCAGCCACAGCGGTGCGGTTCCTCGGACTCGGCACGGCGCGGCGGCATGCTGATCATGACCGGCCTACCGACTCACTCGCAGGGGCACATCGACTGGAACGCGCCGCCCTGCGCACAGGGGATGCCGAGCGCGTCGGCGTTGATGCGGTGTTCGTTGGGGCAGTTGCCGTTGGTCTGGCTCGACGGCCCCTCTCCGACGCCCTCGCCCAAGCTGCCGCCTGACACGTTGACGCCGTCCGCACACGCCAGCGGCAGGGCGATCACGAGCAGGACCGCGGAGTGTCGCACCGCATGATGGTGCCACGGTTTGTGCATGGTCGGGGGCATGATGCTGCGGGGAACGGGGGTGACAGCAAGGTGCCCGTGGTGCCAGGCTCATACGCCATGGCAGTCCATGTCGGTCTGTCGCTGATGCGCGACGATGCCTACCGTGCGGCGGTCTTGCCATTGTTGGAGCAGGGCGTCGTCGATGCGCTCGAATGGAGTTTCGATCAGGGCTGGGGGACCGACGAACTGCCGCAGTGGATCCCGCCGCTGCTCGATCACTACGCCGGCGCGGGGCGGCTGTGGGGGCACGGGGTGACGTTTTCCGCGGGCAGCGTCGACGGTGAGTCGCGGCACTCGGCGTGGCTGGACCGGCTCGCGCGCGAAGTCGCGTTGCGCCCCCTGCGTGGGGTCTCGGAGCACGTCGGGTTCATGGTCGCGGGCGCGCTCGATGCCGGTGCGCCCTTGCCCCTGGTCGATGGTGAAGGTGCGCGCACGGTGCTGCGGCGCAATCTCGCGCGCCTCGCCGCGGTCGCGGGGGTGCCCGTCGGCCTGGAGAACCTCGCCTTGGCGCTCGACGCCGACGAACCTTGGCAACAAGGACCACTGCTCGCCGAGGTCCTCGCGCACGTCGACGGCTACCTCGTGCTCGATCTCCACAATCTATGGTGCCAGATCGCGAACTTCGGGCTCGATGCCGACGCCCTGCTCGCGACCTACCCGCTCGAGCGCGTGCGGTGCATGCACGTCGCCGGCGGCAGCTGGTGGCCACCGACCAGCGATGCCGCGACCGGGTTTCGTCGCGATACTCATGATCACGCCGTGCCCGCCGAGGTGCTCTCGCTGCTGTCGCGGGCGCTGCCGCGGTGCCCGGCGACCGAGCTCGTCGTGCTCGAGCGCCTCGGCAACACGCTGTCGGAGCTCGAGGCCGAGGGACTGCGCCGCGATTTTTTCGCCGTGCGCGAGCGCGTGGAGGCGGCCGACCATGGATGAGGCCCAGCTCGGCGCATGGCAGGTCGCGCTGGTGCAGGCGTGCAAGGGCGCCCGCGACACCACGGAGGTCCGCGAACGCCTGGCCGCCGCGGTGCCGTGGGCGTCGACGCAGATCGCCAAGCTCGACGACCGAGCGCTCGCGGTGGCGATCGATCTTGTGCGCCGCTGGGCGCCCGCCGAGCGCGGCTGACGCTGGTCGACGCGCCGAGCCGGCAGCCCAGCATCGCGGGACGATCCCGCGCTCATTGGCGGCGAGAGTTGTCGTTCGGGAGCGCGTCGAGCGACGGGAGCACGGCGTTGCGCGGATCGAAGCCGGGCGTCGATGCTGCCCCGATGCTCTTGCAGTCGGCGCCGAACCAGATCACGCCATCGCTGTCGAGCTGTGCGCTCGAGCCCCCGACGTTGAACACCCCCTCGCCGAGCTCGACCGTGATCGACTCGCTCACACCCCCCGCGAGCACGCGTTCGGGGTCCCGCGGCGCGCCGACGCGACCGATGCGATAGCGCGAGGGCTCGGGACAGAGATTCTCGAGGCGGACGCTGACGGTCTGGGGCGCCTTTGGTTCGTCCACCGCTGGACTCGCGGCGATTTTCGCGGGCTCGGCCGGCTTGGTCCCGCACGACAAAGCGACCATGACCAAACAC
>CANLQR010000102.1 GCA_947492135.1 Deltaproteobacteria bacterium | reverse complement strand
GACGACTTCGTCGTCGCGCAGCACCGCGAGGTTCTCGTCCGCCGGGTCCGCGAGAAACGGGAAGCCTTCATGGCGCCGGCATGCCGCCGCAGTCGACCTGGTCGAGGGCTTGTTTCAGGGGCCGGCACTCCTCGGCTGGAGTCGGAGTGTTGAACTTCTCGCACTCCTGTTCGATGACGCATCGCTGATACTCGATCAATCGGTTGAGGCATGCAGTCGGAAGGGTGCGGTACGTCGCCACGGCGAACTCCGCACACTCGACACCTGAGTTCCACGAAGCCGAGAATTCCGGCGCGCACTCCTCCAAACGGGTGCAAAACTCCGTGTAGAACGTGATGAGCTCAGCGTCGCCTGGTCGCTCCTCGGTCTCCACATCGTCATCCGCACAGGCGAACCCCAGGATCCCCGCCAACACGAACGCCGCTAGTGGAGGGATAGCAGCCCGAATGAACCTGCGCATGAAATGCCTCCCCATGATGAGTCCCCGCGTGCTTCCCGATGAACGACCATGCTTTGGAACGTGCCGGTTCCCCACCGTGCCAAGGGGATTCCGACAGATTCAAAGCCACAGGTTCCAGGGACCTTCCACTCGGCGAAGAAGCCCTGAAGCCCGGAATAGAGCGCGTACAATTCGGACACCCCGTTCGCAGGTGTCCAGACCGCCAGGTCCTTGATGTCCGCTGTACTGACGGGAGTGTCCGGCGTAGCGTCCCAAACGTAGTCGACCAAGTAGTTGACCACCCCGCCGCCGGCGCCGAGGCCCTCTTCCATCCCGTGCGGCTCGAGCACGTTCGCGAAGTTCCCAGCCCCGTCGCCGCAGGCAACCTTCACGATGTCGAACGCCGCCACCCCGACGGAGATCGCCGTCGCATGGCCCGGACAAAATCTCCCGGCCGTGATCAGCATCCCCGTCGTCGTCGCAGGGACTGCCCACACGCGGTGATGGGCCGCCGCCGCGAATCCAACTCCCGTCGACCGCAGGTACGCGAACCGTCCATCGCTCCCGGACACCAGCGCGTCCGCCTGAGTCCCGGCGTTCACCTGGGCCATGACGATGTTCTGCGTCGTGAGCCCCGCCGCGCTGTTACTCGCCGCCGCGAACGTCCCGTTGCCGTTGTTCTTGCGCCACAGGATCCGCGTCGTCGTCGACGTCACGAACAGATCCAGGTCGCCATCACCGTCCATGTCACCGAGGTCTAGGCCCGAACCCGCGACATATCCGGCGTTCGCCATCGGCCAGACCGATGTAAGGGCAAAGTATGGCCCGTTCACCGGCGGCGCGGCGACGGCCAATGCCACGACGACGACTTTGTCGTCGCGCAGCACCGCGAGGTCGTTGCGGTTGTCGCCGTTGAGATCGGCTACCGCAAGATCGAGAACGCTGCGCGTCGACGCTCCGATTGACACACTCTCGTCGGCCCGGTTGGCGAGGAACGTCAATCCGTCGCGTGGCGCCGCGAACTTGATCTGAACCAAGTTTGTCCCGCCAGCGACAACGAAGTCTTGGCAACATGCGGCGTCGTTCGCAGTTCGGGCGATGTTGGCGCTCACGACGCGCGTTGCCCTTTGATTCGGCATTGCCTCGCCCGAGATCGTGCCCACGAAGTCGGGATTCCCCGCTGGCGGCACCTCCGGGAGATTCTCGAAGCACGGACCATCCGTGCCGCCTGTCGTATCGGCCCCCGAACCGCCCTCGCCTTGCACGCAGCCCGCGGAGATCCCACACGCCAACAACGCGGCGCCGCGAGTGAACGATGCCCTGGGAGCGTTGCGACGCCGACGCGCCACCAGCAGGATGAGCAGGAGCGTGTGACGGCCAGCGCTCCGCGGTGCGGCAGTCACCGACGCGGCACAGGCGACGTCCTCGCTCGGCGGACCTTCGGGTTCGACGCCGGGTAACGCAGTTGGCATGGCGTCGGGCACCGCGGCCGGCTCCCGCGGAGCGACTGCAAAGTCACTGGGCGGAGAGTCCACCACCTCCGCCATCATCCCGCACGAGTTCAGCGCACCGCTGAGGTTCGTGTGGTTGCACGCCTGTGGCGCGCGTCCCCATGCCCCCTGAGCGACGCCGGGCTCGAGCATGAAGCCGGTGCAGTTCGGGCCGGGGCTCCACTGGCCAGCGGTCGTATGACACGGAAGGACACCGGCGATGTTCACGTTTGGGTCGGTCGCGATCCACGCCATGTGCGGCCAAACCGTCGCGTAGTCGTTCGCGGTAGTGAGCGCGACGCCGGCTGTGCGCCACGTCAGGTCCGGCAGTCGAATGAGGAGTGGACCGCCAGAGTCACCATAAGTCGGGTCTCCGGGAATCCAGCCCGAAATGGGGTCAAACGTCAGCGCAGCCGAGGTCATCGAGTCGTCGGAAATCGATGCCGTCGCGGTCCGTTTCGTCCCGCCTGTGTCAGCCCCATTGGGCACATCGACTTCGAACTGACCGAACCCCACAGCCTGAACCGCTGTGCCCGTGCCCAGAAACAGGTCTGCCTCGCAGTGCATCATGGGATGCACTGGCTGGACGTTAGGCTCCTCCGTCAGCACGCAGTAAGCGAAGTCATTGGTGCCTGCGACAATGTCACCCGATTGGTCGTTGATTCGATGGCAGTACGCCACCAGGGCGGCCTTGCGAACCTTCGTGTCCGTGAACTCTGCGGTGTAGGCCTCACCGAACAAGGCGTAGCGGATCCGGTTCGAGTACGAGAGGTCCGGGTCCGTGCAAACCGCCGCGTCGAGTGGGTCACAATCCAGGTCGATGACGTTGTCGTACTCGTCCAGACTCGGACAATCGATGGCGGCTGTGCATGCCGCGCCGAGGACCGGTACGCTGTAGCCGCGTGGGACGCAGTGCGCCGCGGTGAGGATGACGCGATCACCGACGTAGATGCCTGTACAACGCTCGGTCAGGACACTTCCCTCGGACTGCCCGTAAAGCTCCACGACCGGCGCCCACGCGCATTCGGGCACCACTGCACCGTTGATGATCTGCGCCGGGTCACTCGCTGGTGTGAGGTCCGCGGCACCGATACTCGGCGAAATCAGGCCTACGCCCGCCAGAACAGAACAGAACAGAACAGAACAGACGCTGCATTATGGCCTCCTGGCAACCGCAACCTACCCCGCTGGTAGGACTTGCGTCAACCCAGCGAAGCCGATGGCCTGGCAGCGGCGACTCACAGCCGCCGGCCTTCAGCCGCTGCTGTCGCCCGCGCCATCGTCCGCGCCGCCATCGTCGGTCCCTGCTTCACCTTCACAGCGCGCAGCCTGGCTGTTCTCGCCGTTGCAAGCAGCCCCGTCATTCGGCCACGAGCGCCCCTCGGCGTCCACGTAGATCGCGTTGGATGGGTCGTGGTCGAACTCGCACAGGTCGCAGGCATCCGCGATGCCGTCGTAGTCCTGATCCCGCGCGGGCAGCCGGCACTGCAGGTTCCATAGCGCATCGAGATCACCCTGAACGTCGGCTGCCACCGCCGGTCGGTTGTCCTGCACCGACATGCCCGCCGCCGCGAGCGCTTGGTCGCAACCCGGCGGCAGCGTCAGCACGCCCGGCACCGTCGCGATTGCCTCTGGCAGCTCGAGACAGCCTGCACCGGAGCAACCGACCACGATCGGAGTCCCCACGGAGTCCTCGAGGCGACGGCCGTCGCCCCAGCGCTCGGTCAGCTCACCGCCTTGGTCGACCAACAACGTCGTGCAGCACTGGCCCGCAGCCGACACCGCGAAGAACCCCAGCGGCCGTGGATCCCCGCTGTCCTCGCAGCCCTCGCCGAGCTCGCAGTCGGCCCCGATGAAGTCACCGTCGTCGTCGTCCTGCTGGGCCCCGCCGTCGAGCGACTGCGAAGCATTGGCCACCACCACGCACGTATCGCACGCGTCACCGATCCCATCCGCGTCGCTGTCGCGGTGGCCGCAAACCCCGGGTTCGTCGGCCGACACCCGCTCGCACTGCCGGGCATCGCCGCAGTCGCCGTCGTCGACGCACGTCACGTAGGCCAACTCCGGCTGGCGCGGACAACCATCGTCGAGGTTGGCCAGGCCGTCCTGATCGAAGTCATCGGCATCGCCAAAGCCAACCGGCCCGGCCGCGATATCGGAAACCAGGCCCGCACACGCGTCACCGATCATGTCGGCATCGGCATCGCGCTGGCAGGTGGCCGCATCCGAGTCGATCGGATTACCCAGCCGCCACGGATGCTCGAGGTCGTAGCTGCCACAGTTGGCGATCGTGGGGCAGTTGTCGCAGACGTCACCGATGCCGTCCTGGTCGGTGTCGCTCTGGTCTGCGCTGTTCCTCACCCATAGCGCGGGCGGAACGACGTTGGTCGCCGCGAGTTCGTTGTAGCGCGAAACCGAGTCTGGACAGGCGTCGCAAGCGTTGCCGACGCCATCGCGATCCGAATCGCTGGTGTCGAGCGCGATCTCGGGCGACGCCGCGCAGAGATCCAGCGGGTCACCGACACCATCGCGATCGAGGTCGCTCTGCCCAGGGTTGTAGAAGTCTGCCGCGTTGTCGCACGACAACTGGACACCGTCGCCGTCTCCGTCTTCTTCGCAGCGCGCGGGGTCGACCGTGAACGTGTACTCGGGCTCGGACTCGGACGTCGGCGTCAAGACCAACGGCATCCCGCAGGCGTCCCAGAACGCCGCCGAGTAGGACCCGGAGAGGTCTCCGAGCGTCGCCTCGATGTCGGTGATCCCTGGCACGTAGAGGCGGTATTTCTCGCCTTCACTCAGCACAGGCTCGAACACGACCGCGTCGACACGCACGTGGATCTCGCCGGCGGCTTGGTCGGTGACGTCGACCGACAAGCAGGGGATACCGCCCGCTTCCTGCTCATCCCGCGTCTTCACGCAGTTCACACCGCCGGCGACCGGCACGACACCGTCGGCCCCCAGGTGGTGAATCTCGATCTTCGTGAGGTTCTCTGGCGACAGGTCGAACTTGTTCGAAAACTTCAGGCTGAACGTATCGCAGGCGCCGATTCGCAGGTTGTCCGCGGGGAAGCCCGACGACGGAACGATGTGAAACTGCGAGGTCTCGAAGGCATAGACCCGCTTGCCGTCGAGGGTGTTGCCCTTCTTGTCCACGATGTGTTCGCCCTCGTTCGAGGCCTGGAACACGGCTTCGTAGGCCTGGCCCGAGCACAGGCTGAGATCCCATTCGGCGTCGATCTCGACGCCGATGCCATCCGCGTCGTGGGCCCGCCAGCCGTCGCTGACGTTGCGAGGCGCGATCAGACCTCGCGACTCGGCACACGCCTCGATCACCGCCCGCGGCTGGCCACCGCGGTCGGCCGGACGCCACTCGATCCCTTTGATGGCGCCGTCGTAGATGACGCCGCCGAGCTTGGTGACGAGGTTGACCGCGTAGTCGTTCTCGTCCTCGGTTTCCGAGCACGTCTGTGCGGCGAACAAACAGGCCAGCTGCTCCAGATCGGTGCAGTCGCGGTCGACCGCCGAGCAGGTCTCGCCGTCGCAGCTGCAGTCATCGACGCACCCGCCCTCGCAAGCTAGCTCCCGCACATAGCTCGAGAGCGTCGTCTTGCGCTCGTAGCGGGGCAGCGCGGTGTATCCGAGGTCGTAGACGGGGTCGCAGGTGGTTTCGTCGGGACAGCACTCGGCGGCTGTGAGGTGCCCGTCAGCGTTGGCGTCGCACTCGGACAGGCGCGTGTCCTGGCCGCCGCTGGTGTAGCAGCCCGCCGCGGCCGCCTCATCGTGGCGCGCGTCCACGCAGTACCCAGTGTCGCCGGTAGTATCAGGATCGGCGCGGCACTCGACAAACCACGGCGCGCGACAGCGGCCTTGGGTGCAGTCCGGATCGCCGGCCTCGGGCGAGCATGCCCGACCGCTGCCGTCGGTGCCCACACACTCGGCCCCGGACAGACCCGGACCCGAGGGATCACGGCAGCCGTCGTCGCTGTCGCATGCGATCGTGGCCCGCTCGTCGACGCGCTTGCCGGGATGGACGACGCGCAGGCGGTCCGCAGCGGGCACGAAACCATCGGGCTCGTCGTCGCGGTTCTCCAGCGCCGTGAACCCCTCGCACCCGATCAACCGATCACCCTGCGGGTCGCACTCGATCCGCGGACCGGCGCCATACTTGGCCACTTGAACCGAAAGGCTGAAGTCGCACTGGGAACAGCACGTGTCGACCCCTTCCACCGGGGTCTCGCAGTCGTAGGCCGCGGCCTCGCCGATGGCACGGTCATCCCACTTGCCGCGCGGCGCGGTCATGACCTTGTCGGCCTGGAGCTTGAGCGGGACCCCGCTCGAGGAAAGTCCATTGCACGGATTCGTCGCGGGGTCAGCGTAGTCCTCGGCCGAGAAGTCGATGCCCGCGGCCCGCAGGTTGTCGATGCACGACAGGTTGACGAACCGAGTCATCTGACTGCGGTCGTCGTTCGTGTTCCCGCGCCAGTCGCCCGAATAGCGGGTGATCGGCCCGTGGATGGAAAGCACCTGGGTCTTCCAATCGTAGATCTCGAAGATCCTGGGCGTGTCGGGCCGCTTGCGAACCAGCTCGATGCTGGTGGGCTCGAGCAGATTGTTGAAGACGAACTGCAGGCCACCCGCGACCACGATCGGGGCAATGCGGCAGTACTCCTCGGCCGTCCACGCCGACGATTTCGCGGCATCGGTCAGCTCACACAAACCCAGCGTCTCGACGAACCGCCGGGCCTCGGTGAAGGGCTCGGGGCACGCGTCGCCCACACACTCGGGGCTGACGATATGGACCAGCTCACCGGCGTAGTTGGTCCCCGAGACGATCAGCAACTCGAGGCTGTTTTCGTCGCAGATGCCGCAGTCGGTGTCTTCGAGGCAGCCCGCGCTCGTCAACGACATCATCGCCGCTGCGGCGATGAGCCCCGCTCGTCGATGGTTAGCCATTTTTGGGCTTGAGCTTGTCCGGCGTTCGCGTCTTGTCTTTGGGCTTCATCACGCCGATGACCTCTGCCCCCGCCCGCTTCGCCACGTCGAGGAGGTCGACTGCGTCGCCGTACTTCGCGGTGTCGTCGAAGTCGATGAACACGACCTTCTTGTCGCGGAACTCCAGCTGCTTGGCGATCTGCTCGGACAGCTTGTTCTTGTCGGTGGGATTGCGGTTCAGCGTCACTGCACCCTCGGCGGTCAGTCCGATGACCAACGGCTCCTCGGTGGGGGGCTTACGCTGCTGCTGCTTGGAATCCGGTGGGACCCTGACCGAAATCTCGGGCACATTGCGGGGGACCATCACCATGAAGATGATGAGCAGCACGAGGCAGACGTCCACCAACGGCGTGACGTTGATGTCGCTCTTCGCGCCCTTACTGTTGCCTGCTCCCATCGACATGGTGGATTCGCTCCTCTTGCGTAAGGCGGCCTAGACGGCCCTCAGCTCTCGGTCTTGTCCACCACGAGGGCAATGTCGGTCACGGTCGTGGCCTCGCTGGAGTTGATCCACTCCATCACGGTCCGCACCCGACCGTAGTCGGTGTCGCGGTCGCCCTTGATGAACAGAATCGGCCCCTTGTAGCCGGTCGCCGCAGCCTTGCCGAACGCGATCTTCAGGTCCTCTTCGAGCCGCTGCAGAAACGAGACCTTATCCGGGTACACGTTCTGCTCGATCCAAGCGCCGTTGTCGTCGACCGACACGAACACCTGGTCGCCCTCTTTGTGCTCCACAGCATCGCTGAGGATGGGCAATCGAACGTCTTTTCCGCGACCCAGCATCGGCGTCACCACCATGAAGATGATGAGCAGCACGAGGCAGACGTCGACCAACGGAGTGACGTTGATGTCACTGTTGGGCGGCGCGGTATTGATCCCGTGATCGGCCTTGTACGGGACGCCGCGCGTTCGCTTGCCGGAGCGCTTCACGTGTAGCGGCCTTCCTTGAGCACGAAGTCGACGAGCTCCGATGCGACGTCGTTCATGTCGATCTGGTACGACTCGACGCGGGCGTTGAAGGCGTTGAACATCATGACCGCCGGAATCGCGACCAGGAGGCCGACCGCGGTTGCCACGAGCGCTTCTGAGATGCCGCCGGAGACCGCAGCGAGGCCGCCGCCACCGTCGCCCGCGAGGCCTTGGAACGAGTTGATGATGCCGACCACGGTGCCGAGGAGGCCGACGAACGGCGCCGTCGAACCGACCGTCGCGAGCCACGTCAGACCACGCTTGAGGTTCGCCGTCTCGCGCTCCTTGGCGCGCTCCATCTGGCGGTTCACCGCATCGACGAGGTCGAAGTCTCCGACGTCATCGGGCCCCTCTTCGCGCAGCGCCTCGAGACCCTCGAGGTACTCGCGCAGACCCGCGCCGACGACCTTCGCCACCGGGCTGTCGCCGTGCTGCTGGGCCGCCGCGACGGCCTCTTGCATCTTGCGCTCCTGCAGGTAGGTGCGCAGCAGCATGATGTAGTTGATCGACTGCCGCTTGGCCCGACCATAGGCGCGGATTCGCTCGATGATGATCGCGAGCGCCACCACGAACATGATGAGCAAGAAGATCATCACCCCCTTGGCGAAAATTCCCATCTGCGCCCACATGCCTGTGAGGGAGAAATCGGAGCCTTCGGCGATGAGGATCGAGAACATTTCCATGGCTGTTTTCCTGTGCTGACCGCGCGCAAGGCGGGGGACTCTTCGCGAGAGGATCGGCCGAACTCGGCCTTCCCGAAAGTGGGCCGCCGGCCTCGGGGCGCGGCGGCCAAACTAGTGGAGTTCACTCGAACTGGATGTCGAACTGGATGTCGCTGCAGGTCGTCTTGGGCTTGCCGTCGACGATGAACGGCTTGAACCGCCACTTTTGCACGGTCTCTTTGACGATCTGGTCCACCTGCGGATCGTTGGGGAATTTCTTGCTGACGCGAACCTCGGTGGGCTTGCCACCAGGGTCGACGCAGAAGGCGATCTTCACGGTCCCGGGGCGCTTGTCGAACGTCGCGGCCTTGGTGCCCGCGAGCTTGCGCTGATCCGGGTTGGGGTCGTAAATCGCCTGCGAGCGCACCGCCGAAATCGGCGCCTTGGCGACGTCTTTTTCGACAACGTCGCGCTTGGTCGCAATGCCGCCGGGAATGCCACCGGGCACGCCACCGGGAATGCCACCGGGCACGCCACCGGGCACACCACCGGGCATGCCTCCCGGAACCCCACCGGGGACCTTGGGACCCTTGACGCCGCTGGTCGTCTTGGGGTCGGGGACCTTGTCCGGGGTCTTGTCGGGCTGAACGATGTCGAGGGGAACTTCCTCCTCGGGGATCTCCTCTTCTTCCTCTTCTTCTTCCTCTTCAGCCGCCGCCGGCGGAGGTGGCGGAGGTGGCGGCAACGCGGCCACAGCCTCCTCCTCGACCAGCTGGGTCATGATGAATTCGATGCCGGGAGGCGGATCGACGCGGGTGATGTTGAGCTTGTTGGCGACCCACATGAAGGTCACCAACGAGAACGTGATCACGCCTGACGATGCCGCCGCGATCTGGAGCCGGAGACGGCGACGCGGGTCGCCGTGCTGGTATTGCATGTAGTGGTCGAACATCGATCCCGATCCTCGGCTCTGTACACGCACGAGCGGCAAGCCGCGCGCTAGGTGCCCTTCCCCTTCTTCTTCTTTCCCTTTTTCACCACCGGGGTCTCTACCGGGAGGATCCCCTTGATCTCGTCTTCGATCTGGCGTCGCAGCTCTGCGTCGGTAGCCTGCTCATCAGACGTCAGCGGCGGCGGCGGACAGCACGGCGCATCGGGCACCTTGCCCACGGGGCAGTCAGGTAGCTCCTCCAGGTCGCACTTGGCCTTCTTCTGCTTCCACGCGAGCATCGTGTCCTCGCGAGCGAGGATCGGCTCGAGTCGCTCCTCGGGGGTCTGTGGGTCGGCCACGACCATCCGAGCAAGCTGCCGCTGGGTGTAGGCCATCGAGCGCCAGATGTAGGCGTCGGCGAACTTCGCGTCGAGCTGGGTGACGCGATCGAGCAGCTTGATCACCTCGTCGGCGAGCTTGATCCGTTCGGCGGGCGGGATGGCCTCGTTATAGCCCAGGCCCTTCTCCGCGTCGGGCATCAGCGGCATGAACGATATCGTCGCCAGCGTGTGCCAGGCCTGCACGCTCTCGGGGAAGTCCACGGTGCGTTTTTTTAGCCACTCGAGGTACTTGTCGAGGTTGCCGCACTCCTCGAACTGTTGCGCGATCTTGGTGTAGAGCCGCTCTTCTTTGGGTTCCGCGCGATGTCGCTCGAGCCAGTGGGTCAGCAGATCTTCGCAGCGTTCATCGGCCTTGAGAATCGCGAGGCGGTGCCCCTTGACCTGATCTTCGTCTTCTTGGGTCTTTTGCTCGAGGCGGTCGTACCAGGTCTGGAAGTCCTTGAGCGCACGGTCGGCGAAGACCCGGCGGGACTCCTTTTCGCTGGGGTCCTTCATCTTGAGGACCTGGGCCTCAGCCGCGCAGGCCCGGTTCCAGAACACCGTCACACCATCGGGTTCGAGGGCCTCAGCCTTGTCGTACGCCGCGAGGGCGTCGATGAACTTGCCTTCGTTGTAGAGCGAGTTTCCGCTGCGGATCAGATCGCGCGACTCGATCTTGGAGCAACCCAGAGTGAGCGAACCGAACGCGAGCGTCGCCAGCAGGGTGGCGAGCAACCGCGGCCGTCGTGGTGCCCGATGGCGCGCGACTGGCGACACCGCGGCCGACACGGCGGGCTGGGTGGATTCGGCGCGCAGAGGGAGGCGCAGGCTGGGTTTGCGGCCCATGGGAGGCAGGAGGATACAACACGAGCACGCCCAGGAATCAAGCGTTTCGGCGGGTAGGCCACCACGGGGCCCGGCACCGTCACCCACGCGGGGTCGCCGATCGCGGTCGCCCGCCTCGCGGCGCGCGAGCGCGTGCTCGACCCCTCGAAATCGCACCGCCGGTTGCGCGCGGGTTGGCCCATCGACGGACATTGCGTCGACCCCTGGTTCGCGGCGCCAGTCGCCGCGCTCAGGGCCACTGTCCCCGCATATTGTCATCTTGGCGGCCTGCAACTGCTCGTGCCTCGTGGGGTGGACTTTCGCTGGCGGGCAACGTCGGGGAGCACGGGGACTTACATCTTGGGTCACTCGAACGCGATCACGAACGAGAACTCGCTGCACATTCGGGTCGCTCGCCCCTGCACCGTGAGCGGGCTGAATCGCCAGCGGCGCAGCGTCTCGCGGCAGATCCGATCGACGTCCGCATCGCCGGCGCTGCGCCGAGTCGCGACCTTGTCGACCTTGCCGTCGGCGGCCACGCAGAACTCGACGACCGAGGTCCCGCCGCGTCGGGCCGTCGCCGCACGGGTGCCGAGCAAGTCTTCTCGCGGTGGGTCGGGAGAGAAACGCAGTCGACTTTCCACCACCGACAAAGGGACCTTCGCGCTGTCACTCGTCGGGTCCGCGCGCAACGGGACCGGCGGCGCCCGAGTGGGCACGCAGGTCCCGGTCGGGCACGGGACGCCGACGATCCCGCCGGGTGGACCCACGATGCCGGGCACGCCAGGCACACCGGGAACCGTGAGACCGCGCTGGGTACCGGGCGCCGCCGTCGGCTGCCGCGGGGGCTCGAGGACATCGGGCGGACTCTCGCGAGTCGGATCGGGAGCAGGATCAGGGTCCACGGCCGCAGCTTCGCTCGCGACGGAAGGCGGTGATGCCGGCGGTGGGGCGGCCAGCGGCAGCGGGACCGTGGTTGCCATCAGAAACTCGATCTCCACGTTGGGCGCCGCCACCCGCCGCACGGAGAGCTTTTCGAGTCCGGAATATCCGCCGACCGCAACCGCGCTGGCGATCACCGCGGCGCTCAATGCCAGCGTCATCCGCCGGCGCAAGCCAGGGTCCAGCGCGTGCGCATCCATGTATGTATCGAACATCGTCGAGTCCCTCCGGGTGCGAAGTCGCAACGGCTCGACGCCACTTGGTCGCGAGCACGTCGCCCCTCCAACGGCGGGCGGCTCGCCGCCTGACAGGCGATCATGGCGCCAATGCGATGTCGTTCAACCGCGCGGCGCCGACCACCAGCGCGAGTAGACGATCGAGCCCGAGGGCGGCGCCGCTGCACGGCGGCAGACCGGGCGCCAGCAGATCGGCGAGGAAGGCAGCCGGCATCGGGAGCGCCGGCTGGTCGTGCGCGGCCCGAAGCTCGGCGACGGTATCGAAGCGCGCGCGCTGCTCGTGGGCGTCGCGCAGCTCGCGATAGCCATTGGCGAGCTCGCGACCCCATGCGTGGCTCTCGAAACGGCCGCTGACCAGGCGGCCAGCCGCGTCGACCGCTCGCTCGGCGAGCGCCGCGAGCGGCTCCGGAAAGTCGACCAGATGGATCCCGCACCCGCCCGCCGCATGCTCCGCCAACCACGGGTCGAGCGCGCTGTCGGACCACGCTGTAAAAAACCCCGTCCAGGCCTCGAGCCGCTGGCCCTGCGCGCTGTGGGTCCGCAACGGCGGCAATGCCCAAGGCGTGCCTGCGGTCACCGCGATCAATCGCGCGGCGTCCTCGTCACCGCGCAGCTGTAGGTCACTCGCGGTCGCTCGCACCGCGTCCAGAAACCCGATCCGTCGCCACGCACGTGGGGCCGCGAGGGTTGGCGTAGACCACTGCGCGGTGGCCTCGACGACACAGTCCGTGACGCGCTCGACGTCGTCCATCGGGCCGCGGGCGTCGGCGCCGGTGCGGTACCATTCGAGCAGCACGAACTGCTCGCGGTGCCATGCGCCAGTCTCTCCCGCGCGAGCCACGTGGGTGATCTGAAAGATCGGACCCGCACCGTGGGCGAGCAGCGACTTCATCGCCAGCTCGGGACTGGTGTGCAGCCAGCCCGGCGGTGCCGCGATCGGCTCGATCCATGGCTCGATCGCCACCGCGGCGACGCGCGGCGGCGTCATGACCTCGCACAGGCCCTGACCGCGGAAGTAGGCGCGCACGGCAGACAGGGCCGCATCCCACAGCGCGACCCTCTGGGCGACACCCAGCACGTTGGGCACCGGCTCAGCCGTTGACGCGCTCGATGTACGCGCCCGTGCGCGTGTCGATTTTGATCTTCTCGCCGATCTTGATGAAGATCGGCACTTGGACCAGGTAGCCCGTCGACACCGTCGCCTGCTTGGTGACGTTGTTCGCGGTATCACCCTTGACGCCAGGCTCCGAGTCCGTGACTTCCATGATCACGTGACTGGGGAGGCTGACCCCGACGGGTCGGTTGTTGTAAAACAACACGTCGATCGTCAGGTTGTCGAGCAAGAACCACTTGTCATCCCCGACCACGCCCGCGGACAGCTCGATCTGCTCGTAGCTCTCGTTGTCCATGAACGTGAAGCGATCGCCCGACGCGAACAGATACTGCATCTGCTTGCTCTCGACATTCGCGGGGTCGAACTTCTCGCCGGAGCGCCAGGTCCGATCCATGACCGCGCCCGTGATCATGTTCTTGATCCGGCACTTGTACAGACCTTGCCCCTTGCCCGGCTTGACGAACTGGAAGTCGACCACCACGTAGGGATGACCGTCAATTTCGATCTTGGCGTTCTTCTTGAGTTCACTGACGTCGAGGGAGGCCATGGCGATCCTTGCCGACGAAGCGGCCCGGCCTTGTCCACCCCGGGTGGGTTGCTTGTCAACCTGGCGGATTTGCGGCCCTGGGGCCTGGCGTGCAGAGCCGGGCTGTGGCAACCTATTCTACGGTTTTCCTCGAAAGTCGCCGGAGAATGCGCCTCAGCACCAAAGCCCGCTACGGCGTGCGCGCCCTGGTTCACATCGCGCACCACGGCTACGCGTCGGCGCAAGCGATTGCCGAGCGGCAAGCCATCCCGGCGCGCTACCTCGAAGAGATCATCGGTGAGCTGCGCCGAGCCGGGCTCGTCGTGGGCAAGCGCGGCCCCCGGGGTGGGTATCGGCTCGGCCGTCCGGCGGCAGAGATCGCGGTTGCTCACGTGCTCACTGCACTCGCCACGCCGAGCCAGGACGCGGGCGCCGGCGTCGCACCCGACGAGATCAGCGTCCTGGTCGAGCGCGCAATCGATGAACGATTGCAGGCCGCGCTCGGCGAGCTGCGCATCGAACAGCTGCTCAGCGACGCCCGTGAACGACACAGTCGCTCGGCCGCGAACTACGTGATCTGAGCGCCACACCGCCTCCCACCTTTTTCCCGGACACCGACCCATGCAACGCCCGCTGCTGTGCGGCAACATCCTCGGCCTCATCGGCAATACGCCCATCTGTCGGATCCGCCGGGTCTGCGGCGACGAGCGCACGCACGCCACCGTGTGGGGCAAGTGCGAGATGACCAACCCCGGTGGCTCGGTCAAGGATCGAATCGCGCTGGCGATGATCGAAGACGGCGAGCGATCGGGGCGACTGCGGCCGGGTGAGACCGTGCTGGTCGAGCCCACCAGCGGCAACACCGGCATCGGCCTTGCTCTGGTCTCGGCGGTGAAGGGCTATCGCCTGATTCTCACGATGCCGGAGAGCATGAGCCTCGAGCGCCGCAACCTGCTCAAGGCCTACGGCGCCGAGATCGTGCTCACGCCCGATGATCGCACGATGGAGGGGGCGGTCGCTGCCGCCGAAGAGCTCTGTCGGCGGCCCAACCACGTGATGCTCCAGCAGTTCGAGAACCCCGCGAACCCCGAAATTCATCGCCGCACCACCGGCCCCGAGTTGATCGCCCAGCTCGACGGTCTGTCCATCGATGGATTCGTGTCGTCGATCGGCACCGGCGGAACGATCACCGGCGTGGGTCAGGTCTTGCGCGCCCACAATCCCGCGATCCGGATCATCGGCGTCGAGCCCGAGCGATCACCGGTGCTGCGGGGCGGTGTGGCCGGCCCCCACAAGATCCAAGGCATCGGCGCCGGCTTCATCCCCCGCGTGCTCGACACCAAGATCTACGACGAGATCGCCGGAGTGCATGACGAGGACGCGTTCCGAACCAAGCGCCGTCTCGCGCATGAGGAGGGCCTGCTCGTGGGTATCTCGGCGGGGGCTGCGATGTTCGTGGCCGCGCGCCTTGCCGCCGAACTCGGGCCGGGCAAAAATGTCGTGACCATCTTGTGTGATACCGGCGAGCGCTACTTCAGTCTCGACGAGTACTTCACCGCTGACGGCGAACGCCGGTGACCCCCGACGTCCAGTTCGTGGTCTTGGGCGCAGGCGGCCTTGGCTGTCCCGCGCTGCTGGGACTGCGAGCCGGAGGTGCGCGTCGTGTGGTGGTCGTCGACCACGACCGCGTGGAGCGCTCGAACCTGCATCGGCAGGTCCTCTACGACCTCGGCGACGTCGGGGCGCCCAAGGCCGAGGTCGCCGCGGCCACGCTACGCCGAGCCGGACTGGAAGCCGTCGCGCACCCAATCAAGCTGACCCCCGAAGCGTTCGGTCCGTGGCTGTCGGGCTTTGAACCGGACGCGATCATTGTCGAGTGCACGGACTCGCCGGCGCTGAAATTCGCCTGCAACGACGCCTGCGTCGCACAGCGACGACGGTTGGTGCTCGGTGCCGCGCTCGGGCTGCGCGGCCACGCGATCGCGGTCGCGCCGGGCTCGGCGTGCTACCGCTGCGTCTTCGAGACGCCGCCACCCGAGGCCCTCACGCCCAGCTGCGCCGAGGCGGGCGTGCTCGGCAGCGCCGTCGGCGTGACGGGTTTCTTCCTCGCCCATCTCGCCTGCGCGTTGGCGCAGGGCCAGGCGCTCGAGGCCGTGGGGCGGCTCTACGAGTTATCCCTGGGCTCGGGCATCATCCGAACGATCGGCGGGCGACCGCGTTCTGGATGTCGGTGCCGAGCCGTTCATCCCACCGAGAGTCCCGTCTCCACAACCGCCGTCTTCACGTAACCAGGAACAGTCCATGGCCACCGTTCGGATCCCCACACCGCTGCGCAAGTTCACCCAGGGCAAAGATGAGGTCACGATCGCGGCCGCGAGCGTGCGCGAGTTGCTGGCCAACCTCGAGGCCACCTACCCCGGCATCAAAGAGCGCATCTGCGACGAGACGGGCGCGGTGCGCCGCTTCGTCAACGTGTTCGTCGCCGATGAGGACATTCGATTCCTCGAGAATCTCGACACGGCAGTGAAAGACGCCGACGAGGTGAGTATCGTTCCGGCCATCGCGGGCGGTCGATGAACGGTGAGGCCCGCGTCGTCGACCCGGCCCAAGGCCCGGCCGGCGTGGCCCTCGCCCCGGTGCTGTACGACCCGCGAAGCCGGGTCGACTCGATCGTCGATCTGATCGGCAACACCCCGCTGGTTCGCCTGCGGGCGATCGAGGTCGATTGCCCGGGCGTGGAGCTGTGGGCCAAGTGCGAGTTCGCGAATCCCGGAGGTTCGGTCAAGGACCGCGCCGCCCTGCGCATCGTGCTCGACGCTCGAGCTCGCGGCGATCTGCCCGAGGGCGTGCGCTTGATCGACAGCACCAGCGGCAACACCGGAATCGCCTACTCCATGGTCGGCGCCGCGCTCGGCGTGCCGATCACGTTGGTGATGCCCGAAAACGTCAGCGCCCCGCGCAAGCAGGTCACGCGGGCCTACGGCACCGAACTCATCTTCTCCGATCCCATGGAGGGCAGCGACGGTGCGATCGTCCACGCGCGGCGGATCGTCGAAGAGCATCCCAATCGCTATTACTACCCGAACCAGTACGCCAACGACTCGAACTGGCTCGCCCACTACGACACGACTGCGCCCGAGATCTGGGCGCAGACCCACGGTCGAGTGACACACTTCGTGGCCGGCATCGGCACCAGCGGAACGATCATGGGCACCTCGCGACGCCTGCACGAGCTGGGTCGGGTTCGTTGCGTCGCCGTGCAGCCCGACGACGCGATGCATGGACTCGAGGGACTCAAGCACATCCCTTCGAGCCTCGTGCCGCCGATCTACGACGAGCGGGTCATCGACGAGACCCTGTGGATGCCGACCGAAGAGGGCTGGGACATGGCCGAGCGGCTGGCCCGCGACGAGGCGTTGTTCGTCGGGCACTCCGCCGGCGCCAACGTGGCCGCAGCCCTGCGGATCGGCAAGCAGCTCGCAGCGGCGGGCCATTCGGGCGTGGTGGTGACCGTGCTGTGTGACCGCGGCGACCGCTACTTCGCACCGTTGCGATGGGAACAACACTATGTCTGGTGACGACGCCATCACGCCCGAGCATCTGCTCGCGATCTATCGTCAAGCTCGCGCGGAGTTTCCCAAGGAGTGCTGCGGCTACCTGCTGGGAGTCGCGCCGGCGGCCGAGTTGGTGCAGTGCCAAAACCGCCAGGACCAACTGCACGCGCTCGACCCCGAGGCCCACCCGCGCACCGCCGAGAATGGCTACAACATCGGCGGCAAGCAGTTGCTGACCTTGGTCCGCAGCTTCGAGTCCGATCGACCCGCGACGATCATCTACCACTCGCATCCGCGCGTGGGCGCGTACTTCTCCGAGGAAGACACCCGCGCCGCGATTGCCGCCGGGTTGGCGGTGGACTATCTCGTGGTCGACGTGCAGGACACCGTGATCCGCGAGGCCAAGCTGTTTCGTCGCAACGGTGACCGTTATCTCGAGATCGCGCGTTTCGACGGCGCTGCCGTGTAGCAACTCACGTCGCCCGGCGAGCACCGCGGCCCTGGCCGCGCAGCGCCGCGACCAACCCGCGATCGGCGGGCAAGAACTCGTCGACCGGCAGCGCGTCGACCGCAAAGGCAACGGCCTGGGCACCGTGCTCGAGCTGAATCGAGTCCGACCACTGGTGGCCCCACGCCCGGCCATCTACGTCGTAGACCGCGAGTACGACCTCGGGCCCGGGCGATGGATACACGTGGTGGATCAACTCGACGATGCGCCGGATCTGCAGCCGATCGGCGTCTGGGCCCCACTCTTCGACGAGTTCGCGCGCGAGCGCTGCGACTGGCGCCTCGCCGGCTTCGACCTTGCCGCCGGGGAATTCCAGCTGCCCCGCACCGAAGCGCGCGGTGGTCGGGCGCCGCTGGACGAGCAGATGGTCCTGGTCGATCCAGACCAGGGCGGCGACCACCAACAACCTCGGTTTCTCGTCCACGAGTCCGCGAGAGGATGCCATGGACGGGTGCGCCATGGCCCACTATCCTCCGGCCCAGGTCCAGCATGCGTCTGTTCTCGAGCAAGATCCCACACATCACCGAGGTCATGGCGCGCACCCTGATCGACGCTGGTGACCTGGAAGTCAGCAACCGCGAGGAGTTCAAGCGCGACGTCGAGTCGATCCTCAAGGAGTACCTCCGCAAGGATCGCGAACTCACCGAGGCCGCCAAGGACATGCTCGAGGCCCGCGGTCTGCCGTACTCGGACCTGTACAAGCTCAAGCGACAGCTCGCAGAGCGCGAGGAATTCGCAATCGGTGAAGAGTCGGTCAACTGGATCTCCAACCAGCTGGTCGAGCTGTTCATGCGCTCGCAGTTCGTCGACGAGGTCTTCGCCGAAGACACGGCATTGCGGCGCACCCTCAAAGAGATCCTCCGCCGCAACATGCAGGCCGACGACGACCTCGATCGCGAGGTTCGCAAGCACCTCAAGCACCTCGATGAGGGCACCTCGAGCTTCGAGATCGAGTACCAAAAGCAACTCGACCTCGTGAAACGCCGACACGGGCTTTCCTGATGGCCCACATCCTGGTCTACCTGCAGCGCACCCCTCTGGGCCTGCATCCGGCCAGCGCTGTCGCTCTGTGTCTCGCGCGCGACATCGCGTCCGAGCGCGGTGCATCGGTGACCGCCGTGTGTGCGGGCGATGCAGGTGACCTCGACCGCAGCATCGTCAGCGCAGCGGGTCGCCACGGTGCCGACGTCATGGTTTTTTGTGGACCGGGTGGCGTCGAGCGCCTGCAGGAGCGATTGCAACCGGTACACGTGCTGCTGCCCTGGACCGCCCAGGGCGTGGCCGCCGGCGCAGGGCTCGAGACCGGACCCGTCGTCGCGCGCTGGCTGGACCACCGTCGGCCTTCGTGGGGCAGCCCCGATGCCGTCACTGCAGTCGTCGCGGGCGTGCTGCCGTGGCACGATTTCGACGAGCAGCTCGAAGCCGAGTATCAGGGCGATGTCGATCAAGTCCCGATGCCCCGCTGGGTCTCTGAGGTGCCCGCGCCGGTCGGTGCCGGCGGAACCGATCGACTTGTCATCGGTGTGCCGGAGTTCGGCTTCGTCGCCCCCGAGGGGATCGACCACGAACTGCGCGCCAAGCTGGCCGCCACCGGCGCGCGCCCGGTGTCCGTACACGACGTCGAGAACGCCACCTCCGGCTCGTTCTTGTGGCTGACACCTGGGGCCGGCGCACTACCGGTCGGACTGGGGCACCGTTCCCCTGCTGCACGCGTGGTGGTGCTGCCGGGGCCCGACGGCACCTTTGACGCCACCTGGGCGCTGGCGGATTGGGTGGTGCCGGGCGCGTGGCCCGACGTTCTCGCCGCCCTGCAAACCATGCCGTGGCGCCGCGCGCTGACATGACGGTGCGGCTCGGTGCCGCGCTCGATGCCTTGCTGGCATCGCGCTCGACCAGCCGCGGCCGGATCATCGATCTTCGACCCGGGGCGGACGACGAGGCCGTCGTCATCGGAACCGCGTCCGACCCGCTGCGACCGGCGACGCGTGGCCGT
>CANLQR010000101.1 GCA_947492135.1 Deltaproteobacteria bacterium | reverse complement strand
CTCGGCGCTGACCCGAGCAAGACGCTGCCGCCGCGAGTCGGCTGCGCGCGTGACCGTCGACACCAATCGCTCGCGCGAGACCGGCTTGGTCAGGTAGTCGAAGGCGTTTTCACGCACGGCCTCGGCCGCCGGCTGCAGACTCGTGTCGCCGGTCACGATGATCACCGGGACCAGTGGATCGCGCTGATCGAGGGCCTTGAGCAGGTCGAGCCCACTACCCCCGGGCATCTGCAGGTCGGTGACAACGACATCGGCGGGAGCGGCGTCGTAGGCCGCAAGCGCCTCATCGACAGAGCGAGCGACGACCACCTCGAAGCCAACCCGGCGCAACGAGACCGCCAAGGCGTTGCCGACGAGGTCATCGTCCTCGACAACCAGGACGCGGTCCAAGGACTTCGAGCCTTCGAGATTGACCGGGCCCGTCACGGTCATGTCGTTGGCTTCTCCGGCGGCACGACGAGACGAATCCGGCCAGGGCTGACCGCCACGACCATGTCGGGCTCCGCGGCCACCAGAGCACCCAGGCGGGCGGCGGCAGCCTCGTTCCACGCCGGCGTAGCGCAGGCAGGGTCAGGGGCGAGCAGCCCGAACTCGAGCACCGCCCGATCGCCCTCCAGCGTGCCGGTCACGACGAGCTGATCGCCGCGCCCGAGGCTCTGTTCACAGCTCGCCAGCAGAAGTAGAAACGTCGCGCACAGGATGAAGAAGCAGGCCGCGGGCAAGATCACCTCGGCGAGCGCCGTCAGGTCGCATCGCGTGGTGACCCCGGAGCGATCGAGTCGGCTGCCGAACAAGGCCTGGGCCCGCGCCCAGACCTGCCCTGCGTCCTGCGGGCGTCCGCGCAGCACCGCCGACAGCGCCGCGGTCAACCCCCGAAGGCGATCGGCGGCGAGCTGACATTGCTCGGCCCGAACCCGGGCCTCGCTGCCGATCGGGGCATCGTCGACGCTGAGCTCGAGCAGCACAATCAGGCTCTGCAGCGGATTGTTGAGGTCGTGGGTCACGATCCCGAGCAGCCCGAGCAACGTGTCACGTGCCGCCGCTGCGCCGTCGCCGGCGCGGTCCACAGCAACCGGCGCAGCGATGGACGTCATGCCGCAACGATACCGGAACCCGAGGGACCCCGGCCAGCGCGAACTCGCCAGGCACCATGGCGCGTCCTGCTTCGGTGGTTCGCGCGTCCGGTTGCAAACCCATCGGCGGGGCCGCGGGAGGGGATAGTCTCCGCGGGTATCGATGGCTCGGCAGCGCCGCATTCGTCACCACGTCAATCCGCTCGGCGAGAAGTATGCCGAGCCGCGCGCGCAGAGACTGTCGGTTCCGGCCCACCTTGGACCGCATGCCCAGTGCGATGTAGAACTGGGCTGTGCCGATGCGCAGTTCAGTTTCGAGCTTGCGCGCGCCCACCCGGACCGCCTGGTGGTCGGTCTCGAGATTCGCGAACGCGTCGCAATATGGGGACAGCGCCTCGCCGATGCGCAAGCGCTCGCGAACCTGCGGATCGCGTACTGCAACATGAACGTCGATCTCGACCGGGTGCTCGCACCACAGTCGGTGAACCGCTTTCATCTGCTGTTTCCCGATCCGTGGTTCAAGCCCAAGCACCACAAGCGTCGCGTCATCGAGGCGCCGCTGCTGGCTGTACTTCACTCGCGCCTGCGTGCCGGTGGTGAGCTACACGTCGCGAGCGACGTTTACGAGGTCGCACTCGAGGTCATGGCCGAGATCGACGGCGATCCGTGCAGCGGTTTCACGAATCTCTCCGGGCCGTGGCGATTTTGCCGCGACAATCCCTACGGGGCGCGCTCGCGCCGCGAAGACACCACGCATGAGCGCGGTCAGCGGGTGTGGCGACTGCGCTGGCGGGTTTGCGAGTAGCCCCAGCGTCACGGCGACGCCAGGGTTTCGATCGTCGGCAGAAACAGCGCATCGGGTAGCGCCATACAGTTTTCGTACGGTGCCGCCTCGTGGTCGCGGGTCTGGGGCCCCGCCGCGGCGACCTTCTGGGCCACGACCTCCACGCAGGTGCAGAAGCTCTTGTTCGACGACAGCACCGCAGGGTCGGAACAGGCCTCGTGCTGGCGCTGCAGGGTCCACATCCGAAACGGCAGCTGACAATCGAGCGAAGGGTAGTCCGTCCCGAGCACGCAGCCGCACAGCTGCTCGTCCCGGCTGGGATCCAGGGCTTCGGAGCACAGCGCCTGCATGTAGCCGTCCTCGGCGCGCAGCCGGCTGTCGAGGTCCCGAGCGCCGCCGAGCACCGCGTTGACCAGAGACGGGATCACCCACGCGGCCATCACCCAACCGACGGGCAGGGCGAGCGCCACGCCCAGGAGCATTCCCGGCCAGCGGGAGCGCGGCGGATCGTCCAGATGGGCGAGGATGGGCACGCGCTCGACTCTAACGCGCGAGACCGCTCGACCACGACAGGCCGCCCAAATTCGGCCGCAAACGTGCGGCCTCGCACGTCTCGTACCCGGCGGGGGCGCCGAAAGAGCCGGGAAATGGGACGGATCGCCGCAAGAGCTGGCGCCCACCGGCGTTGGTCCCACGATCCCTTGTCCCGGCCTCGCGCGCGTACGATACTCCGCCCCCACTTGTCGGGCGGACACGCCGAGCCGACAAACCCGAGGTCGTTTCCATGCGTCGCATCGCGCTCGTCCGTCCCGCAGTCTGTTCCGTCTTGATCCTCGCCGTAGGCGTTGCGCCGTGGAACGCGGCGTCGGCGGCCCCCACGGCTAGCCCGAAGGCTGCGCCGACGACGGCTGTTGAAACGCCGCCCGCCGAGACACCGCCGACCGAGACACCGCCAGCCGAGACACCGCCCAGCGAGACGCCGCCCGGCGAGACGCCGCCCGGCGAGACCGGCGAGACGCCGCCCGGCGAGACGCCAGCCGAGACACCAACCGACAAGCCTGAGGAACTGAGCGACGGCGAAAAAGAGCCGCCCCCGCCGGATCCGGTGCCCGTCGATCCGATGGCCGATCGCCCGCCCGAGCCCCAGATTGGCGGCAAGTCGCGCAAGGGCGTGGGCCTGATGATCGCGGGCGGCTCCGTGTTCGGTGTCGGCCTGGCCGCGTCGATCTCGTTCGGCCTCATCACGCGACACTGCGACTACTCCGGCCCTCTCCAGTGCAAGTACCAGGAGCAGGAAGACTTCCTGATTCCCATGGGTGCTGCCGTGACGTTGCTCGGTGCGATGCTGCTCGGTGTCGGAACCGGCTACTACCTCGGCTACAAGAAGTGGCAGCGCTGGACACCCGCCGTCGCGGCCGCCGAGAAGGCGAAGCAAGAGAAGCGCAACCGCAAGGGTCGCTCGAAGAACAAGACCGCGTTCGCGCCGGCAATGATCCCGGGTGGCGGCGCGATGGTCGTCGGTGGCCGCTTCTAAGCCGCTGGCGTAGACCGGCTGGTTTTGGCCCTGCCGATCGCCCTCACGGCGATCGGCAGCGCATGTCGAGCAGCACCTTCAACACGCCAGGGGTTCGCGCGAGAGCGAACCCTTGCTCGGCTTGCTCGAGCGGCACCACATGATCGATCAGAACCCGTGGATCGATCGAGCCGTCGGCCAAGGCGGCGAGCGCGGGCGCAAAAGCCCCGCATCGTGACCCGACGATCGTGAGCTCGTCGACCACCACGGGGTTCAGCGCGAGCGGCGTGGCACCGTGGAGGGTGCTCTTGAGCACGAGCGTCCCTCGAGGTCGCACGAGCCCGATCGCCAGCGCCAGACCGGATGCCGATCCGCTGGCCTCGATGACCCAACTGAAACCGCGCGGCGGCAGCCCCAAGGGATCTGCTGTGCGCGCGCCGAGACTCTGCGCGATCGACAACTTGCGGGCGTGTCGGCCCACCACCGTCACATCGCAGCCATGGCGGATCAGCCCCATCGCGATCAGCAGCCCGAGCTTGCCATCGCCGAGTACGGCGACCGCATCGCCGCGGGCGAGGGGCACTTGCGCGAGGATCTGCAGCGCAGCTGCGACGGGCTCGGTGAACACCGCGCAGCTGTCGGGCAGCCCATCGGGGACGAGATGCAGGTTGGCGATGGGGACCACCACGCGCTCGGCGAAGCAACCGTCGCGAGATCGGATTCCGAGCACGGCCCGCGCCGAGCAATGTTGTCGCAGGCCCGAGGCGCAGTACTCGCAGCGTCCGCAGTACACGTTGATCTCCGCCACCACGCGTCGCCCGACCCACGAGGCCTCGTCGCAGTGCTCCACGCGGCCAACGAACTCGTGCCCCAACGTCCCGTGAAAGTCGGCATAGCCGCGAGCGAGCGCGAGGTCGGTGCCGCAGATCCCCGCGAGCAACACCTGCACCACCGCCTCACCTGGGCCCGCCACCGGCTCGGGCGCGGCGCCCAGGACCACGGAACCAGCGAGTCGCAGCGCGAGCATGCCGCTGGTGGTTGTAGCAGCGTTGCTCGCCATCCGGAGGCCCGCAGGCTCGCGACGCGGGGCTACTTGTGCGAGACCCTCGCGCGCGGCTACATTCCCTCGCCCGGAGGAGTGGCCGAGCGGTTGATGGCGGCGGACTTGAAATCCGTTGTGCTCGAAAGGGTACCGGGGGTTCGAATCCCTCCTCCTCCGCCCCGGGTGAGAGATCCGCGACTTGGGGCTCACGGCGAAGCGGCAGCCAGCTCCAACCGCTCGAGGGTCGCGCCGCCGAACAGCACGGTTGGTCCGACGAGCTCGGTGTCCTCGACCTTGAGCACAGCGCCGCCTGTGGCGTCGACCGCGGCGGTCTTGCCCTCGAAGCGACCGCCGACGATGGTGACGTTGGCCTTGCCGCTCGCCTTGATGGCGGTTGCCGCCACGATCGAGGTATCGGCGATGCGCAGGGTACCTCCCATCACCTCGAGTCCAACCGCGGGTGAGCCCGCGATCGTCACGCCTGCGATCGTCACCACACCGTGCAGCTGTCCAAGCGCCTTGTGGCGAGGTCGCAGCGTGCCGCCCGAGATCGTGACCTCGGAGCGGAGCATGACCTCGACGATGGTGTCGGCCGTGATGTCGCAGTCGATGAGCTCGAGCTGACAGCCGTACATGGTGAGAAAGGCGGTTCCGTCGAGAACGATCGTCTCTTTCTCGAAGCGAAACTTGTCGCCCATCTTGCACAGCAGCTTCGACGTTCCGTCCCAGCCCGGGCGGTGGAATCCGCTCTCGGCGGGATGGGCGTCTGCGTCGACGGCCTTCATGCTCGCGCCGAACGCCGCCGAGATGATGTCGCTGTCGTCGGCGTCGAAGAGCGCGTCGACGTCCTCGGGTTCGATACTCTTGCCCTCCATCAGGTTCGTCATCGCGTCCTTGGGGTTTCGCGCGGCCGCCGTCACGGGCGACGCGGCGAGCGGCGGACTCGTCATGACCACCGGACTCGGCGGCCGGGGTTCGGTGGGGGCCGTAGCCGCGACCACCGGAGGGTTTCTCGACTCCACTTCGCCGGCGGCCTGGTTGCGATCCAGCCACCACCAGCCGGTGGCCAGCGAGCCCACGGCCACGAGCGCGGCCACGCCAACGGCGAAGGCCACGAGCGCGTTGGAGGACCGCGAGGGCTGCTTGGCGCGTTCGAGCTCCGCGAGCAGCCGGGTCATCGAGGCTGTGCGCGTCTGGGGATTGATCGTCAGGCCTCCGAGCACGGCCCGAATCACCTCGGGGGCCACCGGGCTCGAAGGCGCAATGGCGCGGATCTTCCCGCCAAGGACGTTGTGAACGAGCTCGGCGAGGGTGTTGCCGGCAAAAGGTCGTGCCCCCCATAGCGCCTCGTACAGCACCACCGAAAACGCAAACACGTCGCTGCGCGCATCGGCGATGCCCTCGAACTGCTCGGGCGCCATGTAGGCGGGGGTGCCAGGCATCGATCCGGTCCGCGTCAGATCGGGGCCCAGCGAGGAGGACTCGAAGTTCGCCTCGGCGACGCTCGACGCGATCCCGCGCGCGATGCCGAAGTCGGCCACACGCACGCGCCCGTCGTTGCCGACCAACACGTTGTCGGGCTTGAAGTCGCGGTGCACGATGCCCGCAGCGTGCGCCGCGGCGAGTCCACGGCCGGCTTGCAGGCATACCTCGAGCGCGGTCCGCCAAGCCGGCCGACCCGCGAGCCAGGCCCGCAGTGAGCAACCATCGACGTACTCCATCGCGATGTAGAGATCGCCGCCATGCATCCCGACGTCGTAGATGCCCACGACGTTGGCGTGGTCGAGCCTGGCCATCGCACGGGCTTCACGCTCGAGTCGCGCAGTGTCGTCGCCGCTCGAGCGCTGGAGCTTCAACGCGACCGGCCGATCGAGGCGGATGTGGTGGGCGCGGTAGACGATGCCCATCGCGCCGGCTCCGATGACGCCGTCGACGCGGTAGTCGTTGTCGATGATCGTGCCTTGCGGCAGCACCGCGCGAGGGTTGGACTGCGACGACTGCACGCCTGCGGCGCGCCGCTGGGCGTCCGTCTCTGCCGTCAGCAGGGTGCCGGAGGATCGGAGGTGCGCGTTGGGTTCCGTCGCGGGCCCCGGCAGCCAGGTGGGAAGCTCGGCGCTGGGCGACCCGCCCTGAACCGCGTGACCCGAGGTCCACGTCGGCGCCGTCGGATCCAGGGGCCGTTCCGCCATCAGGTGCCAGCGTAGCACCCGCACCCACCCAATGCGGCGCGAAGCGGAAACCCAATGCGGCGCGAAGCGGAAGCCCAATGCGGCGCGAAGCGGAAACCAGACGCGCCGTGAAGCGGATAGCCGCCTCGCGCCGCGCCTGCTACATGTCGAGGTGAACATGCCGACGAACGCCGACGACGAAACTGCCCCCAATCGAATCGACCCTCGCGCCGCCGAGGTGTTGGAGTTTTGGTTTGGCGCTCGCGATGGCGACGAGTGGGGCACGATTCGCAAGCTGTGGTTCGCTGGCGGTCCGGCCGTGGATGAGGAGATCCGTTCCCGGTTCGCAGCGCTGCACGCCATCGCGCTCGCCGGCGAACTCGACCAGTGGCATGCGTCGGCCGAGGGATGTCTGGCGCTGTTGCTGGTGCTCGACCAGTTCTCGCGCAACCTGCATCGAGGCACCGCGGCGGCGTTCTCGGCGGATGCCAAGGCCCTGGCACTCGCGCGCCAAGGGCTCGAGCGCAGGTTCGATGCCCAGGTGCTTGCGGTCCAGCGGTGGTTCTATTACCTGCCGTTCGAGCACTCGGAGAATCTCGACGACCAGCGGCGCGCTGTGGCGCTGTTCTCCGCACTGCCCGAAGAGCCGTCGCGGGCGATGGGCGTCGACTACGCGCGCAAGCATCTCGAGGTGATCGAGCAGTTTGGCCGCTTCCCGCACCGCAACGCGATGCTGGGGCGCGAGAGCACGCCCGAAGAAGCCCGCTGGTTGGCCGAAGGAGGCGCGCGCTTCGGCTGATCCTCTCGGCGCGTCAGTGAGTGCGCTTTTGTAGCGCTGGGCGTTGTAAGCTCCCCCGGTGAGCGAGCCGGAGCACGATCCGCGGGTCGTGTGCCTGCGTTGCCGCCGACCGCAGAGCGTCTGCTATTGCGCGCATCTCACCGCGATTCCAACCCGCACGCGAGTGGTGTTTCTCCAGCACCCACGCGAGCGCAACATGGCGATCGGTACCGCACGGATGGCGAGCCTGTGCCTGCCCAACTCCGAGTTGCATGTCGCCGTGCGCTGGGAGGGCTCACCGGCGATGATCCGCGCGCTGGGTGATCCCACGCGACCCGCGGCGCTGCTGTACCCCGGAGAGGGTGCGATCGACGTCATGGCCGAACCTCCGTCGACGCCGATCACCCTGGTGGTGGTCGACGGCACCTGGAACCAGGCGAAAAAGCTGGTGCGCAGCAACCCGAGCCTCGCCGCACTCCCGCGGTACTCGTTTGTCCCGCCCGCGCCCAGTGAGTATCGAATCCGTCGCGAGCCGCGGGAGGACTACGTGTCGACGATCGAGGCGTTGGTCCATGTGCTCGGCGCCCTCGAGGGCGATGCCCAACGCTTCGCACCGCTGCTGATTCCGTTTCGCGCGATGATCGACACGCAGATCGATCACATCGAACGGATCGGACGGCCACGACTGAGAGTCGGACCACGAGCCCCGCGGCCGCAGCGGCAACTGCCGGAGGTCATGCGTTCGCGGCCGGCCGATCTGGTGTGCGTGTTTGGTGATGCCAACTGCTGGCCACACGGCAGCGCGCACCGTAGCGCGAGCGATCTCGCCGAGCTGCTGCGCTGGGTCGCGCTGCGGCCTGCGACCGGTGAGCTCTTCGAGGCCGTGCTGGCGCCCCGCACCCCGTTGGCGCCTGCCACGCCGACGCAGATCGGTGTGAGCGAACAAGCGCTGCGCGCGGGGCTGTCGTTGCCGGACTTCGTCGCGCAGTGGGAGCGGTTTGTTCGACCCGAGGACGTGCTGTGTGTGTGGGGAGAACACTCGCTGCGTCTGCTCGCCGACGCCGGAGCCTTGGGCGGGCGCATGGCGGTCGATCTGCGGCAGGCCGTCGCGACGCTCGAGAGTCGCCGCCCTGGTGCGGTCGAGCAGTATCACGCGCGCCTGGGGATCGCAGCGCCCAGCGAACTCGCACCCGGTCGCGCTGCGCGGCGCGTGGCACTACTCGCCGCGGTGGTCGAGCAACTGCTCTCGCGCGCGCACTGATCGGGGAAGCCAACGAGGCCGAGCCTTTCGTGGCCAGGAACCTTGGCGCCTTGCGGGTGTCCAGGAACCGCCATGAACAAGCCTGCACTCGATGAGGTTCCCCCGGCTCGCTTTGGTGCCGGTGCTCTCGCGACCACGGTCGGTCTAGGTCTGTTGGCCGCCGGAATGACCTACATCGCCGTGCGCGAGCAACCCGAGGCTGTGAGCACGGTGGCCGAAGCGCCGCCGCTCGAGACTCGCGACGACCAGCTCGACGCGAAACCAGTCGAGGATTCGCGCGAGGCCTTCACGAGGACGGGCCCCAAGGACGCACTCCCGCAGATGGCCCGCAACTTCGATCCCGAGCACGCCGGCCGGACAGGGATCCTCGGCATGACGCAACAAGAATCCGGTCACTTTCTCGCGAGCCCCATGGGCGGAGCTTTCGCGATCGGTGACGACGACGAGGACGTGTGGGGAGGCCTCACCGGCACCGCCACGGGCGAAGCCTATGGTGTGGGAGGGCTCGGCCTCGTCGGCAGCGGCCGGGGAGGTGGCGGGACCGGGCAGGGTTACGGTGGCCGCGGGCGCATGCACCCAGGGCGTGACGCGCGGGTCCGCATGGGTCGCCCTGCGATTCGCGAAGAGGCGACGAACACAGAGGGATACGCAACGATCGACGAGCATGACTTCATCTCGATCGGTGACGACGCACGCTCGACCTTCTCGATCGACGTCGACACGGCCTCGTACAGCAACGTGCGACGGCTGCTGGAGCAGGGCGAGTTGCCTCCGGCGGACGCGGTCCGGATCGAAGAATTCGTGAACTACTTCGACTACGACTACGACCCGCCGACCGGCAAGACACCGTTTGCCGTGCACTCGGAGGTCGCCCCGTGTCCATGGAACGAGAACAACCTGCTGGTCCAGGTCGGTCTCAAGGGCCAGATGTTCGACCACGCCGATCTTCCCGCGCGGAACTTCGTGTTCTTGGTCGACGTCTCGGGCTCCATGGCCGATCGTTTGCCGCTGGTGCGGCAGTCGCTCGAGCTGCTCGTGCAGCACCTGCGCCGCCAAGACCGGGTCGGCGTGGTCGTCTATGCCGGCGCCTCGGGTGTGGTGCTCGAGCCGACGACCGGTGATCACAAGGAGAAAATCCGTGGCGCGCTGGGCCGCCTCGCAGCCGGAGGCTCGACCAACGGCGGCGCAGGGATCGAGCTTGCCTATCGCCTGGCGAGCCGCCACTTCGTGGAAGGCGGCGCCAACCGGGTGATCCTCGCCACCGATGGCGACTTCAACGTCGGCGTCACCAGCCGCAAAGCCTTGACGAAACTGATCGAAGAAAAGCGCGCCTCGGGCGTGTTCCTGTCGGTGCTGGGCTACGGCGGCGGCAATCTCCAGGATGCGACGATGGAAGATCTCGCCGACCGCGGCAACGGGAACTACGCATACATCGATTCGATCGACGAGGCTCGCAAGGTGCTCGTCGACGAGGCCGCCGCGACCTTGGTCACGATCGCGAAGGACGTGAAGATCCAGGTCGAGTTCGAGAGCGCAGAGGTCTCGGCGTGGCGTTTGATCGGCTACGAGAACCGCAAGCTCGCCCATCAGGATTTTGCCGACGACACCAAGGACGCCGGCGAGATCGGTGCCGGTCACAGCGTGACGGCGCTGTACGAGATCGTTCCGGCTCGCCCCGCCGCACAGCGCAGCGGCGATCTGATGCGCGTGGACTTGCGCTGGAAGTCACCCGCCGGTGAGACCAGCACGCCGATGGCGCACGCGGTCAGCGGCGACGCTCGCTCGCTTGCATCGACCTCCGACGACTTCCGGCTCGCCGCCTCGGCGGCACAGTTCGGCATGCTGCTGCGCGGCTCCAAACACCGCGGCAACAGCTCGTGGGCAGGTACGGTCGCCATGGTCGAGGGCGCAATGGGCTCCGAGCCGACGTGTGAGCGCGCCGAGCTCTCGGAGCTGATCGGTCGCGCGGCGCAGCTCTCGGGGGTGGTTTCGCGGGCCGGCGCACACGCCCGTTGCAAGAAGAGCTGACAGGAGCAGCGCCGCGAGCAATCCGGTGTCGCGGTGCCATCGCCATGATACCGTCGACGTTCATCATGGAATGCCAAGACTGCGGTGAAGAGTCCGACGAACTGGTCAAGGTCACCGTGGATCGAAAGGCCCGCAAGATCTGTCCCGATTGCCACGAGATCTTCGTGGAAAAGCAGGAGATCGCGGCCGAAGCGGGTTCGGCGATGCGCGGGATGATGGAGTACAAGGGGCGCTAGCAGGCTGTTCTGAAAAACGCGGAGCGTTTTTCAGCAGCCGGCTACCGTCCGAAGTTCAGCTCTTTGCGGATCCGCAAGTAGCCTTCGCTGACGCTGTACGCGATCAGATCGCGTACCCGCTCCTTGGCTGGGACCGGGCTGCCCTCGTCGCCCTCGCGCGTCAAGATCTGCGCAGCGGCATCGATGCTGTCGCACAGCACGAAGCCGGCTCGCGTGGTCGAGAAGGCCATGGCGGTCAGCCACGGTCGGGCGTCGACATCGCCCGACCGCACGGCCTTGGCTGCGATCTGCCGGACCTGATCGAGCCGTGACGCCTGCAAGAACTTCTGCATCAGCTCGGCGTAGGCGGCGGCTTCGCTCTTGCAGTCGAGCGGCACGGTGATGTCGGGCTGCGTGCTGGCGACGCAGCCCCAGACCGTGTTTCGCAGGCCTGCCGACGACGAGAGGATCGCGGAGATGATGTGCTCGGGCTTCGCCCGGGCGATGACGCGACCGGTGCGGAACTTGAGCCCGGCCTCGCCAGTCTCGGCGATGGCGTCGCGACCCGCCAGGACGCTGGGATAGACCGTACGGTTCGGCCCGCTCTCGGTGTCACCAAGCGCGTCGACCTTGAAGCCGCCGAGCTCGTCTTCACGGATATAGAGATCGGGAACCGGAGCGTCGAGCACCTGGCAGGCGTGTGCGAGGTACCGCGCCATGGCCGTCGGTGATTGGATCGACACCTCGGTGCGAGCGTCGCGACGCAAGCGGTGGTGCGCGACGGTTCGGCCCTCGCGGGCCGCGACGACCGGCCACACCATCGCGAACAGATCGCACAGCCTGCCGTCGGTGCCCGCGGGATACAACGCGGTGCGCCACAGCTCCCGCGAGATCGTGCCCCGGGCCTGTGAACCGGCGTGGCCGGCGTCGGCGATCTCCAGCTCGGCCTCATCGGCTTGCTTGAGGAACTTCAGCGTGCGGGCGATGGCGCGCGCTCGATCCTTGCGGCCCATCTTGAGGTACAGCTCGACCAGCCGGTGATAGGTCTCGAACTCCATCGGGGCGGCTGCGATGATCGCGTGGCCATGGCTGACCGCCTTGTCGAGCTCGTCGTCGCCCAGTGCAATGGCGAGGCGCAGCGCCTTTTCGTGGCGCGCGCGGACGGCCTCATCGTTTTCACCGGCGGCTTGGGCCAGCCTGGCCGCCTGATGAAACGCCATCAACGCGGTCTTGGGGTCGCCAAGCGCCTCGTAGACGCCGCCAAGCCGTGAGAACAGCTCGAGGTGCTTGGCCGGCGGAGAGCCTTCGGGAAGTCCCTTGAGTCGGGCACGCAGAGCCCGACCAAGTTCTTTGAAGTCTCCACCCTTCTCGAGCAGCTCGGTGTAGCCGGCGTAGGCCTTCTCGTAGGTCGGGTCGAGCTCGACCGCCTTGGCCAGCCACTGCAGCGCGGTGGCACGATCGCCGAGGTGATCGCGAAACAGGATACCGCCTGCATAGAGGTACTTGGCACGAATCGCCGAGTTCTTCTGGGCCTCGGCGAGGCGCCCCAGCACGTTGGTCGCATCGCGCCACCGCGCCGAAGCCGTGAACAGATCGAGGATCTTGTGCAACACCGCCGGATCGTCGGGCGCGAGCGCGAGGACCTCTTCGAGCGTGCGCACGCCCTCTTCGAGGAGCTTGAGCTCCTCGACCTGTAGCCGCGAGATCTCGTGGAGCAGCACGAGTCGACGCGAGCGGAGCTCGGCCGCCTCGGCGGGATCGTCGGTGCGTTGCTCTCGTCGATCGAGCAGGTCGGCCAAACGACGCTTGGCCTTGACCATCGCGGCCGCACCGCCGGCACCACCACCCAGCTCGACCAAGCGGTCGACAGCGGCCTCGTTGTCGTTGTCGATGTCGAGCGCGCGCTCGAGCATCTGGACCGCCTTGGGCTTCTCGTCCATACCGATCCGCGCGTCGGCCATGCGGACGTACAATCGAGACAGCTCGCCGGGGGCGAGCTTGTCACCGACGCCGAGCACCACCGATTGGTAGTGCTTGAGCGCGTCGGCGAAACGGCCCGCGTCCATGTCGAGCTCGGCGAGCAGACGCAGCACGTCGAGGTTGGTCGCGTCGAGCGAGCGGGCCTTCTCGAGGTACTCGCGGGCGCGCTCCTTGTTGTCGACGGCCAGCGCGCAGCGGCCCGCGAGCGACAGTGCTCGGAGGTTCAACGCGTGATCATTGGCCTGCTGCGAGCGCACCTGCATCACGTAGATCTGCGCCTGCGGCCACGCGCGCGGCAGGTCACCTTGGGCGATCAGACGCTCCAGCAAGATTCCGGTCGCGTCGCGGTGGTCGGGGTCGAGCTCGACGACCTCCTCGAGCAGCGCCAAGCCGCGGTCGGGCTTGTCGAGCTCGTCGAGATATCGCTTGCCGGCCTCGAACAGCAGCTTGACCTTCTCGACGCGGTTGCCGTGGGTCCGCGCCGCGCTGACCTGGGCCTCGATCGCCTTGAGCGGCTGTTCGTTCTGGGTGTACAGCTCGCGCAGCTGTAGCCACGCGTCGGTAAGCGAGGGATCGAGCGCTACGGCCTGCTCGAGGGCCTCTACAGCGCCTTCGACCTTGCCGATCTCATGGCGCAGGATGCCGCCGCGCAGCAACAGCTCGGCCTTGCGCTTGGGATCGGTCTCGGCGTCGACCTGTGCGCGAATCAGCGGCCCTGCGTGCTTGAAATCGTCGATCGCCAGGTAGCGTTCGAGCAGGTCATCGCGCCACTTGCTCTGGTTTGGTTGCAGCGCAGTGAGGTGCTCGAGGGCGTCGATGATGGCGGAGTCTGCGGCACCGAGGGACTTGCGCAGCTCGACGACGCGTTGCCAGGCTTCGACGCGTACGGCCTCATCGGCATCGACGGCGCTGCCCTGACGCACCAGCAACTTGTCCAACGATTCGTTGTCCTGCTGGCGGCGGTACCACTTGGCCAGCGCGGTCGCGGCGTCGTGGGCGAGGGGTTGCTCGATGGGAATCAGCTCGAGCACCCGTTCGCGACAATCGGCGGCGCGTTCCTTGCCGTCGACCTCTTGATCGAGCAAGCCGGCGAGCTCGACCAGCAGCGCGGCCTTCTCGGTGGGCAGCTCGAGCATGTCGACGTAGGTCGACAACGCGTCGATCAAGGGCGCGCGGCGGCCGGGGTCGGCGGCGACGCAGCCGCGCAGGGTCTCGACGAGTCGCCCGGCGGTCTCGCGATCGGCGGGACGGCGGGCCAGCAGCTTCTGCAGCAGATCGATGTGCCGATCGACGTCTTTGGCCTCGGCCGCGAGGGCCGCGGCTTCGCGCAGTGCGTCGGCCGCCTCGGTATCACCGAGCGCGGCCTGACCGCGCCGGGTCAAGATGTCGATCAGCGCAGGCTTGCGATCGAGCGAGCGGGCCAGCGACTCGCCGATCGCCAGCGCATCGGCGTGGTCGGGACTCTCGACCAGGACGTTCTCGATGACGCCAAACGCACCCTCTTCGTCCCCGAGCTGCTCGCGGAGCACCTTGGCCCCGCTGACCAGCGTGCCGTGGCGGTCGGCGCCGGTCTGGAGATCGGCCAGGGACAGCATTGCGCTGACCAGGTCCATATCGCGGTTGAGCTTGCGGTAAAGCGGAATGACGGCGCTCCAGGTCGCCGCCGTCGGACGCTGCTCGTTGGCCTTTTCGTAGGCCACCAGCGCGCGATCGCTGGCGCCGAGCTTCTCGGAGAAGATCCGTCCGAGCTCCTCGTACAGCTCGCCTTGGCGGTCTCCTGCGAGCGTGCGCTCGGCGACGATCATCAGGCTGTCGGCGAAGTTCGACCAGCCTGCCGTGATCTCGGCGAGTCGACGCAGGTCGGCGATCGCGGTGTGTTGCTCGCTGGGCGCCAGCTCTTCGATCAGGCCCTGGATCACCTCGAAAGCGTTGGCGGGAGCCCCGAGGCGGGTCTCGTAGATCGACGCGACCTCACGCATCAGCTCGATGCGCTCGCGGGCGACCTGACAGTGTTGCATGCGGATCTTGAGCGCCTCGGCCACGCGATCCCAACGCAGCGCCTCGCGGGCTTCGTTCTCGATGCGGGCGACCGCGGCGCGCGCCTCGACGTTGGTCGGCTTGCGCTCGAGGATCCACGCCCACGCCTCGAGGTCGTCGGGATCGTCCGGTGTCACGATGCGCTGGACCAGCGGTGCGGACAGGACCTCCTCGACGACGTGCGGGACCGCGACCGGTCCGGATTCAGCAGCGCGCTCCGTGCCACTTCGCGGCACGCCGAGATCCACGACGGTCTCGAGCCCTGGCGTGGAGGGCTCGCGAGCGAGCCGCAGCGCGCGGCCCTGCTCTGGCGTCGCGAGAATCTGCTCCAATCGCGCGCGCAACTCGGCCAGGGACAGTCGCTTGGACGGCTCGGGATGCAACGCCTCGCGGAGCACCTCGTCCACGCGGGGATCGAGCTCGGCGTTGCGCGCGGTGGCCAGGGGCACTGCACCCGCGGGTGCTCGTCCCGACACCAGCCGGTAGCACAACGCTGCCATCGAGTAGACGTCCGACGCCGGCGACGCCTCACCGCCGGCGAGCAACTCGGGCGCCATATAGCCCACGTTGGCAGCACGGACCGAGGGCCGTGCGAAGCCGATGACCGGAGGAAATCCGAAGCCACGAAGCACCGCGCCCGCACCGACCAGCACGTTGCTCGGGTTGATGTCGCGATGCAGGATGCCCGCGGCATGGCACGCCGCCAAGCCATCGACCAGCGGGCCGATCAGCTCGTAGGCCTTGTCGAACGCCATCGTGGCGTCACCCTCGAGGATGTCGGCCAGCAGCATTCCCGGGGTCGGCGTGCGCATGACGCCGAACAAGCGGCCATCGGCAAAGCCGCCCCGCACACCGGTGACGGCGGGGTGCTCGATCGCTGCGAGCTTCGAGACCGCGGTGTGGAAGCGCTCGTGCTCTTGTTCGCCGACCGGGCGGGCAAGCTGGGCGACGGAGACTTCATATTCGACCTTGGTCTCGCGGTCGCGGCACAGCAAGAGCAGGCCAGTGCTGGTGCGGCCGAGGACCTCTTGCAGAGCGAATCGCGGCGGCACCAAGGCCAGACTGCGGTCGACATCGGCCGCCGCTGCCAGACCATCGAGTGCCGCGGCGCGATCACCTTCGATCGCAGCGGTGTAGGCGAGATTGAATCGCGCGATGTTGCTGAACTCGCGGCCAGCACCGTGGGTGATCACCGCTTGGAAACACCGCCGTGCGCGGTCGACCCGACCATGCGCGAGCAGGATCGCACCGGTCCGCAACAGCGTGGCCGCCGGGATCCCGGCCAGGCTGCCGCCTGGCACCGCATCCATCAGATGCTCGACCCACTCGACGTCGATCGAGCGGGCCTCGTCGAACGCGATGTCGACACGAAGCTCGATCCCACGGACCACGCGCGCGAGGTCGAGCATCGTCAGCTTGTCGGCCGCGCTGCTCGGGCGCAGCGCAACGTCAGCGCAGGCGTTCGCGAGGTCGGCGAACAGGCTGGTCAACCCGCGATCGGCGGCCCCGGGGATGACCTCGATGGCAAAGCGTTCGCGCAGCTCCTCGGCCTCGGGCGGAGTGACCCAGGGGAGCAACGCGAAGTGGGTGTTGCCGCGACCGACACGATCGAGCAGATCGAAGATCTGCAGCAGGTCGGGATCGTCGGGGTCAAAACCGAGAAACAGGATCGTGCGGGTGCGGACGATCTCTTCGACCAGGTCGAAGAAGACCCCGTCGGCCCGCATGGCACGGCCGGTGGGCGGCGTGCGCAGGATGAAGAACTCCTTGTGATCGCGCAGCGACAGATTGTGCGCGTCGCCGTGTGACAGCACTTGCGGCTTGCGGCCATCGACCGAGAACATCCGCGCGACCAGATCGGCGTAGGTCGTGGCAAAGCACGCGCGCCAGGGCAGATCGGTGAGCTTGCTGGTGCCGTCTTGGATCTCGGCGTGCTCGCCTTCGACCGAGACCTCCTTGAGCACCTTGGCCAGCGGCTCGTCACCGAAGTGGCGGTGGACGTAGGTCAACACGGTGCGCCACCGACCCTGCTCGATCAGATCGCCCAGCGCAGCGCGATCGTCCTCGGGGCAGACGGGCAAGAGTCGGCGCAGCAGTTGCTCCCAGCCCGGGCGTCCGGCAAGGGTGCCGAAACCGGCCCCCACCCAGAGCACGCAGTCATCGGCTTGGATCGCACGAGCGAGATCGTTCGGAATGTGGACCATCTTTAGATTCGTCGGGGCGAGGACCCGAGCGGGGCGAATGTTCGCATCGATCCGGCCGGCCGTCGCGGCGAAGTGGACGGCGCCAGCGGTGTGCGCGGCGGGGTGGGTTCAGGGGGTGGGTTCAAGGGCTGGGCCGCCAAAGGGCCCCGGGCAAAGCTGAGGTCGGGGTGCCCGCTTCGAGGGGCTATCCTGGCCCACCGCCCATGAAGTACCCGCTCGTCGTCGTCATCGGCACGGTGCTCGGCTGCAAGACCGCCGCGCCTCCGAGTGCACCCCAGCTCCCCGAGCGCACCGCACCCCCCGAGTTTCTCTCGTCGCCGCACAGCGCCGCGCTTGGGCTGCCGTTCTCCGAGGCGGTGCGCGCCGGCGGCCTGCTGTTCCTGTCCGGACAGATCGGCAACGTCCCGGGCACGCGGACTCTGGTGCTCGGCGGTATCGGCCCCGAGTCGAGGCAGGTGATGGACAACATCAAGGCCACGCTCGCGCTTCACGGCGCCGCGCTCGACGATGTGATCAAGTGCACCGTGTTCCTGGCCGACATGAGCGAGTGGCCGGCGTTCAACGAGATCTACGCCTCGTACTTTTCCAAGCACTTCCCGGCGCGCAGTGCTCTGGGCGCCAATGGTCTGGCATTGGGCGCGCGCATCGAGGTCGAGTGCATCGCCTACGTCGCCGCCGCGCCGTGACGCTTGGCCTCCGTTCGTCGGCGGATTGCCCCCGCTCGTCGGTCCGCGCTCGCACCACCGGCAACGCCACGTCACGCTGCTCGACATGCTGGCCGTCTACGAGATGATCCGAGGGCTTCACATCGCCGGGGGTGCTGTCGGTCTGCTGGCGATGCTCGTCCCGGTGTTCTCCCGCAAGGGCAGTCGCTGGCATCGCCGCGTCGGCCAGGTGTTCGCCGTGTCGATGATCCTCGCGGGCGTCACCGGCGTGGTGATGTCCGCCGCGTGGCTGGCGATCCCATCCGCGTTCGTGACCGAAGCGGAGGTCGCGTCGAAACGCGTCAGCGGATTGTTCTTGGCGACCATTGCGCTGCTGATGTTGTGCTCGGTGCAGCAGATGCTGCGCTCGCTCGTGCGCAAGCGAGCGCCAGCGCCTCACGCCAGCTGGCTCGATCTGGCGTTGCCGGTCGCCAGTGGCATCACGGGCGGGGTCAGCCTGAGCGTGGGCATGCTCGTCATGGCGCCCCTGCTGATGGGGTTCGGTGCCCTGACCGCAATGGGCGCGGTCGGCGATCTCCGCTTCGTGCTGCGGCCACTGGTGACCCCCAAGGCGTGGTGGTACCAGCACATGCAAGGGGCGATGGGCGCGATGATCTCGGCGATCACGGCCTTCACTGTGTTTGGTGGCAGCCGGTTGTTCTCGGGGCTCGTGCCCGACGCGCTGGGCTGGGTGCCGTGGGTCGCGCCGACGGTGCTGATCCTGCCTGTGGGTCTCGTCTGGACCGCTCGCTGGCGTCGTCGCTTCGGCGAGCACGTCCCGCAGCGCCCGGTGGTCGCGGGCTAGTTCGGGGTCCCGCCGACCGCAACGATCGCGCACGAGGTCCAGTACGATGAACCGCTTGGTCGCCGACGCCTCACCTGCAGCGCCGCAAGCCCGACGGGGCTGGACGCGTCGTGTGGGCGTCGCGCTGGTGGTCGCTGGCGCGCTCGCGGCCCTGCTCACGGCGATGCAGGTGAGCATGCTCGGCCTGCGCACCGCCAAGGTGCTGCTGGCCGCGTTTGCGTTCAATGCCTTCGTCAGCCTGATGATCGGATCGTCGATCGATCTCGGACACGCAGCGGCCACCCACGCCTTCGCGCTCGAGCGACGCGGGCCAGGCTTCCGACTCGCGGTGTACGTCGGCGTGGTCGCGATGGCGGTGGTCGTCGGTGTCGAGGCGGGTGTTGCACTCGTGTCCGTGGTTGCGCCGCGAACCGCCGAGACGTTCCCGCGCGCGGGCGTGTTATGGGTCGCGGTCCCCGTGACGATCGTGATGGTCGCGATCGGGCGCGAACGCGAGCGAATGCACCTGCGCGCCGCCCAGGCCGAGCGCGACGCCGAGGTCCGCAAACGCCAGGCGTTGCGGGCAGAGCTGAGTGCGTTGCAGAGCCGGACCAATCCGCACTTTCTCTTCAATGCGCTCAACACCATCGCCGCGTTGATCGCAGAAGATCCAAAGCTCGCCGAGCGAGCCGTCGAGCGGCTCGCGGCCCTGCTGCGGTTTGCGCTGGCCAGCGGCAAGCAGGTTTGGGTGCCACTGGCCGACGAGCTCGCCGCGACGACCGGCTACATCGAGCTCGAACGGCTGCGCTTTGGCGAACGCCTGTGCACGAGCATCGAGGTCGACGAGACGTTGCTCGCGGTGCGCGTGCCTCCGATGTCGCTGCAGCCGCTGGTCGAGAACGCCGTGTTGCACGGTGTGGCCGCACGGCGCGCGCCGACCACGGTGTCGGTAGCGATTCGTCGGGTCGGGCACGGGCACGGGCACGGGCACGGGCACGGGCACGGGCACGGG
>CANLQR010000100.1 GCA_947492135.1 Deltaproteobacteria bacterium | reverse complement strand
GCCGCGACACCTGCTGCTCTCGCCACAGCCCTGGCCGACCTGGAGCGCCCCGGAACTGGCCAGACCGACGCCTGGGCCGTGCGCGAGCGGATTACCCAGGTCGCGCAGGATTGTTTCGGGCCGCCGGTGTTCGAACACTTCAAGATGCCCGGATGGTAAGAGCAGCACGGATCCAACGATGGGACACGGAAACTACAGCCACCAAGCCCACCTCGCCATGCTCAGCGGGCGCACGCAACCCGGCGCAGCCGAGGTGTTCACGCAGCGCAAGTGTCACCCACTGATGAGCCCCAACGGCGTCCGTGCTCGCGAGTCCCGCGACTCCGTCGACAATCCGCGCTCGCTGGGAATCGTCTTCGCACTCGACGTTTCTGGATCGATGGGCGCCATCCCGCGCTCGCTCGCCAGCACCGAGTTGCCGAACTTCATGAAGGTACTCGCCGCGTGCGGTGTCGCGGATCCGCAGGTGCTGTTCGCGGCGATCGGAAACGCGGGCTGGGACAGCGCCCCGCTGCAGGTCGGCCAGTTCGAGTCGACCGCAGAGCTGATGGACAAGTGGCTCACGGCGATCTTCCTCGAGGGCGGCGGCGGCAATGAGTACGAGTCCTACGAGCTAGCGATGTACTTCTTTGCGACGCATACCGAGATGGACTGCGTCGTGAAGCGCAAGACCAAAGGCTACATGTTCATCACCGGTGACGAGCCGGCGTGGCCCGAGCTGCCCAAGACTCACGTCGAAGCGGTGATCGGCGAGCGGCTCGACCAGGACGTGCCGACGCCCGAGGTCGTCGCCGAGCTGACCAAGACCTTCCACCCGTTCTTCCTGATCCCGGACCTCGGCCGGCGCGCGGGCTGCGAGAAGCAGTGGCGCGAGTTGCTCGGAGACCACGTGATCTGCATGGAGTCCCATGAGGACACCTGCTACGTCGCGGCCGGTGCCATCGCGATCAACGAGGGTGTGGTGGCGAACCTCGATCAGCTCGCGAAGCTCGTGGGTGATCAAGGGGCCGATCGAGATCGCACCGCTCGAATCGTACGTGCGCTCACGCCGTTCGCGGCCGCGCTCGAACGCGATGGTGCGCCGGTTCCCGGCATCGCGCCGTGAGCTCGCCTCGCGCACACCTGGTCGTCGATCTCGGCTTCGGTGACGCCGGCAAGGGCCACATCGTCGACTTTCTGGTCCGCACCACCGGCGCGCGGTGGGTCATGCGGACCAACGGCGGGGCCCAGGCCGGCCACACAGTGGTGCTCGACGACGGCACCGCGCACACGTTCGCGCAGCTCGGCGCCGGGTCGTTCGTCGCTGGGGTCCGCACGTTCCTGGCCGAGCCGATGGTCGTGCACCCGACCGCCTTGTTGGTCGAGGCCGAGGTGCTCGCCGGCAAGGGCGTGCCCGATGCGCTCGAGCGCGTGTCGGCCGATCCGCGTTGCCGCGTGATCACGCCCTATCACCAGGCGGCAAACCGGCTGCGAGAGCTCGCCCGCGGCGCCGCGCGCCACGGCAGCTGCGGTGTTGGCGTGGGCGAGACCGTCGCAGACTCGCTGGCTCATCCCGACGACACGATTTCCTTGGGCACCTTGAGGTCTCCGTCCGTCGCGCGCCGCATGCTGACGCGCACCCGCGAACGCAAGCGCGAGCAGCTGCGCCGAGCCGGCGCTCTGGTCGCTCATGGCGAGGACGCGCGCCTGTTCGAGGATCCGGCGCTCGCCGACCGTTGGCTCGAACGCGCCTGCACGGTGGTCGCCGCGATCGACCTCGTCGACCCCGAAGAGCCCCTTCCGATGCCTGATGGTGACGTGGTCTTCGAAGGCGCCCAGGGCGTGCTGCTCGACGAGGCCCTCGGCTTCCACCCGTTCACGACCTGGTCGACGTGTACCTTCGCGAACCCCGACGCCGTGCTCGACGCCATGGGCTGGGCGCATGAGCGCCGGCGAATCGGGGTGCTGCGCTCGTACCACGTGCGGCATGGACCGGGTCCCTTCCCTACCGAGTCCGCCGAGCTCGACGTTCTCGCCGAGCCGCACAACCCCGAGGGTGCCTGGCAGGGTGCTTTTCGCCGCGGCTACTTCGACCTCGTGCTTGCCCGCTATGCGATCGCCGCCGTGGGCGGCCTCGACGTCCTCGCCCTCACGCATCTCGATGCGTTCGATCACGAGCTGCCGTGGCGCATCGCGACGCGCTACGATCGAGCGTTCGCGGCGCCACTGCAGCCCTCGCTCGAGCAAAGCGCCCGGATGTGCGCGTCGCTCATGGGCGCCGTGCCCGAGTTCGAGACCCTGGCGGGTCGCAGTGGGCACGACCGCACTCGGGCGTTTCGCGCTGCGATCGCCGAGCTGGGCCCGATCGGCCTGGAGTCTCGCGGACGCCGGACCCGGGACCTCCGGGCGCTCTAGAGCTCACCCGTGCTCCGGCTCGCGCACCGATCGGCTCACGCAACGACGTAGCCATGCTCGGCATCGACGCCGCGGCCGGCGAAGTAGCGTCGGGCCGCCTCCACGTGGAGGGGGAAGGCGAACACTTCGTCGAGGCCGGCCGGCCCGAATACCAGACCGCGCTCATCCGTCTCGCTGCTCTTGACGAACGCTCCGAGCGACGCAGCCGCGATCGGTCGCGCGACACAGAACAGGAGCACGCGGTTGGGCCGGGGCTCGGTCGACGTGAACCAGTAGGGCTCGAGGGTGTCGGGCCCAAGCTCGACTCCCGTCTCCTCGCGCAGTTCTCGTACGGCGCCCTGTGCCCACGTCTCGTGCTCCTCGAGGAAGCCGCCGACGAGCGCGAGCTTGCCCAACCTCGGCTCGATTGCCCGGCGAACGACGAGCAGGCCGGTCCGCTCTCCCGTCACGACGGGGAGCAGGAGTACGGCGACGGGAATGGGGTTCGCCCAGACCTGCGTCAGACACGACTTGCAGGTGCGGGGGTAAGCGAGCGGCGCTTCGTACCGTGCGCCGCAGTAGGAGCAGTGGGTGTCGCGGGTGAGCGTCATGACGGGATGATACCTTGCGGCGACGAGGACGCGTGACGTCGCAGCCGCTTCAAAAGTGGCGACGAGCGAAAAGGACACTCGCGTCGGTCACGTTTTCCATGCAAGATCCCGCAATGCACCCTGACACGGGCGACAAGCTCGCCGAGCTGCTCGCGAAGCTCCAGCGGCACAGGGCGCTCGACGTACGTCTCGAAGAACGGGACGAGACCCCGCTGATCTGGGCCGTCAGCGAGAACTACCACGACATCGCGGTGACGCTGGTCGAAGCCGGTGTCGACCTCGACGCGCGGAACACCGACGGCAACACGGCGCTGCTGCGGGCGGCGTGTGAGGGCCGCGCCGAGCTCGCCAGCGTCCTGGTCAGGGTCGGCGCCAAGCTCGACCTGCAGAACCACGACGGCTACTGCGCGCTCATTCTCGCCAAGCGCAGGGGGAACCGGGAGATCGTCGACATGTTGCTGTCGGCCGGCGCGGACCAGAGCCTGAGCACGACGGCGGGGGTGAGCTTCGAGGCGCCGGGGCACTCGCCGAAGGTGTCCCTCGAGGGCCGGCGCGACGCCCTGCTCGAGCGGCAGATCATCGACGCCATCGGGATGTGTCGCGACGGCAGGATGGCCGGCCGAGCGCTCGGCAAGTACATCAACAGGGCTCCCGAGGATCGCTTCGTTTCGACGCGCACCCTCCGCGAGGCGTACGTCCGCCACGAGGCCTCGCCCAGCCCGAGCGCCCCCAACTACGTGCCCCTCGACGACGGCATGGAGCTCGGCATCGTCTGGAGCGCGGTGCCCGAGATCGCACGCGCCATCTCCTCACTGCTTTGCCTGTCGCTCGAGGACGCGCGCCAAGACCGTGGCGGTCACCTGCCCGAGCAGGTCGTCGAGCGCGTGCAGCTCGAGATCATCTCCCCCTACGGCGTCGCCCATATCTGGGGCATCACCGGCCACCGCTTCGTGCTCTCGCGATCCGTTGGCCCCGACCGCAGCGAGATCCTCGGCACGATCCTGGTCGGCCGCAGCAAGGACACGATCTTTTTCTTCACCGGTCGCTACAACAATCTCCGCCACTCGACCATTCGCGCAACCGTGGATTTCGCGCAGCCCGACGGCGACAAGCCCGAGCACCGGTGGTTCGACAGGTTCGCGTTCCCGGAGATCGATCGATTCAAGCCCAAGGCCTATCACCAGCTCGCGAACTTCGTCGTGGCCAAGCAGCAGCGCGGCCACAGCCTGTCGCGACTTCTGCTGTCCACGATCGTGGAAAAGTACGCCCGCGACCACATCGCGAAGCGCGGCCGCCCGGTCGAGCACTCCCAGCACCTGTTGTGTGGCCGCGGCCTCTGGCAAATCGGCGATCCGCCTTGGCTCGAGCGCATGGAGCGGCTCGGTTTCTACCTGCGGCGGGGCGCGGAGAGTTTCTTCATCGAGCACGACTGGGCGCCGCTGCCCCAGCTGCGCAGTCGCCAGACGGCAGAGGTCATCCCGAACGTGGTGTACAATCGATCGTTCGGGTTGCCCGATCGCTATCTCGGGCCGCAACCAGAACAGCGCTCCGACGAGCACTTGAGCGACCGCGTTCCCGAGGTCATTCGGCTGTCCCAGGAGCCAGCAGCCAAGCTCCAGTATTTTCAGGCCATGTTCGACTTCACGTGAGGTGTCTGACCGATGAGCCTGACCCATCTCGACCAGCGCCACGCCATCGACACCCAGCAGGTCGCGCCTTTTACCGGTGAAGGCGCCTACCACGGCTCGACGAGCAAGCGACCGAAAACCGCTTCGACGAGCGCGCCCGAGGCGGTCGTCGCGGAGATGCGGCCCAGCACGCTCGAGGACTACCGGCTCGACACGCGGCGACCGATCGCAGACTTCGAGGCCACCTTCCCGAATCTCTACTCGGTCGAGGACACCCTGCCAGTCCCGACCCAGCAAGAGGTCCGGGACGACAGCGTCACGTTTTGTTGGTGCCCACTGCCCGAGGCCCTCGCGCTGGCGAGCCCCTTGACCCGGCGAGTGCTCGAGGCGACGCGCAAGCACCTCGTCGGCGACAAGCGCTACGTCTACGTCGACTCCAAGATCCAGTACTTCGAGCCCGGTGACGTCCCCGTCGACAGCCAGCACTGGCACATCGACGGCAGCATCGTGGCGCGCGGGCCTGTGGTCGAGGCGCTCGGCCACAGTCTCCTCCACGACATGAAGGCCCGGCTTGCCGGCGGCGTCACCCCGCCGCGGTACCTCGCCTACCAATCCTCCGATCATTGCGCAACGGTCTTCGCAACCTCACCGCTGACGCTCACGCTTGCGGAGCTGATCCCGAGCTTCACGGGCCTCGACGCCGCCGTCCGCGAGCTTTCGCCGCCGTTCGCCCTCCAGCCGGCGTCGAGCATCGTGCGCACCGACGGCCTGTCGCTGCATCGCGCGCAAGCGGCCACCGCATCGGGCTGGCGGCTATGGGTGCGCGTCGTCGAGACCGACCGCGAAGTTCAGCTGAACTCGTCGATCATCGAGTGCTATGGCACCGTGTTCCGAACGAGCGCATGAAAGGCACGGTCGAGCCCGAGGCGAACAGCATGATCAAAGATCGCCGATCGATTCGCACTGGCAGACGTGGCGCTCATCAGCCGGCGAGCGTCTCGAGCGCGGCAATGTCTTCGGGTGTGAGCGGGATGTCCAGCGCCGCGAGATCCTGCTCCATGTGCGTCGTGTTCGTCGTCCCGGTGAGCGCGACGATGCCGATCGCGTTCGCGAATCGCAGCACGACCTGCGGGATCGTGGCGCCGATACGACTTGCGATCGCGAAGACCTTCGCGTCGGCGAGCGCAGCTGCGTTCGCGGTCAGCAGCGAGAAGCCCTCGTAGACGATCCCACGATCGCGGCACAGGCCGCGGACCTCACGATCCCAACCGGTGTCCGCGTAGCAGCGGTTCTGCACGATCGCCGGCGCGACCGCGGCGTCTTCACACAGCAGCACGAGCTGATCATATTCGATGTTGCTGATGCCGAGCAGGCGCACACTCCCGCTCTCGTGCAAGTCCTCCATCGCGCGCCACACCTGGCGATCCGCGCTGCTCCAGCCGCTGCGCAGCGTCGGTCCGTGCAGGACGAGCGCGTCGAGCCGATCGATGCCGAGATGCTCGAGCGAGCTCGCGAACGATTGCTGCACCTGCGTGGTGAGTGATGCTGCAGGGTCGTAGGGCAGGCGGTGATCCTGGCCGCGCGCGTACGTGAATTTGGTCTGCACGAAGATCCGATCGCGCGGCACCGGCGACGCTGCGAGAGCTTCGCCGACGCCGGTCTCGAGGTAGTGCTTGCGCTGATTCGCGGTATCGATGCCACGAAAGCCGGCCGCGATCGCGAGGCTGGTCAACGCAGCGGTGCGCGTCTCTTTCCACGCGGTGCCGTAGAGCAGCCACGGCACGCGAACGCCCTGGACCTCGAAGTCGGCGCGCATCGAACGAGCAGTATACGCGCTTGCACGCGGCGCGGCGCTCACCGCTACTGCAGGTCGTGCTCGTCGTCCTCGATCGGTCGGCCTTCGCCGTGCGACCGCCATGACAGACATCGGCGTAGTAGAGGAACGCCGGAGCCCCGACCACCCCTGCCGGTTTTCGGTCGTGGCTCGGCGGGATGATTGCGGCGGGGGGCAGCTCGAGCGAATGGAAAGCGGGGTCGCCCCCCTTGCCGCTACGCTTGCGACCCATTAGGAATGAATGGGCAGCTGGCCGGCGTCACCTGCCCGATGCAAGCCTACGCGACCGTCCGCGCCCCCGACGGCACGTGCCACGAGCTCGTCCACGGCGATCTGATCGGACGTCTGTCGAGTTCGGCGATGCCGCTCGATGACGCGCGGATCAGCGAGGCCCACGCGATGGTCAGCCTGCGTGAGGGCGAACTGCGCTTGATCGCGCTGCGCGGGGGCCTCGCAGTGGATGATCGACCGGTGAGCGAAGTCGCGCTGCGCAGCGGGCTCGAGATCGTACTCGCGCGTGGTGTGACGATCGAGGTCGGCATGGTCCACTTGCCGCCGTTCGTCCTCGCGGTCGAGGGTGCCGGCATCGCGCGGCAGGTCCTGCCGCCGGTCGCGTCGGTGGTCGCTGCCACACGGCTCGTGGCGGGACACGTGGAGTCGGCCCTGGCCTGGGTGTGGAGCACCGGGGCGTCGTGGCGGATCCGCACCGCCGACGGCGCCACCCGCGATCTGGTGCCGGGCTCCGAGATCACCGTGGGCGATCGGACGCTGGTGGTCGTCGCCGTGCCGCTGCAGAGCGCCGATCAGACGCCCACCCGCGGGCCGGGAGGCACCGCGACGCCGCTGCGCATCACCGCGAACTTCGACACCGTGCACATCCACCGCGAGGGCATGGCGGCGCTGGTGATCGGTGGTGCCCACGCGCGCATCTTGTCCGAGCTCGTCGCGCTCGGAGGTCCCGCACCATGGCGAGTCCTGGCGGAACTGATGTGGCCGGGCGAGGCCGAACTCGACTTGCTGCGCTCGCGCTTCGACGTCACGCTATCGCGGCTGCGTCGCAAGCTCAAAGAGGCGCGGGTGCGCACCGATCTCGTGCACTCCGACGGCGCAGGACAGGTCGAGCTACTGTTGTACCCGCACGACCACGTCGATGACCGAAGCTGAGCCAACCGAGTCGCGGCCGCCGCCGCAGCTCAGCGGGGCGTCGTTGGGTCTGGTGTCGCTGCCCGACGGCGACCCCACCGAGGATTCCGGCTTCGAGCTATTACCCGAGCGGCGCTACCTCGACGCGGGCGTGCTCGGTCGCGGCGGCATGGGCGAGATCCGTGTGACCTTCGATCGCCTGCTCGGCCGCGACGTTGCGATCAAGACGCCGGTGCTCCGCAGCGTGGCGGCGCGGCGGCAGTTCGTCGCCGAAGCCAAGGTGACAGCGAAGCTGGTGCACCCCGGGATCGTCGCCGTGCACGACGCCGGCCTGTTGCCCGACGGCCAGCCCTACTACACGATGCCGATCATCGAGGGGGAGACGCTCGCCGATGCCCTGGCAGCCGCCACCGACCTTGGCCGCCTGCGGCTCGTGCGACACTTTCTCGACGCCTGCGAAGCGGTCGGCTACGCCCACAGCGAGCGGATCGTCCACCGCGACCTCAAGCCCGCGAACATCCTGGTCGGCCGCTTTGGTGAGACGATCGTGGTCGACTGGGGGCTGGCTGGATCGATCGGCGTGCGACCGCCGGGCGTTGCGGGCACGCCGAGTTACATGGCGCCCGAGCAGCGGCGCGGCGACGTGCTCGACGCGCGCGCCGACGTCTACGCGCTGGGGGTTACCCTGCGCGAGATCGTGACGGGCACCAATGTGGCCGGCGCTGCCGCGGGCGCACCGGAGCTCCTGGCGATCGTCGAACGCGCGACCGCCGACGACCCCGATGCGCGCTATGCCGATGGTCACGCGCTCGCCGAGGACGTCGCCGCGTGGTTCGAGGGGCGTCGCGTCGCCGCCCATCGCTACGGCCTGCTCGAGCTGGTCGCGCGGGCCTGGTCGGCGCACCGCGTGCCGCTGATCGCGACGTTGGTGGCGCTCGTCGGCATCGCGACCGCCGCGACGATCGGATACACACGCACGGCTGCGGAGCGTGGCCGCGCCCAGGAATCCGAGAAGATGGCGATGGCTGCACGGGCGCGCGCGGAGCACAGCCTTGCGCAGGCCGAGGTCGCTCAGGCCAAGGGCGCGATGGCACGCAGCGCATGGGCCGAGGCCGAGCTGTACGCCGCGGGTGCACTCACCCATGGCGTATCGGCTCAGGCCCGGGGCGTGCTTGCCCGCTTCGACGGCGCCACGCGTCCACGGCTGGTGCGTCGCGTCGAGCTGCCCGGCTGCACCCGCGCTGTGGTGTCCGCCGACGGCTGGACGATCGCGTGCGCGCGCGAGGGCGGCACGATGATCGGCCGGGTCGATACAGTGTGGACTCCTCAAGGATCGCTCGCCGATCTGGGTGCGCCGGTCGTGCTCGCAGACGTGGGCCCCACGGTCGTGATGCGCGGAGCCCGGGCGCACATCACCGCGATCGATTCACGATATCCGGCGGACCCGATCGAACTCAGTGCACCGGGCGCAAACCCGCACCGCTTCCACACCCACGGCCGCTGGGTGAGCTGGATCAGCGGCACAGCTGAGAATTGGGCCGACCTCGAGACCGGCGGCGTTGAACTGACCCAGTCCTGCCTCACGCGTGGCAACGGTGTGCCCGCGGTGGTTGGGCGACGACCCGACGGTGCGCGGGTCCTGGTCTGCCAAGACGGCGCGGTACTGGTCGCCTCCGAGAATGGCGCGCTAAACCGCGAAATACTGCGCCTGCCTGCTGGCCTCGGCGGCCCCCTGGTGCTCACGTTCGAGCGAACCTCGACGCGACTCGCGGCGCTGGCCACCGCCAACGGCGAAGCCGTCGTCATCGACTTCGACGCACGGAGGGTCGTGCAGACGTTCGCCAACGATGCCGGCACGCCCTCGGACATCGCGCTGGCCGACTCGCGACTCGCGGTGGCCGACGGCAGCGGCCACGTCGACGTGTGGGAGATCGCGACAGGTGCGCTCGCGGTCCGCCTCAGCACCCGAGGCACCCGCGTACGCTGGCTCGACGACGGCACCTCGCTGCGCGTGGTCGGGGCCAGCGTCGAGGACTTCGACCTCGCGCGCGGGCGCTCGCGGACGCACCTGCATCACTCGCCGTCGGGCATCGCCGCGGTCACGCTCTCGCCCGATGGCCGGCATCTCGCCAGCGTCCACGGCGACGGTGCGCTGCGGTTGTCCCGTGTCGATGGTGTCGACGCGACCGCTGAGCTCCCGCTCCACTGGAGCGTGGCCAAGGACGCCGAGTTCTCGCCCGACGGCCGTCGGATCGTCACGGTTTCGGCCCAGGGCGACGAGCTGCAGATATTCGACCTCGACGACCCGCTCGTACCCGAGCGCTGGCCTGCGTCGTCGGGACCGCGGCTGGCTTGGTTGGTCGGCGATGTGGTGGTGCTCGCACGGTATGAGGACGGTCTCGAGGTGTGGCGTCGAGGCACGCTGGTTCGCGACCCACGCCTCACGTACATCGGACGCATCGTCGATATCGAGAGCGATGCGGATCGCCAGGCGTTGACCGCGTTGACCCACGGTGGCGAGATCGTCCGGCTCGGCGAGTCGCTCGAGCCGACGTTCATCACCCAGCGCGACGACGCGGTCGCGGTCGCCGGATCGGCGAGCACCGTCGCGATACTGCGCGAGGGTGCGTTGGAGATGATCGACGTCGACGGGACCGTGCGCGAAGTACTGCTGACGACCACCAGCACCGATCTCGCGCTGTCGCCCGATGGTCGTCTGCTTGCCGTCGCGCACACCGACGGCACCGCGTCGCTGTGGTCCTCGGCGTCGCTCGTGCGGCTCGCGGTGTTGGAAGCACACGCCGGTCACGTCGCATCGGTCACGTTCGACGCACGCAGCGAGTGGCTCGTCACTGGCGGCTGGGACGGCGATGCTCGCCAGTGGTCGATGCACGACCTCGAGCGCCCCGCCGACGAACTGCTGACGTCGATCGAGACCGCGTGGGGTCGCACGATCGGCGAGCTGCTGGCGGACACTTCCGGCCTCGATGCGGCGAAACCGCTGGGATTGTAAGAGGTTGGAAAGGAACCGGATGGACTCTTCGCGGGTAGGCTGACGTTGTACCGAGTGACGTACTCGTAACGCGGATTGCACGCGAGACGCCCGTACAACCACCCGAACCCTTTGGAGACTTCATGTTGATTCGCACCCTGATCCCCGCCTCGCTGACCTTCCTGTTTGCCACCTCAGCCATGGCTGCCGCCGACGTGCGGGTCACGATTCCGGCCCCGGCGGCCGCCCACGTCTACGATGCGACGGAGTACGACATCGTCGTCGCCAACATCGGCAACAAGTCGGCGAACGGCGTCGTGCTGACGGTCGATCTGCCAGCAACGCACACCAGCCCGCAGGTGTACGTCATGGGTGCGCTGAGCGGAATCGATCCGCGCTGCGTCCGCGTCGGCACCACGCTGTCGTGCAACCTCGGCGCGATCGCGCGCAACAACAGCACCACGGTGTCCTTCGACATCGCTCTGCCCCAAGCCGACGAGGTGTTGTCGATCGATGTCGCTGCGACGTCGACCTCCGCCGAGAACGGGTTGGCCAACAACGCTGCGAGCAACACCCCGACTTTGCTCAACTACGCGATCGCACTTGCGGGCGGTGAGGCCGCGAGCATCGAGCACTGCACCGGTACCGACCTCACGTCGTTCTACGAGTGCACGTTGTTCCCGAGTTCGATCAGCGGGTTTGATGCCGACCTCCTGGCGGGCGGCGTGATTTCGATCCCCGCCGAGCCGGATTATGGCGGCGCGTGGTCGCAGACCCCGGTCGGCGCGCTGCAAACGGATCCGCGGTTTCTGTCGATGGAGATCACGTATGCCGGAGATGCCGTTGCGGAGTTCGAGGGGTGGGGGAGCGCGGAGAACCCGGATTGTTTCGAGGGGATCACGACGTTCCCGGGATCGAGCTACGTCGCGCCGTACCGCGTGTGCGTGTGACGGTGGGGGCGCGGGGCGCTCTACTCGACGTCGGTGGCTGGGGTGGCGTCGTCGGCCGCCTGCGGCCCGTCGTCGAACAACCGGGACGACCCGATCGACTCCGGTAGCCCGCGTGCGGGCCACGCTCGGGTGCATCGCTCGGAAAACCGGCGGCGAGGGGCATCTTGCTCGCCACGCGCTTGTCGGTGATCTCCTGACGCGGAGCGTGAAGCCTCGTAGCTGGCGCACGAGTGACTCACCGCCGCACGCATCCCTTCAGGTGCGGGCGGGGTCAGTCACGCGTGATGTACACATAACCGAGACACATCTCGTCATACGTATCCTCCCCCCACGTCACATCCCTCGGCGTCTGCTGCACCCCATCGATCACCGCCTGATTCCCTTCGGTGTTGTCATAGCCGCAGGTCAGCACGACGCGGTCCCCCGCCGACACCCGAATCGGCTCCGCGAGCCGATACCCAAGCTGCCAGCCAAAGTCCCAGCGGGGGATGTCCACCGCGCACTCCGTCGACCCATCGCCGTGCTCGACGACGAGGCTGGCGTACTCCGCGAGCGTGTGCATGTGCAACCCGGTCGCGTAGATCGTGACGTCGATCGCCGGCAGCATGAAGTCGAAGGTGTGGACGCTGTCGGGATCCCCCGCGGCGATCAGCATGTTGTCGCCGATCGGCCACATCGGATCGGTGATGAACTGCGACTGCCCGACCTGCTCCACCGTCTCTTCGAGCATGAACTTCACGCCCGTGCGATCGGGCGCGGTGTCTCCCATCACCGTGTTGTAGTGCATGTTGAGCAGCACCTTCGAGCCGGTCTCGACCGGGAGCCCGGTGCCCGCGGGGAACGTCGACGCCCCCTGCCCCGGCACCCATACGCCGAGCAAGGGGCCGCTGCCGCCGCTCATGCCGGTCCCCGCGCCGCACGCCCAGCCGTACGCGCCGTCGGCCTCGTCTTGCGCCTCGAAGTCCGCGACGCCGTCGGGACCAACGATGCGCGCCACGAGGTGGTGCACGACCTTGCGATTGCCGGGCACGACCTCGTAGCCGGTGACGTGGGTGTCGGCGGCCTCGGGCCAGTCGAGCAGGAAGCAGCGGTGCTCGTCGACCTCGCCGGTCGGTGGCGCGGCGACGTGTTCCTCGTCCATCGCGATCTCGAGATCGACCCGCGGCAGCTCGTCGCCCAGCAGCGGCAGCGCTGCGCCCTCGTCCGCCGGATTGCCCGCGGGTACGCCCAGCTCGATCCACGTCGTGATCGTCTCGATCTGCCCGTTGTCGAGCGATGGATCGAACAGGTAGTCGTTGCAGTCGCTCGACGCCGGCCAAGGCGGCATCTGCCCGCTCGCGATCGCCGGACCGATCGCTCCGGCATAAAGCGCGACCTCCTCGTACGTCGTCAACGGAAACGGCGCGACACCGTCTGCGCTGTGGCACGCGACGCAGCGCGCGTCGACGATCGGCTTGATGTCGCGCCAATAGACCACCGCCGGATCGCCCATCGGATCGGTCGGCTCCGCGCCTTCACTCGTGCCCGAATCGCCGACGGTCCCGCCGTCGTCCCCGGACTCGTCGGCGCCGTCGCTGGCCTCGTTGGCCTGGTCGCCGGCGTCCGTCGACCCACAGGCGCCGAGCAGCGCAAGTATCCATCCCCAGGTCGTGGTGCGCGTGAGTTGCATCGATCCCTTCGGAGAGCAAGCGCTTCGCCAGAGCAGGAGATCAATCATGTCCGCGGCTTGTCGGGCGTCACCGTGGCATCCGGCATCGCGCCATGGACAACCGTCCATGGCGCGATATCCCGCGATGGGCCGGCGGGTCGCGGGCCACGGCAGCCGCTAGGTTGCGCGGTAGAAATAGTAGTCCGTGGTGTAGGGCACCAGTGCCTTTTTCCCGATGTCCGCCGGCGCTGCGCAGCCGACCACGGGCGCGACGCCCTCCGAGGTATCCAGCCGCTGGATATACGTCGTGTCCGTCAGCTTGTTGCCACCGGTGGGTCCAGCTTGGACCGCGACCACGGCGAGCAACAACCAGGGGATCGCGCCGGCTTCGACGAAGTTCGGCTCGGTGACCGACGTCGCACTGGCGATCACGCTGCCCCAGATCGCGCTGGAGTCCTTGGAGTGCTGCATCGACGGGACTTCGACGGCCGGCTTGGCATCGGCGTGGCCCGGTGCGGCGAGAGTGAGCATCGGGGTCACGCACGTCACCAAGGCAGCAGCGAATGGCGGGCTCGAGTCGACCTCGACGACGCTCGAGCCATGGGCCACCAAGCTGCGTGGACTCATCCGCCGCCCCGCGCGGGGCAAGCGGGCTGCGCCGCGTTCGGAGCCGCCGGCTCGCTAAAGCCGCCCGCCGTTGCGCGGGCGCTCGCGTCGGGTGGGCATGAGAATCCCGTTGGCGTCGGCGACCGCGCGGTGCCGCGACGGCACGCGTCGTGCTATCCCACACTGCGGTGGCCAGGCCCGCAGACGAGGCGACGATCGACGCACAACTGCCGCCGATACCTGCGGCCAGCGATCCATTCGCCGCGACCGCCACGGGCGATCGTCCGGCCGAGCAACCGACGACGCGACGCGCGATGTTCGGGCGTTACCTCGTGATCGACAAACTCGGCGAGGGCGGCATGGGCGAGGTCTTCACCGCGTATGACCCCGAGCTCGATCGCAAGGTCGCGCTCAAGCGGGTCACCGTCGATGGCGGCAGCCGACGCCAGGGTCGCCTGCTGCTCGAGGCCCAGGCGATGGCGAAGATCCGCCACCCCAACGTGGTCGCGGTCTTCGATGTCGGTCAGATCGCGCACGAGGTCTACATCGCGATGGAACTCGTCGACGGCCAGACCTTGCGGCGATGGATGGAGGTCGAGCACGACGCATCTGCGATCGCCGAGGTGTTCGTGCAGGCGGCACGCGGATTGGCTGCCGCGCACGACCGCGGGCTGGTGCATCGCGACTTCAAGCCCGACAACGCGATCGTCGATCGCGAGGGTCGTCTGCAGGTGCTGGACTTCGGGCTCGCCGCATCCGTGCGCGACGAGGCTACCGCTGGTTCGATGGCCGGCACGCCGGCCTACATGGCACCCGAGCAGTACGGGCTCGGGCTCGCCGACGCGCGCGCGGATCAGTTCGCGTTGTGCGTCGCCCTGTTCGAGGCGCTGCATGGAGCGCGACCGTTCCAGGGCGACACGCTGCATTCGCTGGCATTGGCGGTGTGTGAGGGCGCGCTGGTCGAGCCGGCGAGTCCGCGCAAGATTCCCCGGTGGCTCGATCGCGCGATGCGTCGCGGCCTTGCCATTGATCCGGCGCAGCGGTGGCCGAGCCTGCGTGAGTTCGTCGCGGTGCTCGAGACCGGGCTGGCGCACGAGCGGCGTGGCCACGCATCGTGGTGGATCGGCGGTGGGCTGGGAATCGCGGTCGTCTCTGCAGCGATCGCACTCGCCCCGCCGGGGGCGAACTGCGACGACGCGGGCGCGCGGGTCGACGCGGTGTGGCATGAGGGGGTGCGCGCCATGATCGGCGCCGCATTCACCGGCGCCGCGACGCCGCTGGGGGCCGAGACCTGGCCGGCGATCGAGGGGAAGATCGATCGCCGTGCCGAGCAACTCCGCGCGGCCTATCGCGAGACCTGCGAGGCTGGCCAGTCACGTGCGCCCGAGCACATCGATCAGGCCGATCGCCAACGGGTATGTTTGCATGGGCATGCCCAAGGGCTCGACGGCGCGCTCGAGGTGCTCGCCATCGCTGATAGCGGGGTGATCGAGAACGCCGCCGGCATCATCGACGGGTTGCCGCTGCCGGGCCAGTGCGCGACACGGGTGGCGCGCCTCGAGGCAGAGCTGGATCCCGCGACGCGCGAGCGTGCCCGCCGGGCCGCCGCACTCGCCGACGGGCTGCTCCGTGCAGGCAAGGCCGCCGACGCCAAGCGAGCGATCGACGAGGCGACCAGCGACGGCGTGTTCACGGGCGATCCGGCGGTGGTGGCCGAGTTTGCCGTGCTCGAGGCGCGTGCGCTCGTGCTGACCAGCGCGATGGCGGAGGCTGCCCTCGCCCTCGAGCGCGGCTACCTCGCTGCTCGTCAGTCCGACGATCGGGCGGCGATGCTGGCGGTCGCACGCGTCCATGTCGCCTATCACGCGCAGCGCCGCGAGGCTGACGCCGCACGCCGGTGGATCGAGCGCGCCCGCGTCGAGGCCACCGCGCTCGATGATGCCTTCAGCCTGGCGGTGCTCGAGGACGATGCGGCTCTCGAGCTGTCTCACCTGGGTCGCTTCGAAGAGGCGATCACGACCGCCCAGCGGGCCCTCGCCCAGCTCGACCGATTGGGCAAAGCGGAGTCACCCGAGGCGGTGCGGGCGTTCTCGAATCTCGGCGGCTACTACTTTTCGCTGGGTCGATACGACCGCGCTCGCGAGATCAAGACCGAGGCGCTGCGCCGCCACGACGCGGTGCTGGGGGTCGGACATCCACTGCGGGCGAAGCTGCTCAACGAGCTCGGTGTGATCGCGGGGGCCGAGCTCGACCTCGTGGCCGCAGCCAAGTACTGCGATGAGGCACTTGTACTGCTCGAGCATGTCTACGACGAGCCCCATCAGGCCATCGGCGAGACCCTGTCGAGCCGGGCGACCCTGAGCCTCAGGCGCAAGGATGCGAACGGTGCCCTGGTCGACAGCGAGCGCGCGCTGACCAATCTACTACCCACGGTCGGCGGTGACTCGCCGGTTGTCGCGCTGGTGTACAACAACCGCGCGTGGGCCCTGAGCGCTGCGGGGCGCCATGCCGACGCGGTTGAGGCGTTGCGAATGTCGGTCGCGATCAAAGAGCGGGTGCTGCCGCCCGACCACCCCGATCTGGCGCTGTCGTACGCGAACCTCGCCGATCTCAGCGCGCGGGATGCTGACGCCACCACCGTCGAGTCCGACTTTCGCAAGGCGCTGGCGATTCGCGAGGTGCGGAACGAGCCGGAGCCGCTGGCGATGGCGCGTGCTCGGTTCGCGCTGTGGCTGGTGGACGTCGGGCGCGGGGTCGAAGCGCAGGTACTTGCCGAGCAGGCACTCGCCGAGCCCACCGCGAAACCGCTGACGAGGTTCAACGCGCGCTACGTGCTTGCGCTGGTCGCCGACGGCTCGGTGCGGCGCGAGCACGCTCGCGCCGCTCTGGAGATCCAGGGAATCGAAGCGCCAACGAAACGCGCGCGCCTGCTCGCGTTCGAAGGCGATTGACCTCCGCTGCGCGTGGAGTTCGGCCGCGACGCGCGGCCCGGCAGCAGGGTCGAGGCGGCGGCACGCACGTTCCCGACCCTCGCGCACTTTTCTGACAATCGCCTTAGACTCGCCTCCCCGTCGCGGCACACCCCCTTCGAATGGGGAGCAACACCATGACGCGACGCGGGCATCGCCGGCGACTGGGACGACGTCGGCCTTCTAGGAGTTCGCTATCGCCGGTGCCCTTCGCCCGCGATCCCCGTGCGCTCGCGGATCGCGGCCGCCCACGCCTCGAGCGTGAGCCGGCTGCTCTCGAGCAGCGCCGGGCTCGTCGCGAGCACCGCGAGCTGCGCCTCGAGCAACCCCCGCGCCTTGCGCAGCCGGCTCTTGATGGTGCCCTGCGGCACGTCGACGACCTCCGCGAGCTCCTGATCCGTGAGCCCCTCCCAGTACGCGAGCTCGACCAGCGTCTGCAGCTCGAGGGGCAGCGCTCGCAGCCCGCGCAGCAGCAAGCGCTGCTCCTCGCGGTCGGAGATCTGATCCGCCGGCGAGCGATCGTCGTGCACGAGCGTCGAGGCCGACGCCGTCAGCGGATCGAAGTCCCGGTGCGCGTCGCGGTAGTGGTGGAAGAGCACGTGCCGCGCGATCGCGAACAGATACGCGCGAAAGCTCGCGCGCCCCGCATACCCGTCGACCGACTCGACGCACGCGAGGAATGTCTTTTGCACGAGATCGTCGGTGCTGTGCCGCACCTTGTTCGCGAAGAAGCGATGCACCGCCTCGAGGTGGCGCTCGACGAGCACGCGGCCGGCCTCGCCGTCACCGGCTCGCCATATGGCGAGCAGCTCCTCGTCGGTCGTCATCGCGCCTCCGACGGGTCGAGCGCCGCGATCGCGGCCTGCAGCTCGGCGACGCTCGCCGCATACTCGGGCCCCGCCGCCGCGAAGATCCGTGCTGCCTTCTCGAGGTCCACCCGCGCGCCGTCGCGATCACCGGAACCCGCGAGGATCCGCGCGCGGATCTCGAGCCCGGTCGCGACGTGGGGATGCTCCGCGCCGAGCCGGCGCGTAAACACGACCAGCGCGCGATCGATGTAGCCCGCGGCCTCGTCGCGGCGCCCGAGGCGTTCGAGCACCTCGGCCATGTTGCCGAGCGACGCGCCGGTGTCGGGATGATCGTCGGCGAGTAGCGCCTCGCGGATCGCGAGCGCCTCCTCGTGATGCGGCAGCGCTTCGCCCGAGCGCCCGAGGCGCCCGAGCGCGACGCCAGCGTTGTCGAGCGCCGACGCGCGCGGCAGCGACTGCGCGCCGTTGCTCGCCGCGAAGATCGACGCGGCCACGGTGAACGCCGCTAGCGCGTCCGCCGGTCGATCGCGCTGCAGCAACGCGAAGCCGAGGCGGTTGTGCAGCCCGCCGGTCATGCCGTGGCGCGCCGCACCCTTGCCCTCGGCCGTCGCGATCGCCTGGCGCAGCATCGCCTCCGCGCCCTCGAGATCGCCCTCGCGCTCGGCGAGACTCGCGAGCCCCTCGTTGTAGACCCCGGACGTCTTCGGATCGACGCCGACCCGCGCGAACGCAGCGTCGGCGTGCGCGGCCCAGCGCCGGGCAGTGCGGGTGTCGCCGAGGAAGTGGCCGTGCAGACGCAGCAGGTCGCAGGCCGCTCGCGCGGCCTCGTGATCGAGACCGGCGGCCTGCGCGAGGTGGAACGCCTCCTCGAACGCCACCGCTGCCTCGCGGTACTGCGATGCGAGGAGCAGCGTGCGCGCGTGGGCGTGGGCGATCTCGGCGAGCAGCGGCGGGTGGCCGACGGTGCGCGCCTCGGCAAGCAGCCCCGGCGAGATCGCGAGGCCCAGTGCGGGCTGCGATGCGATCATCAGCGCGCGCAGGTGCGACGCCGCAGACTCGAGCCGCGCGACGGCGGCCGGATCGGTGACGATCGTGGTGGCCCCGTCCGTGCCCGAGGGCGCGACGCAGTCCTCGGGCGCGGGCAGGCCGGCGAACGGATCGTCGAGCACGGCGCGCGCGTCGGGCTCGAGCGTCGCGAGGACCTCGCGCACCGCAATCACATCGCCCATGCGCCGGTCGAGGCAGTGCCGCTGCGCGGCAGTCATCATCGCGCCGGCGTCGCACAGCGATTGCTCGGTCTGCCGCCAGCGCGCGGCGTAGGCGGCCTGCGAGCGCGCGTCGTCACCGGGGCCGAGCTTCGCCCACGCCGCCTCGCCGGTCGCGCAGACCTCGGCCGTCGCTCCGAGGCCCGCCACGGCGAGCACGGTCGCGGCACCGCCGACCCCGAGCCACAGCATGCCGTACGTGCGTGGCCGTGCCGCCCGCTCCAGCGCAGCGACGAGCGCGCCGAGATCGCGGTGGCGCTGGCCTGGATCGCGATCTAGCCCGCGCATCACGAGGGCGATCACCGCCGCCGGCACACCCCGACGATCGCGGGGCACCGCCGGATCCTCGCGGCTGATCTTCGCAAGCAGCTCCTCGGTCGTGCGCACCGCGAACGGCCGCGCGCCAAACAGCCCCTCGAAGAGCGCGACACACAGGCTGTACTGATCGCAGCCCGGCGTGCACGGCCCCGTGAACGCCTCGGGTGCCATGTACGCCGGCGTGCCGAGGGCGTGCCCCGTCGGCGTCAGCGCGACGTCGGCATGCGGCGCGAGTCCGCGCCCCCGGGTCGTCTCGTCGTCGTCGTCGGCCGCGAACGAGCGCGCGAGCCCGAAGTCCACGACCCGCGGCCGCCCATCGGTCGCGAGGATCACGTTGTCGGGCTTGAAGTCGCGGTGCACGACGCCGTGCTGGTGCGCCGCCCACAGCCCGCGCGCAGCGTCGAGCACGAGCGCGAGGACCTCGCGCCACGGTCGCGGCGCAACGGCGAGGTGCTCGCGCAACGTCGG
>CANLQR010000099.1 GCA_947492135.1 Deltaproteobacteria bacterium | reverse complement strand
AAGACCTCCGCGGCGCCGGCAACTCGGGCTGTCGCGTCATCGGTCGACCGATACCTACTAGGGCGGACAGCCCTGCTCGATCCACTGCCGGACCAGAGCCAGCGCGTCGGCCGGAATCGCGCCGCCTGGTGGCATCGGTATGCCGCCATCCGCGGGCGGGGTCCGTGCGAGCTTCTGGTACAGCAAGCTGCCGTCGGGATCGCCCGGGATCACCCGAGGTTGTCCGTTGATCGTCGAGGGCACGCCCACCAGCCGGTCGTATGCATTCCCCGCGAGAGACAGCCCACCCGACGGTGCGTCACCGTGGCACGCCGACGGCTCGAGGCATCCGACGTTGAAGATCATCGCCTGAATGTCGGTCGCGTAGGACGTGGTCACTGGCACGCCGGTCGGGTCGGTGGTGCTGGTGTCCGTCGTATCGGAGTTGCCCGCATCACCGCCGTTCGTCGCAGAGGTCATCGAGGCGCCGCCGGTGCTGTCATCGGAGCCCGAGGATTCACTCGCAGTCCCACTGGCGTCCGGCAGTTCGCCGACAGACTTCAGGGTGCAGCCAGCAGTGATCATGACGATCGCGAGGGTTGGCAAGAGTCGCTGCAAGTCCATGGTTCCACCGATGATGTGCCCGGCTCGCCGGTCATCCGTCACGGCTTTTCATGGCAGGCTCCGGGTCCAGCCGGTTGTCACCTCATGGCTCTTCGCGGTCGGTGCACGGTCGTGTGACCAGTCGCCGAGCCACCGCCGACTCGGGTCGAGCCCGCAGGAACGAAGCCGCCGCCGCGCCGGCTGCGGCTTCGTTCTTCGCGGCACACTGCACGCCAACGCGCAGCGTCCATCGATCGTCGCATAGCCCACCTTCGGGGTAGAGCTTCGCGTGCTGATCGAGTGCTTCGATCGCAGCATCGAGTTTGCCCGTGGCGATGGCATCACGTGCCTGCAGAATCAAACGGGCCTCATGTGCAAGACTGTCGGCGTTGGCCACGACAGGTGTGGTGGGCAGCGGTGGCGCCGCCCTCGGCGCCACCGCCACAGGTCGATCCGCGCGGGGCCCCGGTGCCACGACCGTTGGCGGCGCAGCACCTTGGCGGTCGACCGGCGCCTCAGGCTGCGGCACCGCTGGCAACGACGCCGAGGCTGCACGAGTGTCGCCGCCCGGCGACGTGCCAGCGGCGACGTCGCTCGCCTGCGGGGCACTGTCGCGGGCGACCACCTCGCGGGCGCTCGACCACCACAGGGCTCCGCTCCACACCATTGCAAGCGCGGCGGCCACGACGACCGCGCCGATCACCCACGCGCGCGCATGATTCGATCGCGAAGGCTTGGTGCTGGCCCCCGGCAGTCGGGCGCGCACAGCCTGCCAGTTCGCAGCGCGCACCGCGTCGGTGCACTCAGTGGCGCGACGAAATCCCGCGATCGCAGCGGCCGTAGGGTCACGTTCCATGGCTGGCCTCCCGGTGGGTTCGCACCTGCTGGCGTTGCACCGCCAGCTCGAAGCGCGCACGTGCCAAACGCAGGCGCGAATAGACGGTGTTGAGCTTGGCCTCGACGACGGTCGCGATCTCTGGCGCGCTCAGGCCCTCGATCTCGGCGAGCACGAAGACCTCGCGCTGATCGTCGTCGAGGGTCGAGAGAAAACGATGCATGAAGTCGATCGCCTCGTTGCGCGCGAGCACCTCGTCGAGTGAAGCTGGCTCGACCGGGGGCTCTACTGCCGCGAGCTTGTGGGCATGGCGACTCGCCGTGCGATGGTGTCGCCACGCTATCCGACGGGCGATGCCATACATCCAACCCTTGAGACAGTGAACGCGCGCAGGGTCGTCGAGTCGTCGATGGACCACGACGAACACCTCCTGCAAGGCGTCGTCGACGGCCGCCGGCGGCACGCCCAGGCACGCGAGTGTTCGCCGCAGACCATCGTGAAACATCGCATACAACCCGGCGAAGTCCGCCGCGGGGTCGTGGCTAGGGGCGACGAACAGGGTCACGCGAAAGATCAGGGTGCCCGGTCGCGGCCGCTTCCGTCACCAAAACCGCACCTCGAGCGCGATCGCGAGTCGAATCCCCAGCACCGGGGGCCGATAGAGCAGGCGCCAAGGTGCCCGCGACCTCGCCTTTGGCCAGCCCGCCCGTCGACGTCCTCGCGGCCCGCGTGCCCACCAGGTCTCGGGCGCGTCGCTGGGCATACCCGCGAACGCGACCTGACAGCCGACGGCGTCAGGCCTCATCGATCGTGAACAGGTACTCGAATCCATCCTCGGTCCACACGCCGACCCCGCGGGCGCCGAGCTGCGCCCACGCCGCGGTGACTTGTGGCGCGCCGCGCTTGCGGCTCGTGTTGAGGCCCGACCAGTACCCGTCCTTGAAGGCGCCGACGATGTGATATTCGCCGTGATCGGGCGAGTCTTCGACCTCGATCACCATCTCGGACTCGCGGACGATGACGCAGCCCTCGAGCGGGTCAACCTCTTGGATCCTGCGCTAGCATGTCCGCGCATGAACACCCCGGCTGACTCCACCGGCTCCGACGACGCGCTCGCGGCTGCGACCGCGCGCCTGTGTGACGCGCGCGCCCGCTTCGTTCAGGCCGAGGCCGAACACGACGGCGCGTCGGGCCACGAGAAGGCCGAGACCTACGGACCGATGGAGTACTGGCGCACCGAGTCGAGCGAGGCCCACGCAGCGTGGCGCGCCCTGGCCGGCGCCGAGGCGCCCGAGCCCGAGTAGCCGTCCGTTGGCGTGGTCACTCGCAGCCCAACCACCGCAGCCCAACCACCGCGGCCCAACCACCGCAGCCTGCGAGAAGCGGCGCGACTTCCATGTGTCGGTCCGAGGGCGCGCAGATCACAGCCGTGTTGCCGCACGGCGTCGGTGCGCGAGTTGTCACCGAGGCGCCCGCCAACGTTCACCGCGGCGCCGACGGAGCGTCGCACGGGCCTCCTAACCTCGTGCGCGACGGAGGCCGACGTGACCCGCACTGTTGCGCTGTTGCTGCTCGTTACCGGGTGCTACGACGGATTGTCGACGGGCGATGCGCTCGCGGATCGACCCATCCCGCTGGGCGAGGCCGCGTGTGACGATGCACCGCGGGCGTGGGTGCTCGCCCCGTCGAACGACGTGGCCGGCTGGCTCGACGAGGCCGGCTTCGACGTCTATCCCCTGCCGCTCGATCGCTCGCCGCGCGAGCTGTCGGGGCTCGTCGTGCTCGGCTCGCGCGCCAGCGCGATGCCCGAGTATCAGGAGTACATGCAGCGCCACGCCCAGGATCTGTACGGGTTCGTCGACCAAGCCAACGTGGTGCTGCAGCTCAGCCAGGACCCCGAGGTCGAGGCGTCGCCGCCGTTCTTGCCGACCACGCACGGGGCCACGCGCGGTCCGGCCGAGCTCTCGAAGGTCGCGGTGCTGCGCGCGGATCACCCGCTGCTCGCGGGCCTGGTGCGCGAGGGCCAGGGCATGGCGTGGAGCGAGCCGCTGACGACCGAGGCGATCGTCGAGCAGGGCGGCTTCGAAGTCGTGCTCGCCGGCTCGGGCGATGGCAGCAACGCGGCGCTGGTCGAGGGCGCCTACGGTCAGGGCCGAATCCTGCTGACCAGCCTCGCCCTCGATCGCAAGCCCGGTGAGCAGCCCGAGCTCGATCGGATCGCCGGCGCCGTGTTCGACAATCTCGCCGGCCACGTGCAGAACGTCTGCGCGCGCAAGGGCGAGGTCGTCAAGCCCACGCCCCCGCCCGAGCCGGTGCCGTTCACCGCGGGTTCGTCGGTGATCATCGCGCTGCCCGACACCCAGGTCTACTCGCTGCGGATGCCGGGGATCTTCGACAGCCAAACCACGTGGATCGCCCGGCACGCCGAGGACCTCGACATCCGCTACGTGTTCGGGCTCGGCGACATCGTCAACAACAACAGCAAGCTCGAGTGGCAGCGCGCGCGGGCCTCGATGGCGCAGATCGATGGCGTCGTGCCGTACTCGCTCGCACCGGGCAACCATGACTACGGGCCCTCGGGCGACGCGGCGAGCCGCCAGACCGGGCTCAACGAGTGGTTCTCGTACGACGAGCTCTCGCGGGTGCCGGGCTTCGGTGGCGCCTTCGAGGCCAACAAGCTCGACAACACGTTCCACCTGTTCGAGGCCGGTGGCCGCCAGTGGATCGCGCTGGTGCTCGAGTGGGGACCCCGCGACGAGGTGGTCGCGTGGGCCAACGACGTCATGACGATGCACGCCGATCGGCTCGGCATCCTCGTCACCCACGCGTACCTCAACAACAACGACCTCCGCTACGACCACACCGACACCGAGCATCCGCAGGATTTCAACCCCCACCAATACGACACACCGGGCTCGATGAACGATGGCGAGGAGCTGTGGCAGAAGCTGGTCCGGCGCCATCGCTTCGTCATGACGCTGAACGGCCACGTGCTCGGCGACGGCAGCGGCTACCTCGCGAGCCAGACCGACCTCGGCAACACCTGCCATCAGATGCTGTCGAACTACCAGATGGACACGATGGGTGGCGGTGGCTACCTGCGCATCCTCGAGATCCTCCCCGATGGACGCACCGTCAGCGTGCGCTCGTACTCGCCGCTGTTGGATCGCTACCTCATGGGTGCCGACCAGCAGCTCGCCTTCGTGATCGACGCCGAGTAGCCGCACCAGCCGATAGCGACCCGATCACGCCCACGTGATCCCGTCGTTGCGGCTCCCGTGACGATCGCGATGAAGGACCGCTCCCATAACGTCACATGCAAGCGCGGGAGCCGCCCGTAGACTCGTGGGACGCCGATGAGCCATTCGATGACACTCGTCCCCGCCAGCGCGCATTTCATCTGGTTTGGCGCCGATCTGCCGTGGGTCTACCGGCTGGCGCTGCGCTCGGCGGCGGAGCGCGGAGGGTTCGATCGCGTCGTGCTGCACCACGAGCCGGCGTTGCTCGGCTCCACGGCGTTGGCCGAGCTCGCACGCGTTCCCCGCGTGGAGACGCGCCTCCTCGACCCGCAGGCGATGCTCGAGTCGTGTCCCGACGGGGCCGCGCTCGTCGACGTCTATCGTGCGCTCGAGCTCCCGGCTGCACGTGCCAACGTCATGCGCGCAGCGTTGCTCTACACCGAGGGCGGTGTGTATCTCGACACCGACACGGTCACGCTGCGTACGTTCGACGACCTGCGCCGCGACGGAGCGTTCTGCGGGGCCGAGCGCGTGGTCTACCCTGCCGGCGTGCGGCAAAGCAGCGATCCGCTGGTGCGCGCGACCGCGTTCGTACGCGGCTCGACCCGCGCGCTCCTGCGAGAGATGCCCCAGGGCTGGAGATGGTTCCGTGCGATCGAGAACCTGTACCCGGCCGTCGTGAACAACGCGGTACTCGGCGCTCCGCCGCGCCACCCCTTCGTCGGACGGTTGCTGCAGGGGATGCGCGAGCTCCCGGCCGCGTCGCGGACGGTTCGCTTCGCGCTCGGGACCCACCTCTTGCAGCGCGTCGCGAACGAGTGGCAGGGCCGCCCCGGCTTCACCGTCCATCCACCGCCGGTGTTCTATCCGCTCGGTCCCGAGATCTCCACGCACTGGTTCCGGTTCGGCACCGCGCGCCTCAAGGAGGTGCTGCAGCCGGAGACGCGACTCGTGCACTGGTATGCCTCGGTACGCACGCGCGACCGCGTGCCGAACATCGACGCGCGGTGGATCCACCGCAACGCCGACCGCCAGCTGTTCAGCGCGCTGGCGCGCCCGTTCGTGTGACCCGCCGCAGGATGGCGGTGCCCTTCTCCGACGCCCGCTGCTCGACCGTGAGCTCGGGCTCGAGCCGACACCAGCGCTGGACGATCTCCTGCTCGTCCGGCCGGCGCGCATCGTCGACCACCACCACCGCCCGCGTCGATAATCGATCGCGCAGCACCGGGAACGCGGGATAGCGCGCGAGCCTGAGCCGGCCGCCCGGCGGGCCGTCGACGATGAGCAGATCGATCGGCTCGCGCACGGCCGCCTCGGGCACCGTGTACCAGGGCTGGGTGCCGAGATCGGTGATCGTGTCCCGCAGCGGTGCATGGATGACCTGCACGATGTCCTCGAGCCCGTGCATCCGGAGCTGGCGCCGCGTCGATTCGGCGAAGTGCTCGTCGTGATCGAGCGAGATCATGCGGCCCTCGGGATCGACCTTCTGCAGCGCATAGGCGCAGACCACCGTGGAAAGCCCGCTGCCCAGCTCGACGATCCGCCGCGGGCGGGTCTCGAAGATCGTGAGCACGAGATCGTGCAAGAGCTCTGGGCTCGCGATCCACGGACCGGTACGCCCGAGCGGCGCGCGCGGCTGCAGCACGGCGTAGATCGCCATCCAGGCCTCCGTGCGCCGGTATCGACTCTCGAGCTCGCGGCGCACCCGCCCGACGAGCACGGCCGACACCACGCCGATGGACGCGGCCACCGCGACAAGGAGCAAGGTGATGATCGTCATCGCGGGCACTGCTCGGCGCAGGCTTACCAGCGAGCCAGGGCGCGAAGCAATCGTCGGTTTCGTGGGCGGGGTGGATGCGCCGAGTGGGGATCCGGCCTAACCTCTCCCCGTGGCCACGTATGAGCGCGAGCTGCGGCGCGGCGCGTTCTTCAACACGCTCGGCCTGGTCGCTCGGCTGCTCGAGCCGTTGTTCGTGCTGTTCGCGACCTGGTTGTACGGACCGGTGGTCCTCGCCCACTACCTGATCGCCATCTTCATGGTCGAGATCTCCGCCGGCTTCCTGGCTGCCGGCTACGCCGACGCGGCCACGATCTTCGCGAGCAAGGATGTCGACCAGGCCGCCACGGATCGCGATGCGGCCGACCGCGTCGCCCAGGTGCTCGCCAACGCCTTCGTCGCCACGTTCGTGCTGTCGGTCTCGGTGGCCATCGCGACGCAGCTCGGTGCGGCCACGCTCGTCGAGGTGGCGTTCCCCGATCACCGCGAGATGGTCCCCGGCCTGCACCTCGTCGGCTGGTCGCTCGTGCCGTTCTCGTTCGCTGCGGTTGCGATCGCGGCCACCAAGGCGCGCCTGCGCATGGAGTACGACGCGCTCGTGGGCGGGCTTCGTCCGGTGGTGCTGATCGCGACGGCCGTGGTCGCGCGATCGCTGGACGCATCCGTCACCGGATTGTTCGCGGCCTGGCTCGTCACGCAGATCGTGGTCGCGGTGCTGTCGCTGTGGCCGCTGTTCCGCCTGTACGACGCTCGCGCCATCGTTCGCGCGATCGGGCACCTGCGGCCGCACCGCGCGATGCTGACGTTCGCGGTCCCGCAGAGCCTCAACCTCACGCTCAATCGCTACATCACGCGACTCGACGTGTTGATGCTCGCCGCCATGGGCTTCGGGTCGGTGCAGGTCGCGTGGTACGGCACGGCGGCGATCCTCACCAGCAACCTCAAGACCATCCGTACGGTATGGAGCGGTGCGCTCGCGCCCGTCGCGGCGCGGCACCACCAGGCCGGTGAGCGCGACGTGCTCACCCGTCTGCTGAACCAGCTGTCGAACGTGACCACGACCATCATCGTGCCGATCGTGCTGGCGGCGGTCGTCTTGCGCGACGACATCCTCGGGCTCGCCAACGAGGCATATCGGGGTGACAGCGCATTCGTGGCGATGCTGCTGGTGCCTCCGTTCATGAACTGCGCCTACGGACTCGCCGGCAACACGCTGATGTTCACGGGCCACAGCGGCTGGACGCTCACCAACAGTCTGTCGGTCGCGCTGTTGAACACGCTGCTCAACTGGCTCCTGATCCCGCCGTTCGGTCTGCTCGGGGCGGCGGTCGCCACCGCGATCGCGGTGGGATTGGTGAGCGCGGCGCAAGTCGTCGAGCTACGTCTCGTCGAGGGGGTCGCGCTGCGCTGGCGGGACGTATTGGCCCCGCACCTCGGGCTGCTCGCAGGTCTCGTGGTCGTCGCGCTCAGCTGGGATCCCGCGGCGATCGGCGGGTTGGGCCAGCGCATCGCGCTCGCAGGAGCGCTGGTCGTGTTGTCGCTCGGGATCTGCGTCGCGCTGGACAGACCGCTGCGCGCGAGCATGGCCCGCATCGCGACGGGGGTGGCGGCGCGCGTGCGCGGACGACCGCACTGACGCGCGCCGGCGACCGGTCACGATCCGGCGTAGGCTGGGGCATGCGGCGCTCTTGCAGCGCGCGCGGCCGCGGCGATCGTGGGCCTCGGGCGCCCGGATGCCCGCCGGGTGCGCGACCAGAATGCGAAGCAGCGGCTCAATGAACTCGTCGTAGGTGGGGACGGTCATGGTGGGTGTTTTGCGCTGATGCGCGCCGACGCGTGCGTTTCGGATATCGACTTGGACTGGTAGTCGCGCGGGCGAGACGGTCGCGTGGCGGCTGCGTGCTGCGTTCGCTCCGCGCCCCGGGGAGACGACGCTGCCGGGCAAGGGCGCCGATCCGGCGCCGCCGAGCAGCCCCAACGGCGATCCCGAGCCGCTGCCGACTAGCGTCAGCGGCACGCGCTAGCATCGCGTCATGGGTGACGACGAGGTCCACGGTGAGTTTCGGCCGCCCGCAGTCACGCGATCGCAGCGGGTGTTGCCGATCGCGGGTGTCGGGCGCTGCCGCGTCACGCCGGAGCACCTCGTGCTCAGCGGATTTCGTGCGTCGATGTGGCACGCGTGGTTGCTGGTGTTCGTGATCCTCGCGCTAGCGCTCGGCATCGCATTGGCGGTGCGGGCGACCGTCGCGCCCGACATCGACCTCGGCAAGGTCGCCTCGGCCTTCGCGGTGATGGGGATGGTGTCGCTGCTGAGCGTGCGCGCGCGTGCGACCCGGCGTCCGCTCGAGCTCGCGATCCCGTGGCGCTGCGTGCAGAGAATCGAGTTGCACGCTGGCGTGCTGCGCATCGACGTGAGCGGGCACAAGCCTTCGGGTGGGGCGTTCTTCGGCCCGCAGGGCGAGGCGGTGCTGGCTCGCGAGGTGTTGATTGGGCCCATCGCTGCGCGCGAGCTGGCGCGCGGTGTGTGAGGCGACCGAGCCTATTGCCTGACGTCAGCGCGCGGCGCCGAGCCACGCGATGATCGCATCTCGCTCGCGTCGCGCGACACCTTCGGCATCGGCGAGCGATGCGATCGCGATGCGGATCTGCTCGCGCTGTCCGAGCCCGCCCCGCGCCGCAGGGCCCGCCTCGGGTGGGCCTCGCTGCTGGCCAGGGTGTTCTCGATCGACTTCGAGGCGGGGACGCGCTTCGACGATCCGAAGAAGGAGGAGGGGCAGCACGCGAGCGGGTGATGCCGACTATTTCTCGCACCCGACTCCATCGTCGTCGCCGTCGAGCCGATACTGATCGTTTCCGATGACCCGGACCGGCGCCCTACCCAGGTCCTTGACCTCCGGACAGTCGAGGTCGTCGACTACGGGGAGACAGGGCGTGTAGGACGGATGACAACCAGTCTCCGGTTGTTCCGTTTCGGGTTCTTCTTCGTTTTCGGCGTACGGCGCATCCACCTCCCACGGCAGCGCGTCGGCGCTGTCGTCGACACGCCAGATGCCGATCCCATGCTCGCGCGCGCTCGCCTCAGCGCTGGCGAAGACCCGGTGGTACGCGTCGTCCGGCGGATACGAGACCGCGCGAGCGTTCCCATCGCGGATGAGCGCGAGGCCGACGTGCCGAAGCGACTGCGATCCCTCCGCGCGCACCCAGACGTGCCGGAGCAGTCGACCGTAGCGATCCACGTCGGAGACCTCTACCTCGAGGATCACCGTGTGCCCCGCGACGAGCGCAGCGTTCGCGAGAGAAGCCTCGGGTCCCATCCGCTCCACTTGGCGGCGTGGGTGCACCGTCTCGGGCGTGTCGACGCCGATGTACCGCACCTTCTCCTCGCCGCGTCCGCGATCGACGACAATGGTGTCGCCGTCGACGACACGCACGACCAGCGCACTTTCCGTATTGCCGACCGGCGCGCCGCCCAGCAACGCGTCCGCCGGCGGCTCGTCACGATACTGCTGTGTGTCCGCGACCGTCGGCACCGGGGTCGCCGACACGCGCGCGACCTCGGGGGTCGCGGTGCGACACGCGCCGGACAACGCCGCGAGGACAAGCCATGAACGGCAAGCTCGATCGCGGAGCATCGACCGGAATCCTCTCCTGCCCGTCCACGTCTGGGCGCGGGAATCGTCTCGGATCGAGCGGGTGCTGGGCTGATACCGTGCGCGGGAACGCGCGGTACCCGGCCGATCGGACGCAGATTCGACGGCTCGCGCCGTTTGTGGCCCGCTGCCCGGGATAGCGGCCGGATTCGGCAGCATCCTTGCGCCCGGCGATCGACAACTTCACACTCCACTTCACACACGGAGGCGGCCGAAGTCGGCGCGCTCCTGAGCGTCATGCTGGACCCGCTCGTTGCCCCATCCCCTGTCGAGGTGCCGCTTCCTCAGGCGCCTCTCGTTCGCGTGATCACGCAGCTTCGCTTCCCGGAGATCCTGGCGATCGAGCAGCGCGACTTCGTGGCGCCGTTCCAAGAGGCGCTTCGCGCAGTCTACCCGGTGCTCCGACAGGAACAGACGCAGGGGATCCTGTTGACGCAGCTCGGTGTGCAACCCGCGAAGCCGCAGATCGCGTGGCGCTTCGCTGACATCGAAGGACAGTGGCGCGTGTCGTTGACTCCGGGATTCCTCTCGCTCGAGGCGACGAAGTACACCAGTCGCTCCGACTTCTTCGACCGACTCACCGCGATCGTTCAGGCACTCGACAAGCACGTCGCGCCCAAGCTGCTCGATCGGCTCGGGGTTCGCTACATCGCACGCGTCACTGGTTCGATGGTCGACGAGATCGACAAGTTGGTGATCCCAGAGGTCCGCGGCATCGTCGGCACGATCGCAGCCACGCATGCGACTCACGCGATGTCCGAGACTCTGTTCGCTGTCGACAGCGTCAACGTCCTCGCGCGTTGGGGTCGTCTACCACCGGGTGCGACGACAGATCCGGCGGCGATCGAACCTGCTACGGAAAAGAGCTGGGTGTTGGATCTCGATGTGTTCAGCGCCGCGTCGATGCCCTTCGAGACCGGCGCGGTCGTGGCGAGGGCCAAGGAGTTCGCTGCGCGCCAATACACAATCTTCCGCTGGGCAGTGACCAACGAGTTCCTCCGCCGCCATGGCGGTGACCTATGACCATGCTCGTCGCAGATTCCGCTTCGACCTCCGCGGCGGGGCCGATGAGAAAGCGGCCGGCTGCCGAGCTTCCACGCATCGTGTTGTTGTTCGGGTTGGCCGGGCTCAGCACCTCGAGTGAGGAGTTCCGCCCAGCCACCGACCTCGCAAACCCGGCATGCCCGCCGTGGGAACAGACTTCGTCGGGTTGTTCGATTGGCGCAACCGCCAACGTCGGCACTGCGATCGCCGAGCTTCGGCGCCTCACGGGGTTCACTTGGGAGCAACTCGCCCGACTCTTGAAGGTGAGCCGACGCTCGGTCCATTTCTGGGCGAGCGGCAAGGTGATGAGCTTCGGGAACGAGGAGCATCTTCAACGGATTCTCGCCGTCGCGCGCAAGCTCGATCGGGGATCGGTCAGTGCCAACCGCGCGGCGTTTCTCACCGTCCACGACGATGGGGCGAGCGTCCTCGATCTCCTCGCCGACAAAGAGTACGAGCGTGCGGCATCGACCGCCGGCCCGGGCTCGGTACGTCGCGTCGCGAGGCCCAAGGCGTCGGCTGCAGTGCTCGCCGCTCGTGCGCCTCGAGCTCCCGCCGATCTAGTGGATGACCACGAGGATCGGGTGCCGCGTGCGAGCGGCCGGCTCCTCGCGAGCAAGCCGGTGCGGGTGACACGGAGGAAGTAACGTGGGCGTCCCTCCGGATCGCGAAGCAACGAACGCGATCGACCTAGCGCTCAGCGTCTGGCGGCAAGGTGATCTCGCGCTCGACGAGACGTGGTTCATGCACATCGGCGACCCGGGCACGCCGCTCACGCCGGCCGCTGCAGGCGCCGAGGGCGATGGGGTCCAGATGCTGACGAGCGAGGTCGAGGGGCTCGCCGTGCTCACGCAGACCTGCGACGTCGTTCGCAGCTGCGTAGAGCGCCCGTACATCGAGGTCGCGCCGGTCGTTCGGGTCGAGGACGATGGGCTGCTTGGGCGCGTCAGACGCGGTCAGGTGCCCGCGTGGGCGACGGTCCCTGCGTTGGGCGCAGACGCGCTGGCGATCCACCTCGACCGCGTGATGACGGTGGAGAAGAGCGTCGTCGCAACGTGGACGCGGACGTCGGGATGCACCAACGACGTCGAGACGCGGGTGTTCGCACAGGCACTCGCGCGCAAGCGGGTGAGGTTCGCGTTCCCCGACGACTTCACCGATCTCGTCGCGAAACTGCGCGGTCGCCTGCTCGGCAAGCACGAGAAGGACAGCCACGAGGGGCGCGGGCTGCGAGCGTTGCGAGAGATCCGCGTGCAAGCAACACCCGACTGGGAAGCGTCGCAGCTGGCGCTGTTCTTCTGGTTCGTCAGGGAGGACGCGCATGCAGACTTCGAGGGGAAGCAGTGGGGTGACCTGCTCGACTCGTGGCTCGCGCTGGTGCACGTAGCCGGCCGGTTCACGCGGGTCGACGGCCTGGCCTGCACGCTCGAAGAGATGAATGCGGCTGAGTACGTCGCGAGCGATCCGCTGGACCTCGACCACCTGTCGCGCGGCGCGATCCGGTGACGCTGGGACCACGAGCGATGCGCAGCGGTGTCGATCACGGGTCGACGGCCGGAGTCCGCTCGCGCTCTTCCAGTTCGCCGCGCCGGAATCCGTCAAAGCCCGAGGCCCGAGCAACGAGCGCTCGTCCTCCAACCATCTCTCCGCCTCTCCGCCACGCCGTCGCCCAGGCTCCGCCGCGCAAAAATGCCGCCACCCTTACGCTGGATACGCCTCATCTTCGGCCTATTCCCCCAGGATGCTCCTTCAACCTTTTTGAGCGCTCGGACGGCATCGTGGCGGTCGATGCGGCCCTGCATCCGTCCCCCCGGACGCCTCACCCCGTGCGCCCGTCAGAACGTCACATCGAGCTGCAGGTGCACGATGTGCTCCGCCTTCTTGAAGGCGAAATCCCGAGGCATCAACGCGATCCAATCGGTCTGGAGCTTCATGCGGTGGCCGTTGAAGTAGTAGTTCAACCCGCCCGCGACCTCCTGCCCCCGCGCCTCCAGATCCGACACGAACGCCGGATCTGTCCGTCCCAGCGCGTACATCCCACTGAGCCGTGCGACCAGCTCGATCGGTGGATCGAACACATACGAGGTCTGTGCGACCCAGCCTTGCCCCGAACGCGTGTACTCGGTGACATCCATGCCGTCGTCGTCGACCGAGTTGATCGCGTTGACCGAGGCCCACTTGCGCAGGTACTCGCCCTGCACCGCCCATCCGCGCCACTTGAACACGACGTCGGCGGCCCCGTGATAGTAGTGCGTCGTACCGCCGACGAACGTCGCACCCGTGGTGCTGCGTAGCCGGTCGGTGTTGAGGTTCGCCGCGAACGCGCCACCGAGGGCGAGAGCGGGTTTCTTGCGCCGCTCCAGGTCACCTTCCTGATCGTCGTCGATCTTGCCGAGCGGACGCACCTCGAGTCGGCTGACCATCAGCGCGCCGGGCTTCTTGCCGACCACCACGTTGGTCCCACCACCGCCGAACGCCCCGATGCGATACGCGACGGGTGACTTGTCGCCGAGGAAGTTGTCCGAGTAGATCATCACACCGGCGTCGCGATCGAGGGTCAGCTCGCCCACCGGACGGGGCCGGTCGGCCATCTGCAGCGCAAACTCGCGAACGGTGCGGAGGCGATCGAACGGCACGAAGAACTGCCCCGCGCGGATGCCGAAGTCACGATGGGCCGCCCAGTCGATGTACGCATCGAACACCGGCGAGACCGCACCATCGCGGTAGTCGCGTCCGGCCACTGCGAGCTGGATCATGTACGTGACCTTGGGGGACAAGATGTGCCCCGAGAACCACAGCCGCGCGGTGCCGATGTTGATCGCCTGGCGCAGGTTGCGGGTGCCGGCGTCATCGGCGGCCGGGATGTTGAGCTGGTAGCGGAACTGGATCCGGCTCTTGATGTTGAGCGCGAACGCATCGCCGAACGAGACGGTGAGACCCTTGCCCGGCGCACCGGACAGCTCGTACTTCGGCTTGGATTCGGTCACGACGACGACCGGCGCCGCGGCGGCCGGCTTGGCGTCGACGACCACGTTGTCGACCGGCTTGGCGTCGACCGGCTTGGCGTCGACCGGCTCGGGCTCGACGGGCTCGGGCTCGACGGGAGGATCGGGCTCGGTCGGCTCGGGCGACTCCACTGCGGTCGCCGCGTCATCCACCACCGCGCGTGAAGGGTCAGGGGCCAGAGCCCAGGCGCACACAACGAGTCCGAAACCTACGGTGAGCATGACTTGGGCGGCCGCTGAGCAAGTGGTGTGCCGCCCGCAAAGTGCCGGTCTTACTCCAGGCAAATCCGCCGACGTAGCCGTGACGATGCACGGGCCCGACCGTCATGGCCGTGCGAACCGCGACATATCACGGCTTGCCCGTGATGGGTCATGGGCGAAGGACGATCACGGTTCACACGTGCCCAGGATCGCCCAGGATCCAAGTGATTGTTCCTGGTCCGCCGCTTGCTAAGGCGGACGGCCATGAGCCGTCCGACCGTCGCCCTCGCCCTGTTCGCTCTCACCGCGTTCGCGCCTGCGTGCGGGCGCAAGACCGACGGAGGGACCCTCGTGCTCGCGGCGTACACCACCCCGCGTGAGGTCTTTGCGCGATCGCTGTTGCCGGCGTTCGCGGCCGCCCGTGCGCAGTCGGGGGCGCAGCCCGTCGCATTCGAGGAATCCTATCAGGGCTCCGGCGCCCAGTCCCGCGCGGTCGCCGACGGCTTGGAGGCCGATGTGGTGGCGTTGTCGCTCGCCCCGGACGTCGACCGCTTGGTCACCGCGGGCCTGGTCGATGCGACCTGGGACGACGATGCCCACGGCGGCATGATCACGCGATCGATCGTCGTGATCGCCGTTCGCGCGGGCAACCCCAAGGGCATCCACGACTGGACCGACCTCGCTCGCGACGGTGTCGAGGTGCTCACGCCGAACGTACGCACCAGCGGCGGCGCGATGTGGAACATCGCGGCCATCCACGGCGCAGCGAGCCGCGGCAAGGCCGGCTCCGACGACGCCGAGACCTTGCTCGCGGGGATCCTCGGCAACGTGGTGGTGATGGACAAGGGCGCCCGCGACTCGCTCGTCAACTTCGAGAACGGGGTCGGCGACGCCGCGATCACCTACGAGAACGAGGTGCTGTTGTCGAAGAAGGAGGGCAAGCCGATCGACTACGTCGTCCCGAGCTCGACGATCCTGATCGAGAACCCCGCCGCGGTGGTCCACACCTACGCGAAAAAGCGCGGCACCGTCGAGCTCGCCCAGGCGTTCGTCGACTTCCTCCGCGAGCCCGCCAGCCAGAAAGCGTTCGTCGAATACGGCTTCCGACCGGTCGTGGACGGCGTGCCCACCGAGGGCTTCCCGGTGGTCCAGGACCTGTTCACGGTGCGTGATCTGGGCGGATGGGAACAGCTCGACACCGACCTCTTCGCCAAGGGCGCGCTGTACGACCGCGCGCTGGAAAGAAAAGGTCCGTGAAAAAGCGTCGGGTCAATCTCCACGTCGCGCGGCATACCGTCGTCACGATCGTGCTGCTGCTGGTGGTGCTGCCACTGATGGCGCTGGTGCACCACGCGATGGCCCGCGGTGCCGGCACGTTCTGGTCCGACGTCAGCGACCCCGTGGCCGTGCATGCGTTGGGGCTGACGATCGTGCTGGCCGCCATCACCGCGACGATCAACGCGGTGGCGGGCACCGCGATCGCGTGGGTGCTGGTTCGCCACGAGTTCCCCGGTCGCCGCGCGCTCTCGGCCGCGGTCGATGCCCCGTTTGCGGTCCCCACCTTGGTCACCGGCGTGCTGCTCGTGACGCTGTATGGGCCGCAGAGCTCGTTCGGCGCGTGGCTGATCGCGCACGAGGTGCCGATCGCGTTCGCGCGACCCGGCATCATCCTGGCCATGCTGTTCGTCACCGTGCCGCTCGCCGTGCGCACCGTCGAGCCCGTGCTCGCCGAGCTCGACCCGGACGAGCAGGACGCCGCGCTGACGCTGGGCGCCCGGCCCTGGCTGGTGTTCCGCCGCGTACTGCTGCCGCCGCTGGTGCCCGCGATCGCGGCCGCGTGGGTCCAGGTCTTCGCCCGATCGATCGCGGAGTTCGGCTCGATCGCGGCCGTGTCCGGAAACATGCCGCACGAGACGCTGGTCGCGTCGGTCTACGTCCTGGGTGAGCTCGAGAGCGGCTCGTCGCGGACGGCGGCCGCCGTGTCCGTGGTGCTGCTGTTCGCAGCCTTGATGTTGCAGCCGCTCGCGCAGCGACTGTCGAAGCGGGTGGTGCAAGATGGCTGAGGCCCGCCGCAAGCGTGGCCGACCCGACGGCTGGCTGATCGCCGTGGTCGCGGTCTACGTCGTGACAGTCATAGCGCTACCGCTGGGCGCGCTGTTTGCCGGCGCCGCCGAGGACCTCGGCGCCACGCTGGCAAACCTCCGTCGGCCCGAGGCACTCGGTGCCCTGGGCCGCACGATCGCACTGGCCAGCGCCGCGCTGGTGATCAACGTGGTGTTCGGGGTCGCCGCAGCGCTGGTGCTGGTCCGCGATCGCTTTTTCGGCCGGCGGCTAGTCGGTTGGATCATCGAGATGCCGCTGGCGATGTCCCCGGTGATGATCGGCGTCGCGTTCTTCGTGCTGTATGGCCGCACCGGCTGGCTGCAGCCGGTGATCGAGCCGCTGGGCATCGATGTGGTGTTCGCGTTCCCCGGCATGCTGCTGGTGACGGTGTTCGTGACCCTGCCGTTCGTCGCACGCGAGACCCAGCTCCTGCTTCAAGAGCTCGGCTCGAGCGAAGAGGAGGCCGCCGCGACGCTCGGCGCCAATCGCTGGCAGACGTTCTGGCTGATCACGCTGCCGAACATCCTGCCCGGCATCGCCAGCGGCGCCGCGCTGGTCGTCGCCCGCGCGCGCGGTGAGTTCGGTGCGGTGCTGGTGATCGGCGGCGCGGTTTCCGGGCGCACCGATACCGCGACCACGTTCGTGTACCATGCGGTCGAAGAGCGACAGAGCGCAGCAGCCCACGGGATCTCGATCGTGCTGGTCGCGCTATCGCTAGCAGCGCTGGCAACCTTCGCAATCATCCAGGGCAGGAGTCGACGATGAGCATTCGCCTGTGCAACGTGAGCAAGTCGTTCGGCCCGGTTCGGGTGGTCGACAACATCTCGCTCGAGGTCGAAAAGGGCGAGCTGCTCGCGCTGCTCGGCCCGTCGGGCGGTGGCAAGTCCACGGTACTGCGGATCATCGCCGGCCTCGAGATCCCCGACAGCGGCGAGGTCTGGCTCGATGGCGAGCGTGCCGACACCCTCGACGCCCAGCAGCGGCGGGTCGGGTTCGTCTTCCAGCACTACGCGTTGTTTCGCCACATGACCGTCGCGCAGAACATCGGCTTCGGCCTGCAGGTCCGCGGCGTCGAGCAGCTCGAGCGCCACAAGCGTGCGCTCGAGCTGCTCGAGCTGGTCGGCCTGCACGGCCTGGGCGATCGCTACCCATCGCAGCTCAGCGGCGGCCAGCGTCAGCGCGTCGCGCTCGCGCGGGCACTGGCCCCCGAGCCGCGCCTGTTGCTGCTCGACGAGCCCTTCGGTGCCGTCGACTCCAAGGTCCGCGAGGAGCTGCGGGTGTGGATGCGCGCGCTCCACGATCGGATCGGTGCGACCACGCTGCTGGTCACGCACGACCGCGAGGAGGCGTTCGCGGTCGCCGACCGTGTGGTCATCATTCATGACGGCAAGGTCGAGCAGATCGGCGCACCGGTCGATGTACTCGACGAGCCGGCGACGGAGTTCGTCGCCGGCTTCATGGGCGAGGTGAACCATTACGAGGCGAATCGTGTCGACGGGGAGTTGCGCGCCGGTCCGCTCGCGTTTCCGGTGGCCGCACCCGATCCCGACCGGCCCGCCCGGGTCGTGGTGCGGTCCTACGACATCAAGCTGTGGGTGAACGATCCGGGCATCGCCACGGTCGCGCGGGTGACCACGCTGGGCGATCGGGTCCGGGTCGAGGCCACCCTCGACGGCGGGCTGCCCCTGTTCGCGCACTTCCCCCGCCGGAGTAGCCTGCTGCGGGGCGTGGCGCCCGGTGCTCGCATCGCCGTCGAGATCACCCACGCACGAGCGTGGCCGCTGCCGTGAACCTGTCCGAGGCACAGCTCGTCCTCGAGCGCGATGCGTGGCGCATCGTCGCCGAGCACCTCGATCTCACCGAGGTCGTCGCCGCCCTGGCCGCGCACTCGCGGGCGGCACTGGGTGATGGCGAGTGGATGGTGAGGCGAGTGCAAGACGATCCGCCGCGGATCGAAACCGCGGCGCACAATCCGTGCGACCCGGAGCCGGTGGCGAGGCTCGCCATCGACGCAGGCGCTGCGTCGATGCTGCGGGTCGCGGCCCAAGGCGACACCCTCGGAGTGTGGGCCGCCGGGATGACGTCGGCCCTGCGGCGCTCGCTCGACCGGCGCCCTGCCGATCGCGCGATGGTCGTGCTGCGACTCGGCGAGGACCCGCTGATGATCCTCCAGGTCACCGGCACCTTCGAGACCGAGGCCGCGGTGGCCCACCTGCATGCGCTCGTGCCGGCGCTACGGGTCGCGCTCGATCACGATCAGCGGCTGCACGAGCTCGTGCGTCGGCGCGAGGCGGTCGAGGCCGACAACCGGGCCCTGCTCACTCGCCTCGGGCGCCAGGACATCAGCGAGTCGATCGTCGGCGCGACGACCGGACTGCGCGAGGTCATGGAGCGCGTCGAGCAGGTCGCGCCCACCGAAGCACCGGTGCTCATCCTCGGCGAGACCGGATCGGGCAAGGAGGTCGTGGCCCGCGCGATCCACACCCACTCGCGCCGCGCCGGCGGCCCATTTCTGCGGGTCAACTGCGGCGCCATCCCGGCCGATCTGATCGACTCCGAGCTGTTCGGCCACGAGCGCGGCAGCTTCACCGGCGCGGTCAGTGCACGCAAAGGTTGGTTCGAACGTGCGGATGGCGGCACGCTGTTCCTCGACGAGGTCGCCGAGCTGCCCGCAGCCGCGCAGGTGCGCCTGCTTCGCGTGCTGCAAGATGGCGGCTTCGAACGCGTCGGCGGCCAACACGGGCTGACCGCCGACGTTCGGATCATCGCCGCGACCCATCGCGACATGCCCGAGATGATCGCGCGCGGGGCGTTTCGCGAGGACCTCTGGTACCGCATCAGCGTGTTCCCGATCCCGCTGCCGCCGCTACGCGAGCGTCGTCCGGATATCGTCGCGCTCGCCCGTCACTTCGCCACCAGCGCCGGTGCGCGATTGCACGGCATCCCGCTCGTGCCCAGCGAGCAAGAGCTCGAGCTGCTCACCGCGTACGACTGGCCCGGTAACGTGCGCGAGCTTGCGGCTGTGGTCGAGCGTGCGACCATCTTGGGCGGTGGCCTGCGGCTCGATGTCGCGCGGGCGCTGGGCAGCAGTGGCGCGACTGCACGCACTCCTGCGAGCACCAAACCCTCGCCGCGCGTCGCGAGTCTGGCCCCCGGTCCCTCGCTCGAGTCCACGACGCGACGCGCGATCGAGGACGCGCTGACGCAGACTCGCGGCCGCATCGAAGGCGAGGACGGTGCCGCGCTCCTGCTCGGGCTCCATCCCGCGACGCTGCGCTCGCGGATGCGGCGACTCGGCATCGAGTGGAAGCAGTTTCG
>CANLQR010000098.1 GCA_947492135.1 Deltaproteobacteria bacterium | reverse complement strand
TGCACTGGATCCGCCCGAGTCCGTGGTCGTGACCACGCCGGTGGTGCTCGTGGCCGTGCCAGGTGTGCCGCTGCTGGTGGCAGCTACGGGGACGCACGTGCCGCCGAGCCGGTCTCCTGAGTGCTCGCCGAAACGCTGACCCGAGTCGCACTGGGGATCCGGGAAGCTGCAGAAGCCCGAGGCTTCGCACCTGCCGCTTGCGCCAGCGTCGGTGCACTGGTCGTCGCTGCGGCACGCGAAGGCCCCTGCGGGTCCGCAGCCCGCCTGCAGGGCCAGTGCGGTGACCAAGCCGACCGCCGCGAAACGCATCGTGGCCAGTGTCGCACGGATCGGCGGCGCACTTCGGCCGCCGCCGCGCGATGGCGTCGTCAAATCTCGAACGGGCCGTTATGCAGCGAGCGATCGAGCGTCACGTACGCCTCACCCGTGGAGCCGCCAAAGCCCGCCCAGGCCGCGAGGTCGCCCTGAGAGACCCCGGTGTCGCCGATCCTGCCCTGGAACCCGAACGTGGTGTTTGGGACTCCGACCATGTCGAGGGCCTTGGTGAACAGGTCACCCATCGAGTGGCGCTGGGGCAGCACGACGTGACGACCCTGAGCCTCTGAGAACGCAGCAGGCAGGCCTGCGAGCACGACCGGAATGTTGAAGTTCTGGTGGCCGCCATAGCCGAGCTCGCTCAGCCAGATGACCAACGTGTTGTCGAGCAGCGGATTGCCGTCGAGGTCGATGACCTCCGCGAGGCGCTCGATGAGCCGGGTGTAGAGCATGCCGATCTCGCCGAACCCCTGGCGAATGATCTGCGCAGACGAGGAGTCGGGGTTTGCCGACTCGTGGATCATCGTGTGTAACTGCTCGGGCGCAATCGGCGAGTTACCGTCGAACGCGCTGGGGAAGGTCGAGTGGTTGTCGGTCTGGAAAAAGTGAAGGGCTGCGACGCGCGTGACGTCGCAGGCCAGGCTCATCACCAAGTTCTCGATCTGCCAAGGTGTGATCTGGGCATCGAGTGCACCGTTGGGGTTGTCCGCGAGGTTGTAGCCAGGCATGCTGGCTTCGCTCGGGCGCATGCAGTCGGCGGCCAGTGTGCCGCCGAGGTGGGTCTCGAGCATGCGGATGTAGTCCGCGTGACGCTCGAGCTGCAAACGGTCGGCCGGACTCACGCTCTTGGACAGCGCCGTGTACTCGGTGGCGACCCCATCCAGGATGCTCTTGCGCCGGCCGACGAGTCGATCGCGCAGGGTCTTGGTCGGCGGCGGTTCGGCCGGCATGGGTGGCCCGAACACCTCGACCAACGCTTCGAGCGGACTGGGCGACACCGCGTAGGCTGGCGTGCCGTTGGTGCCGTAGAAGGGGTACGTCGTGTAGCGCGACGGATCTGAAGCCGAGGCCGGAAACACGATCGAGGCCCGCTGCGACTCGGACGCGCGCAGCAAGACGCCCGCCGCATAGTCGAACGAAGGACCGCCGGCGGTGTACTGCGATGAGGGCGGAACGCACGTCAGCGCGGTGAGATTGGCCGGACGGTGGCCGTCAGCGTCTCCGGTCATGTGGCGGACGAGGTCGTCGATGCCATCGAGCGTGACGATGCGATCACGAACGGATCCGAGCGAGGCCAGCAGCGGCGAGATGTCGCCCGTGGCCGGCAGCGGCCCGGTCGACTGACTCGGCGACCAGTTGTCGGTGACGACGTTGCCGGCTGGACTGCCGCCGGTCATGCGCCCGTGAAAGTGGTGCACGATGACGATCCGTTTGGGCGCGGTCACTTCGCCGCCGCCACGGGCGGTCTTGGGCGCGAACTCGCGAAGCATCGGTAGCGCCAAGGCAGCGCCTCCCGCTCCCAGCAAGAAGTGTCTGCGGTCGAGGCGACCGCCTGGGTTCTGCACGCGCCGTGTCATCAGTTGCCCCTCCGGAACATGAAGGCGTCGGTGCGGGTCACGGCAAGGAAGGCCTCATCGAGCCGACCCTCGGATTCCTCGAGGGCCTCCGATAGCTGGGCGATCGCGCAGTCGTCGTCTTCGGTCTCCATGCGTGCAGCTTCGTAGCGGAATACCTGGCGGGCAAAGCAGCTCTGGGTCTGGGGCAGCGCGGCTATTTTTTCCATGAGGTCGATCGGGCCCGAGAACTCGATCTCCTCCTCTTCGAGCGTGAGCAGGTCCGAGGTATCGATTGGCTTGCCGGTGGCGTAGGCGTCGCGATACTGGCCCATCGCGTCGAAGTGCTCGAGTGCGAGACCGGCGGGGTCGAGCAGCACGTGGCACGCCACGCAATCACCACGCTCACGAACGAGCAGTGACAGTTCGCGAGCGGTGGGGTCTTCGGGCTTGTCGAGATCGTTGAACGCCGTCATGGCATTGCCCGGAGGCGGGAGGGGAGGCTCGCACAGCAGTCGATGGCGGATGAAGCGACCGCGCAGCACATACGATGTTTCGGTCGCGTGAGCCAAACCCGCCATCACAGCCGGGTGGGTGATCAGCCCGACATATCGATCCGCGGGCAGGTCGATCGAGGTCCAATCGTCGACGGTCGCGACGCCGTAGAACTCGGCGAGATCGGCGTTGACCACGGTCGTGGGCTCCGTCAACAGATCCGACAAGCTGGCGCCCGAGCGCACCGCGCCGGTCACGTAGCGCTCGAACGAGTCGTTGATCGAGTCGGCCAGGGTTTGGTCGAGGTAGGGAAACAGCGTCGGCTCTTTGCTGCTGACCTGGATCTCGTTGACTTGGATCCACTCGCGGAAAAACCGCGAGAACCCGCGGCGGGCTTTGGGGTCATCGAACATCCGCTCGGTCTCTTCGTAGACCGCCTCGGCGTTCTTGAGGTCGCCCGATTCGGCCCGAGCGAGCAGCGCCTCGTCGGGGATCGAGTTCCACAGGTAGAACGACAGCCGGCTCGCGAGTTCGAGGCCTGACAGCTGGCGCGCCTCACCGTCGTCGGCCGGCGCTTCCATGATGTAGACGAACGCAGGCATCTGCAGCAGCTGCGCAGTCATCACCGCGACGGCCTCGGCGAACGTGGCTTCGTCCTCGCGTTCGGCCTGATACGTCGCGACCAGCAGGTCGCGCTCGCCCGCGGTGAGCGTGCGACGAAACCCGCGGCGCCCAAACGTCTGCAGGTACTCGTCGACGCAAGCGATGTCGGCCGCCGTGGTGCTGCACGGCAGCAGCTCGGGGAGCTTGGGCACGAGTGCTTCGGCGACATCCTCTGCGGCGAGCATGAGATCCTCGACACCGACCTCGCCGACGACGTTGACCGCAGCCTCGGTGGAGTAGCCGGTCGCAGACTTGCCGAAGCCGCCGGGGTACTGCTTGCTGCCCGCGAGGTCGAAGAGGTCCGCGATGACGTAGACGTACTCCTCTCGGCTCATGCGCCGACCCTCGCGGAATCCGGCATCGGGGGCGTCGGGATCACAACTGACGACCACGCTGCCGCCGTCGCCGTCGCCGTCGCCGTCGCCTGGGCCACCGGCGCTGGGGTCGAGCCCCAGGTAGCAGCCACCGCATACGACAAGACTCGCGAGCCACAGGCTGACGCGTCGGGGAAGTTCGAGGTTCGAGACGATCACCGTTTTGCGCACTTCACGAAGCCGGGGGGGGAGTCGAACTATGCCCGAAGCCGCGCGCTCGGGCCGGCGCCACTGCTTAGAAAATCTCCGATTGTGCGGAGAAAATCGCGATGAGCCGCACGGCGCGCCGCGTGAGGGGGCACCGCGCAGCCGCGCCGGTGTGTTCGGCTACAAAATTTCGAGATCAGCCTGCGGTCAGTCGGTGCGAGCAATGAAAAATGCGGTTGGAGGTGCAACCGTCGCGCGGCGTGTCCGTCACCCCGCAACGTTGATCGCGCGCAGGCGCGTCGCCGACGCAACGAGCGCGGCCAGTGCGATGACGGCTCCCGGCCGAACCCCCTGCCCGAGAACGTAGAGCACCGTCGGCACCGCGGCGCCGGTGAACAGCCACCAGCGATCGCGCCGGGACATCAACCGCAACAGCATGCTGCCGGCAACGGCCAGCACCACGAACAGCGCGGTCCATCCCAGCGTGAGCCGCCAGGCCGGGGGGAGCTCGACACCATGTCGTAGCTCGGCGAGCAGCGTGAACCACCCGGTGTCGTCGAGAACGTTGGCGATCGGGGCTGCGGCGATCGAGACCCCGAACCACCGCGAGGCACTGACGCGCTCACGGTCGATCATCGCGTCGGCGAGGTCGCGGCGGGGGCCGAGCTTGTCGTCCGGTTTCACGGGCCGCGCCGATCCCAGCCCTTTTTGACCCCATCGGCGATCATCTCATCGGCGATCCGCGTGGCCTCACCCACGCTTGCGGCGAGCTTCACGTCGCGTTGCAGCGGATCCTTGCGGCCGGCGCTGAAATCCGTGAACTGCACGACGAACGCGGGATAGCCCAACCCAGGCACGACCTCGTCCTTGTGCGTGCGCCAGACGACGAGCTTGCGCACCGCAAGCTCGCCCTTGGTCAGCTTGGTGTACACCTCGCGGCGAATCACTTCGCTGGCCGCAAGTACGATGGGATCGGCGTGACGGTCGATGCCCACCACCAAGCAGCGCTCTTGCACCTGACTGACGCGAACGTCGACCGCGTTGACCTGCTTGTCGTCGCGCACCCGGACGAACACCGGATGCAAGATGCTCGCGCCGGGAAACTCGCGAACCGAGCGCCACGCGCCGTCGGTGAACTCGAGAATCATCCGCTCGATCGGATCGCCCGACGAATCCTCGCTCTGGATGTCGGTGACTTTGATCTCGACGACGATCTCGGGCCGCACGAAGCGGTACAGCGCCCCACGGTTGTTGGCGTGGCGGTAGTTCGCGTCGGCATGCATCGCTTCGAGCACCGGCATGAAGGCCAGGCGCTGCTCGGTCGGCATGTTGCCGCATGAGCCGATCAGCTGGATCTGCCGGGCATCACCGGGTTGGCCCTCATCACGTACCAGGCCGAGAAGCAACGATCCGACGCGATCGGGGCCGTCGGACGACTCGGTGTAGCCGACGATCGCGGCATCGATCGAAATGGTCGGCTTGGCCTTGTAGACCAGCTCGTCGCTGCCGCGGATGACCAGGCCCTCGCCCTTGCCGCCTTCGACCCAGGCGTCGAACAACCCGGCGACCGCCTCGCCGCCACGGACGACCTCGGTCTTCACTGCACGCAGGCGCTTGCCACCGTCAAACAAGCGGGACAACGACGCATGGCGATCGGCATACACGGGCGTACGCTCGGGCCCGTCGGCCGCGCCTCCGTGCAGCGAGTCGAACGCAACAAACGCCATGCGCTCGACGGCGGCTTGGGCCTCGCCGCCCATCGCGTTGGCGAGGTCGCCGACCCGCGGACGGCCACTGGTGCGCGCCGCGAACAGCTCGCCAGCGACGACCGTCCGGCTGTGGGCCCGTGAGGCTGCGGCGCGGGCCTCGTCGAGCACCGGAAGATCCCCGGACACCACCCGTCCGGTGGGCGACGCCAGGAATGCGGCCCCACCGTCGTAGACCAGAAACCACAGCTCGCCATCGACCTTGGGCGAGACGTGCAGCGGTCCTGGCGGCAACGAGGTGAGTAGCTCGTCCTTGACCAGCGCCCGATAGCGCCCGGCGACGCCACGCTTGTAGCCGCGCAGCATCGCGACCAGCTCGCCATCGAGCAGGCTACCTGCGGGCGATTGCTGCCCACGGCCCAGCGGTCGGGCCGCGTCGGTGCTGAACAGGCTCATGTCGGCACCGCCTTCAGCTCGAGGTTGGACAGGTGGAGCAGGAGTTGATAGCGGGGCCCGTCGATCCGACCCTCGAGGAATCCGCGATACGGCGAGCCGTTGTCCTGGAACACCAGTGCGTCACGACCTTTCGGACCAGCCCCAAGCATCGCCAGCACGTTCTCGTCGGCGAGCTGCTTGGCGATGGCGTAGAGGAAATCGTAGGTGAGCCCGTCGACGTGGCGGATGGCGACGCTCCTACGAAATGCAAATCGTACGATCGCCTCAGCCTTGGCGATCTTGCGTCCTGCGAAGCGCACGGGATCGGGTTCGTTGACGTTGCCCGGCGTGTCCACGGCGGGCTTGCGACCGCGTTCGGAGCCGTCGGGCCCCACGAGCACGTCGACCAGCTGCGGAGACACGTGCAGCACCTCGCCGTCCGCCGACAGGTAGACCGGCGTGGTGTCACCGATCGAGCGTCCGACGCGCTCGAGATCGATCTCCGGATCGCCGTCGATCAACGCCTGGGCCAAGCCGGCGCCGTGGGTGGCGAGCAGGGCTTCATGCAGTCCGTCGGGCGTGGCCGCGAGGTAGCGGCGGAAACTGATCACCCGACCCGGCACGCCCAGCTTGGGAGCGGCGAGCTCGGCCACGGATTCGATCGCGATCGTGGCGTCGCGGGTGGCTTCGTTCATCAGATGGAACTTGCGCATGGCCGACGCTTTTTGGGATCAGAACATCTCGAAGTCGAGCTCGTCGTCGTGATGGTCGTCCTCTGCGAACGACTCGCCCGCGACGGTCTCGAGCGCCGACCAGGTCGGCTCGGCGACTCGCCCGACCAGCGCGTAGTAGCCGGTGTCGTTGGCGATCAGCACCGCAGTCTCGGCCTGGTAGTCGGCGCGGTAGTTGAAGGCGAAACCGAACGCCGCGCCGGCCTGGAGCTGCTGTGCGAGGGCACTGTCGAGGGTTTCGGGGTCGAGCACGTAGACCGTCCGCACGGCGAGATCGAGCACCGTCTCCGGTGCCAGCGGTCCCATCAGCGGCTGCGCAACGCCGAGCGTCGACGGGGCCTGGGGCAGGGGTTGGCCGTCACGATCGAGGCCAACCAGATCCTTGTTGGGGATCCAAGTGCCGACCTCATCGAAGTACCCCTGCGCGGTCATGCCCGAGCGCACCAACAGCGCGCCGTCGCGGGTCAGCTCGGCCCGCTCGCATCGCCGACCCTGAGGATCGAGGGACTGCCGCTCGCGGCGACCATACAGCTTGCTCCGATCGAGCTTGTCGAGCCCGAAAGTCGATTCGACGCCCGCGAAGCTCACGACGATGGACTTGGCCACGGCATCTCGAGCTTTGGCCAAGCCCCGACGCCGGTCAAGGCCGCACGAAGTCGAAGTGACGGACTTGTCCGCTCGCCGACAACCCAAGTCGTGGCAGAATCGTGCCAGGTGAGCGTTCTGGACCCGCCGGCACTGAAGGTGTTGATGATCGCGCCGCCGGTCGCGCTGGACGTTGCCTTGGCGTTTCGCGAGCACTACCCCTTCGTATTGCGGGCGCTCGTGGGGTTGGGCGTGACGCCGATCGATGCCGACGATGTCGCGCAAGAGGTGTTCGTGGTGGCCCACCGCCGGCGCACACAGTTCGATCCCTCGCGACCCGCGCGTGCGTGGTTGTACGGGATTGCTCGTGGCCTGGCGCGGAATCGTCGGCGGATGCGCAAGGATGAATCGCTCGACGTGTTGCCGGTCGCACCAGGGATCGATCCCGAGAGTGCCGCCGCCCAGGGACAGGCGCTGTCGCTGGCGCTGCGCTGCCTCGACGCGTTGTCGGCCAAGCTGCGTGAGGTGTTCGTGTTGACCGAGTTCGAGGGCCTGACTGCGCCAGAAGCGGCGATCGTGCTCGATCTGCCGGTCAACACGGTTTATTCGCGCATGCGGCTCGGCCGCGAGCGCTTCGACGCTGCGCTCGCGAAGGTTCGCGCGCGCGAGGGAGTGGGGGTCCGGTGAGGCTCGAAGACGATCGTCAGCAGTTGATCGCGCAAGCCCGTGGTGCGCTGGGGATGAGCGCGGCCGATGTCGACGACGCGGCGCGTCGGTTCGCCGCTCGGCTCGAGCTCGACGAGCAGCGGGGGGGATGGCGGAGCGCCCCGGAGTTCGCGCCGATGGTTCGCACCTGGGGCCGCGTGATGCTTCTGGGCGCGATCGGGATCGCCGTGGTCGCGGTGACCATGGCCAGGTGTCCGCTCTACGAGCGGGCGATCACGCCGCCACCGGTGACCGACCCCACGGGCTAGCCAGGAGCGTGCCCCGCGCCTCCCGGTACGTGGGGCGGACAGTAAAGCCCTCCGAACCTGTAATCCCCAGCGCCGCCGCGCATCGAGGTGGCAGGAGCCACCCACCGATGTTCAAGCCTTCCCTGACCCTTTCCCTGTTCGCCGCCCTTGGCCTCGTCACGTTCGGCTGTGAGCAGTCGAAGGACGGCCCGGTTGTCTCCGACCGCGATGCGGACGGCATCGAGGACTCCGAGGACGCCGACGATGACAACGATGGTGTCGACGACGACCAGGACAGCGACGACGATGACGACGGCGTCGACGACTCCGAAGACGAAGAAGATGCCGACGATGTCGATGATGATGGTGTGGACGACGACGAGGACGACGACGACGACAACGACGGCGAGAACGACGACGCGGACGACGACGACGATGACGACGGCGTCCCGGATGCCGAGGACGAGGGCGACGCGGACGACGAGGACGACGATGGTGTCGACGACGACGCGGACGAGGACGACGATAGCGACGGCACGCCCGACGCCGACGACGATGATGCCGACGAGCCCGACGACGGCGACGAGCCCGACGGCGGCTGAGCCTCGCGCCTGGTGATCAGCGACACACCGTCGCGGCTTTCGGGCTGCGGCGGTGTTGGCAATTCGTGCGCAGGAGTTCGTCTGCTGCCACCGGCAGCAGGTCGCAGTGGCCGCTGTCGGCGCTGGGGCGGGTACCGCGATCGGACTCGCCGAGGCTCGGGTATCGTTACCCGTCTTGTCGTCGAAAGCGCAGCGCTACAGCGAGCGATGGCTTGACTTCGCGGGGCGCCCGGGCAGCCATCACTGGGTCCTCGCGGTCGCGGTCCTGCTGGTCCTGCCGTGCATTGCGATCGGTTTCGCGGCGGACGATGCCATGCTGCGTGTGCGTGCTGGCGCGGATGGTGGCTTTGCCGGGTTCGAGCCGACCCGCTGGGACCTGTTCGTGTTCGTTCGTGACGATCCTGCGCAGCGCGAGGCGCTGATGGAGCGAGGATATCTTTCGTGGTGGACCGCCCAGGGCTACCGGCTCGGGTTCATGCGTCCGCTGAGTTCGATCACGCACGCGCTCGACTTCGCGTTGTGGCCCACGCGCCCACTGCCGATGTACCTGCACTCGATCGCGTGGTTCGTCGCCATGCTGGTCGCCGCCCATGCGGTCTTTCGTCGGCTGTTGCCAGGACCGGCGGCCATCGCCGCGCTGGTGTTCTACGCCCTCGATGATGCTCGCGGTCCGGTCGTCGGCTACATCTCCAACCGCAACGCGCTGGTCATGGCGACGTTCGGCTTCGCCACGTTCGCGCTGTATGATCGCTGGCGACGCGATGGCTGGCGGCACGGGGCCTGGGCGGCGCCCACGGCCTATGCCTGCGGTCTGCTCGCCGGCGAGGGGACAGTGGCGATGCTCGGCTATCTGTGCGCGCACGGGCTGCTGCTCGAGCGCACCACGTGGTCGACTCGGGTCCGCGCACTCGCACCATTTTTCGCGCTCACGATCCTGTGGGCGATCGCCTACCGCGGTCTCGGCTATGGCAGCTGGGGCTCGGGGATCTACACCGATCCCGGGGCCCAAACCTGGGAGTTCCTGAGGGTCGCCCCCGGGCGCATCCTCGCGTTGTTCGGTGCGCAGTGGTTCGGGCCATGGTCGGACTTCTGGCTGGTCTATCCCACGGGCATCGCCTTCGTGGTCGGAGCGATCTACGCGGTCACGGTGATCGGTGTGCTGTGGTTGGTGCGCCGGACGCTGCGCGATCGGCCCGAGGCCGGGGTGCTGTTGCTTGGGGCAGCGCTGGCCTGCGTGCCCTTGGCCAGCACGTTTCCGGCAGATCGCCTGCTGGGTTTCGTCGGCCTGGGCAGCGCCGCAGTCCTGGGTCTCGTGGTGAATCGGTGGTGCGAGGACCGTCGCGCCGGGCGCTGTTGGTCGGGTTCAACTCGTCTTGCGGTCTGGACACTGGTGCTGGTCCACGCGGTCGTGGGTCCGTTGCTGCTCCCGGTGCGCGTGCGGTCGATGGTCACGGTTCGTGAGGCGCTCGCCACCCTCGATCGCGTGGTTCCCCGCGATGCATCGATCACCGATCGAGAGGTGATCGTTGCGTTCGCACCCAACGACGGGCCGTCGTCGTACCTGACGGTGACGCGGGTGGCCGACGGCGTGCCTTCACCACGCGCGGCACGGGTGCTCGCGACGTCCACCGGTGCGGTCGCGTTCACGCGGCCCGCGGCGACGACCCTGCGCGTCACGGCGGTCGATGGGTTGCTGACGACGCCACTGGAGCGGATGCTGCGCGCGTCGGAGCTGCGATTTCGCGTGGGCGAGCAGGTGCCTCTGGGCGGCACGCACAGCGGCGCGCACGCGCGAATCGAGGCCATCACCACCGACGGTCGACCTGCCCAGGTGCTCTTCGTCTTTCCCGAAACGCTCGAGAGTCCGCGCTACGTCTGGCGCGCCTGGCAGCAGTCAGGATTTGCCGAATGGACGCCACCGGCAATGGGCGAGACGATCGAGCTCGCGGGATTCGATCTCGCCCATGCGGCCGCCGTTGCCCTCGGAGCCGATCCGTAGCGGTGGGTCGCGCTCTCGGGTCAGCACGGCCCGTTGGCACAACAATCGCCGAAGGCGATGCAGGCGTCATCGCAGAAACAGTTGCCTCCCGAGAAACCGCACTCGCACGGATCGCCGCAGCTGTTGGGGTCGTCGGGACAGTCCGACGCGCACGAGCACGAGTCTTCGCCGGGGTCGCAGGCTCCATTGCCGCAAACGTAGTTGACACACGCGCCGGTGTTGAAACTGCAGGCGGCCGAGCACGACAACGAACCGGCGTCGAAACCCTGCGAGACGCAGCTCTGGCCAGCCAAGCTGCCCCCATCGCAGGCCTCGCCTGCATCGAGGACGCCGTCCCCGCAGGCAGTACAGCCGGCGTCGTCGAAGCCGCAATTCGCCGTGCACAGCAACGTGCCGCCCGAGTAGTTGCCGCCAGTGGGCGCGGCCAAGCCGGTGCAAGCCTGGTTGCCCAGCTGTGCCGCGGTACAGGCCGCCCCAGCGACCCCGCAGTCGCAGGTCTCGGGGGCTTGCAGCGTGCCGTCACCACACGCCGCGCTCACGCAGTCGCTGGTGTCCAGCGTGCACTGCGGCGTGCATGCGAGCGCCCCGCTGACGAAGCCGGCGCCCAGACAGTCATTGCCGTCGAGATCATCCCCATCACATTGCTCAGGGTCGTCGACGAGCCCGTTGCCGCAGGCGTCCCCACCGACCTCGGATGCCGAGGTCTCGGCGTCCTGGGACGTGGTGGCGGACGCCGAATCCGTACCACTCGCACTACCGTCTTCGCCGTCGGAGCCCTGCGCGGTGGTTTCGGAGTCCGCGGCACTGCTCGCGGTCATGGCCTGGGTCGACGCTGCACCCGTTGCAAACGAGGTCGCGCTGGGGTCCGCCAGACCACCCTTCGCGCAGGCGGCGAGCCCGCCGAGCACGAACAAACCCGACATCGCGCGAAGGCCCATCCCTACACGGTACTCGGATTTCGCGGCGCCGTCGAAGTTCGCTGTGGCAACGGCTTTTTGCGGACCTACACAGGTGTCCAGGCTCGTCCTCGCTCGCCGCCCCGCGAAACCAACAGACGCTACCGGGCGCAGTCTTTGTCGACAGTGTGGAAATCGATCCGCTCGCCGTCGACATTGATGAACTCGAAGGCGAGCTCGGTCGAGGTCGCCGCGATCGTCATCGCACCATACTCTGCGTTGTAGCGCACCACCGATTCGGGCAAGGGCGTGTGGAAGGAATACGTGGAGGCGCCCCCGAGGCCGTTGACGAAGTACGGGATCCCGCCGACCGCGAGGCGTTCGTAGGTGTGGTCGTGGCCGGCGAGCACGGCGTCGGCGCCCCAGGCCTCGAACGGCCACTGCAGGTCCTCGTCGGATCCATGTTGTGCCGACGAATACGCGGGGTGATGGAAATAGACCAGCTTCCAGCAGGCGGTCGACTGCAACAGGGCGTGTTTGAGCCACGCGGCCTGGAGACTGCCGGCGGTGTAGCCGTCGGGCTCGTGGATGTCGCTGTCGACCGCGAACAGATGCACGAGCCCGAGATCGATCTCGTAGTAGCGTTCGTTGCCCGGCAGTGTGAAGTACTCGACATAGGGCGTGAGGTTGGGCGTGCCCCAGTCGTGGTTGCCGGGTGCTGGCCAGAAACGATTCTGCGCGGCGCCGTTGCCGTAGCTCCCCTGATAGTTGGCGATGAACGCCGAGTAGTACTGCCCGATGTGATCGTCGATCGTCGCGGCGGCGCCGATGGGGTAGTTGTTGTCGCCCAGCGTGAACACGTGGTCGGGGTTCAAGCTCGCGACCAGTGCGCCGACCTCGGCGGATTTGTCGGTGTCGGTGCCGTAGTCGCCCACGACCGCCAGCAACAGCGGGGTTTCCCCTCCCGACGTGTCGCCTCCGGAGTCCGCGGCGGTATCTTTGCGCGAGGGGATCGGATTCTCTGTGGTGGAGCTGCCGCTGCTCGCGGTGGTCGAGGCTTCGTCCTGCGCGGTGCCATCGTCAGCGCGACTCGATGCGCCGCCGAGGTCTCCGAGCGGTTGCGAGGAGTTCACGCCGGGATAGTCGGCGGGCCCCAGGCAAGCCGACGCCGCGAGCGCGGCGCCACACGCGGCCCAATGGCCGATCGGTCGCGCGCGCGGTGCCATCTTTGGAACTGTAGCGCGGTTCTCGACCTGTCGTGGACCCGGCCAGGCTCAAGACCAGGCCACGTCGATTCTTGCGGCGTCGTGCCCCAGCGTCGTGAGGCCCAGGTGTGCCACCCGCCTGCCCGTCAGCTCGACGAACCCGCGGTGCGCAAAGAGCTGCAGCAACGACCACGTAGGGTGACCAAACAGCGCAGCGTCTGCGCAGTGCAGGCTCGCGCGCCCGGGGGTTAGCTGGGCGTGGACCGTGCCTACATCGTAGAGACTAGGGTGGATCTGTTTGGCTCGCCCGAGCACCGGCGCGGGTCCAACCGTGCGCAGGAACAAGCCCGTGGCCCGCGATACGCCGCGCGCCACATCCTCGCACAGCAACGGCTCCAGGCGCGAAGCCTCGCCGCCGAGCAGTTCATCGATCACTAGCTCTGTGAGTCGGAGCTGGATGCCGACCGGAAACCACGCGTCCTCGGGTGGCTCGTCCGGCAGATCGCGGGCCCAGGCAGGCAGGCCGGCGCGCAGACGCTCGACCGCGGCGTCGCCGAAGTGACGTCGCGTGTTCTCGGCCCAGCGCGCGATCACGGAGCCGCGGCAGCGACCGGGCAACGCCAACGTCCGCGCGTGCGACCATCGAGGTCGGCTGATCACGTCGGCGAGCCCGTGCTCACGCGGCTCGCTGCACGCGAATTCGTCGCCGCTGCCCACGGCGAGGGCGAAACCGCCCGAATCAATAGTGACGCTCGAGTACATACCAACCAAAGGCGCGCAGCACGAGCTTGGGAAAAGAGTCCTCGACCAGCGGATCAAAGCGCGCCCATGCCGATTCGACCAGGTCGTGGGCCTGGGTCACGCAGGCCTCGAGTGCGCCGCAGGCCTCGATCTCCGCGATGCACCGCGCCACGGTCTCGGGGTCTTGGGGTTTGCCGCGCAGCGTGTGCCACAACCACCGCCGGCCATCGGGCGGCAACGCACCGAAGGCCTTGGCCACCGGCAGCGTGACCTTGCCGGCCATGATGTCCTCGCCCGTCGACTTGAGGGCCCGGCCGAACCCGCGCAGGTTCAACACGTCGTCGATGATCTGAAACGCCAGCCCGAGGCCCTCGAAGAAGTCGCCGACCGCGTCGATCTGGGCGTCGGACCCGCCGCCTGCGACCGCACCCATGCGCGCCAGCGCGGCCGCAGGCGCCGCGGTCTTGAGCCGATGGATCGCCAGGATGCGGTGTTCGAGGGCCTGACCCTGATCATTTGCGATCGCGTCGTCGACCACGTCGTCGAAACCCTCGATGTCGAGCGCCTGGCCGGCATGGCCGGCGCGCAACGCCTCGAAGTACAGATCGTACAGTCGCAGCCGATCGGCATGCGACAGCTCCTCGGACGCAAGCAGCTTCTGGCCCATGAAGTAGGCCGCGGTGCCGGCGTTGATCGCATGGCCGTCACCGTACACCAGGTGCGCGGTGGGTCCGCCGCGCCGCACCGACGAACGGTCTTGTACGTCGTCGACGATCAGCGAGCCGACATGCATGAACTCGGGCATCGCCAGCCACTTCACGAACTTGCGCGAGTCGCCCCCGACGATGTCGCAGCAGGCCAACGCGGCGTACGAACGCCACGACTTGCCGCCGCGGTCGGTGATGTCGCGGACCGGATGGATCATCGTCCGCGCAAATCTGTCGACATCGACGCCGTCCATCCACCCGGGGCGCCGGTCGCTGGCAATCAGGTCGCGGGCCTGCTCGACGGTCGGGCGTCGTGGGTAGAGCTCGGCGACCGAACGTCGGACCTCCTTGCCGACCGCGCCGAAGAACCCCTCGAGATCATCGATGCTCGAGAACCCGCTGCGTTCGACGTAGCCGACGCCGGCCAGCGGTCGCCCGTGCCGCACGCCGCGGACCTCGACGCGACCCTCCCAGAATGCCGGCTTCGAGACCACCGTGACAAACTCCTGGTCATCGAAGCTGGCGTCGAGTGCGAGCTCGAGTCCAGCCGCGGGCACCCGCAACGTCCATCGGGTCGGATACTCGTGGAACGATCGGGTGCTGCGCCAGACGTTGCAGCCCTGGAACGAACCTGCGGGAAAATCGCGTCGCGTCCCATCGGGATCGACCAGCAGCACCCGTTCGCCGAGGATCTCTTCGGTGGCGAGATTCACGATGCGATAGGCGGACACCTCGGTGCCGTCGTCGAGTTGAAGGCCGCACCAGTTCCACGCGATGTCGTCGCGCTTGCCCACCTCGACGCTCGCTTCGCCCGCGGGATGACGGCCGAACTCATGGTCGTACCAGCCACTCCCGCTGCGTAGAGGCACCTTGACGCCATTTTCGAGGAGCTCGCCCTCGACCGCACAGCGCGGGATGAAGTAGTAGAACATGTCTTCGCCCGCGGAGCCTTTGACGACGCCATCGTCGCCATGGCGCACGGGGGCCTTGCTCGGCGTGAAGGCGAGCTTGCACCCGATGCCGTGCTGCTCGTCGTGCAGCTCGAGGTGGTAGCGGCCATCGTCGGACTTGTGCAGACGCGCGCGGTCGAACTCCAGCTCGAGTCGGCCCAGCGCCACGTGAGGCTCACGCTCGAACAGGCGATCGGGATAGGGCACCTTGCCGCGGGCACAGACCTCACGCATCGCTCGGCGGATGCGGGGGTCGCTGGTGCCCTCGCCGCGATCGATCCGCTCGATGCCGAGCTGGGGTGCCCGGCGGTCGACTCGCGATTGCGTCACGTACCGGCGCCGGGTCGGATCCGACAGCGCCCACGTCAGCGAGTGCGCGTACTCGAGCTCGCCGCTTTGTGGGTTGCGCCCCGTCAGCACCCGGAAGAACGCAGCGAACAACGAAAAGGCTCGACCGTCGACGGTCTCGACGTGGGCCTTGAGGTACCACCACTCGGTGGTCGACGACGCATGAGGCCGATCGTGGAGTCCGAGATCGATGGGACCCGGCGCCGGCCAGTCCGCGGGCCGCGGCGGCGCGACCACCGGCGTTGGCCGCGTGGTTTGCCCGTCGCTCCACTGCTCGGTCGTGGGCTCAAACGGTCGTGGTGATTCCCGATCGAGAGCATCCAGCATCTCCAGGGAGGTAGCACCGGTGGAGGTGGCGTCAGGTCGGTGGATGCAAATTGTGCAACGCGCCTTGGGCACTGTGCGGCTCGCCCAGACACTTGTCGTCGGTTGTGGCGGCAAGGTGCGATAGACCGCGCCAGTTCGTGCCGGCCGGGCAAGTCGCCCACCCCATCGGCCCGCCGGCTGGGGAGATGCGGTGGGGCTGCGTACCATGCGCGCGCTCAACGGATTGCACGCGCGGTACAACGTAGCCCTCGTGTCTTCGTTCGCCGATCGTCTCGTCGCGCTGCCACGCCTTGGGCTCGGGGTCAGCACCGAGTACGGCGCCCGACGTTTGAGCGGTGCTCTGGACCCCGCGGTGTTGCGCCGGGATCATCCCCACTACGGGGGATTCCTCGAGGTCGGGGTCGAGATCGAAAAAGGGCTCGATGCCGAGGCGCGCGCGTGGGCCAGCGCCGGCGCGCCGACGACCTATCACTTCCTCGACGTCAATCTCGACGAGCGCGAGGACTTCGACGCGCCGTGGTTGGACGCGGTTCGCCAGAACATCGCGACCCTCGGGCCCGCGTGGCTGTGCGGGGATGCTGGGCTCTGGCACTTCGGTGCCCGCGATCGCGGGCAGATGTTGCTGCTGCCGCCCGTGCTCGAGCCCGAGGCCGTTGCACCGATGGCGCAGGGCATCGTGCGATTGCGGGAGTCAACCGGGCACGAAGTGCTGCCCGAGAATCCGCCCGGCAGCGTCTTTGTCGGCCGTCTGCACATGCTGGAGTTCTTTGCCCACGTCGCCGAGGCTGCGGACACCGGCGTGCTGGTCGACTGCGCCCACCTTGCGATGTTCCAGCGCGCGCGCGGTCACGGATTGCTCGACGGCTTCGATGGCTTCGATTGGGATCGGGTGGTGGAACTGCACGTTGCAGGTGGCACCGAGCATGATGCCCAGGGGTACGCGTTTGTCGAGGACGACCACGGGCCTGTGGTGCTTGCCGACACCTGGCTGCTGTTCGAAGCCGTGATCTCCCGGGCGTCGAACCTGCGAGCGGTGGTGGTGGAGTGCGAGCGCAATTCGATCGCGCAGGTGTTGCCGATCTTCGCGCGAGCAGCCGAGCAATGGGGTCCTACGACGTGAACGACGAGCGACTCGATCCCCGCCGCGTTCAGTGCGTGCTGGTCGGCATGATGTTCGATCCCGACTACGCCGCGCGCGTCCTGGGTGACGCACCGTTGCCCGAGTTGTCCTCGCGCGAGCGGTTGTTGCTGCGGGGCGTCGATCCGCGTGCCCTGGGGACCGATCGCTATCGTCGCGCCCGCGCCGTGAGTGTGCTGCTCGACGAATTCCCGGTGACCGCCACGGTGCTCGGGGTCCCGGCGGTGGATCGATTCTTCGCGACCGAAGCCTTCCGGGCGTCGGTGTGGGCGCGGGGTTCGATGGCGCTCGCATGCGGCGCCTGGATCGGTGCACGGGCGCACGGCGTGGGCCGACTCGAGACCGCCATCGCGCACGTCCGGCGCCACTGGGCTCCACGTGAATCAGGAAGTTCCGGCGCGGCCGTGGCGAGTCCTGGGCGGCTTCGCGCACTGGTGGTGCCGGCGGGAACGCTCGCGTATCACCAGCGTGCCCGACAGCGGCTGGGCCCCGAGCCCGCGGTTGTGCTCGCGCGCCGCGACGTACGAACCTCCGAGCGGCCGCCACAGCGCGGCGCCGAGTATCTGCTGGTCGAGCGTCGCGATGACGGTTCGATCGATGTCGGTACGGGCTCTGAGCCGTTGGTGCGCCTGCTCGCGTTCGCGCACACGCCCCGCTCGCAGGTGGATCTCGAGGCCGAGGCCGTCCGCTGGGGTGCCGAGCCCGACGAGGCCGCGCCGTTGATCGCCGATCTCGTCGAGCAGGGCTTGCTCACGGTGGCGCGCTAGCAGCAACGCGCCGACCACGAAGCTGCCGGCCGACTCACCAGGGCCGCGATGATACGATGCGTGCCACGAGTCGGCACTCCGTCTCCACATCGACGCTCCGCGCGTGGCTGCGGATCGCAAGCATCACCTCGCAAGGGCGATCGCCTCGACCCAACCCGGTGCCGGCGGCACCGCCACGGTCGTGATCGCCGTCAACTGGCCATCGCCACCGATCGCATAGCTCGCGAGCTGTCCTGAGTCGCGCCCCGCGGCATAGAGAAACTGCCCCGTCGGCTCGATCCCAAAATCGCGGACATGCGGCTCGGTGGCGACGTGGCCCATCGCCACCAAGCTTCCGTCTGGCTGCACGGCGAACATTGCGAGGGTGTCGTGCCCGCGATTGCTGGTGTAGACAAAGCGCCCGTCGGGCGTGACGTGAACATCCGCACCGGTGTTGTCGCTGCCGTCGACACCCTCGGGCAGCGTCGAGATCGTCTGAGGTGCGCTGAGCTGTCCGGACGCCGCGTCGTACGACCACGTTGTGACCGACGAGTTGATCTCGTTGACCACCCAAGCGACGCGCGCGTCGGCAGCGAACACCAGGTGCCGCGGGCCTGTGTTCGGAGGGATCTGGCCCTCGGGCGGGAGATGCGGCGCGAGTGCGCCGGTGCTCGCATCGAACGTGAACGCGCGGATCTCATCGCCGCCGCGGTGCGGCACGAAGCAGAACCGTCGGTCGGGTGCCAGGACGATCGAGTGCGGCTCGAGCCCAACGTCGAGCATGGTGATCGGTGCCGGCAGTACGGCACCGCTGGCGTCGAAGGCAAAGCTGCCGACGGCGCCTGCGCCGTAGTCGGCCGCCAGGAGGTGGGGACCCGACTCCGACAGCGACGCGTACACCGGATTCATCCCGATCGGCACGGCGGCGACCGACGTCAGCGTGCCGTCGGCAGCGACGGCATAGCTGGCGATCGACTCGGCGCTGGTCTGGGCGACGAGCAACCGCCCGCGCGCACGATCGTGGGTCATCGCGCCCACGTTGGTGCCGACCTCGAGGGCGTCGAGCAGGGTCAAGGCGCCGGTGTCGAGGTCGACATCGAATGCGTACACGGTGGTGCCACTCGACACATACAAGGCGACGGCGTCGGGCACCGCTGCGGTGGTCGTGTCGGAGGTCGTGTCGACCGACGTGTCCTGGGTGCTCCCGCTGTCGGCAGCCGAGGTCTGCGTCGCGCTTTCGGACGTGGTCGCGGTGGTCGCGGTGGTCGCGGTGGTCGCGGTGCCGGGGCCGCTGCTCTCGGTGGCGGTGGCGGTGGTCGTGGGACCCTCGGTGTCACGCGACGAAGACTCATCGCCGCAGCTCGCACAGCCGAGCGCCAATCCAAAGCATAGAGACTTCATGGCGTCACGCTGGCGGGATCAAGCCACAACTCCGCCGCAGCATCATTGCTGGATTGGCGGCCCACACCTTGAGCAGATCGGCGATCACCGGCGAGGCGCGCACCGCTGCAATCCCGACCTTGCCGACCTGTAGCTCACTGCGCAGCGCCACGGCAACGCTGGCCGCGAGGTCGTCGGCGACCACCAGAGCGATGCGGCGGGCGCTTTGCCGTACCCAGTGCACCAGCGTGGAGGTGTCGGGCCCGCGGGTGCTGGCGTAGGCCTGCGCCGCGATCTCGTAGGCGCGCCGGCGCTTGCGGCTGACCGCCTTGCCGATCACCCGCGCATGCTCGTCGAGGACGTCGGCGGCGGCGATCTTCTCGCCAAACCCCGGGATTTGTCCGCGAACTGCCGCGGCGAGCAGGATATCGAGTTCGCGTGGGACGAACAGATCGATCGTGAACGTACCGCGGACCAGGTGCACGACAGCCTCGGTCAGCGCGTAGGTCTGCTGCCCGGCCGAGACCTCGGCGAGCCAAGTGGGGATCAGGATCGACGGGCGCGAGGTGTTCTCCACGAAGACCCCACGATCGGGCACCGCATGCCAAAATGCGTCGAAGTCGTCGATCGCGAACAACCCGGCGACGCGGTCGAGGACGATCCGGATGCCCTCTGGCCGAGTCGACAGCTTCTCGCGTCCAGTCACGCCCCAGCGCGCCAGATCCGGCGGTCGCACCTTTGCGAGTCCCTCGAGGATCGAGGCCAGTAGCGCCGCCGACGGGGCTTGCTGGTCGCGCGCCACATGCAGATCCGCGGTCGCATCTCCGACCAACGCGCCCGGTCGGATCGCGTCGGTGCGGGCCTTCCAGGCGCGA
>CANLQR010000097.1 GCA_947492135.1 Deltaproteobacteria bacterium | reverse complement strand
CGGTCGCGCTGCTCGCGACCACCTTGACGAATCCGGGACGACGGCGCCACTCGTTCGCCACCGGCTCCCACGTGTAACCCCAGACCTCGTAGGTACCGGGCGCCAATCCGGCGGTGTCCCAATCCACGCCCATCGCAGCCTGCGCAAAGCTGATCGGGACGCGAGCGTCATCCGCAGTGATGCGGACCCAGTCGCTCGCTGCGAATCGGCTGGTGTCCTCGAGGATGTCCTGGGGATCGATGTCCGCATCGACGACCTCGGGATCGACCATGCTGGCCCGCAAGATGTCGGCATGGGCGATCCACCGCGGAGGCTTGCCGTGAAAATCCTGCTTGGCGAAACCGAAGAACTGGTGCGTGCGACTGTCGCCGACCTCGTCCGCGGTGCGAGCTTCGGGGTCCTCCTCGCTCGCGATCGAGTAGTCGAAGTGCACGATCGGCGACGTCGATTGGTCGACGACCGTCGCACATGCGCCTGCAGTCCAGTTCACCGTCACCCGCGGCTTGGCACCGTTGGCGGCGGATGCACTCGACGAGGGCGCGAGCACCGCCACGGCAAGACCCAGTGCTGCGAGACGAGGCGTGCCCATGCATCGGCAACCTACCACGCGATGGTCCGTGGCGACGGATCGGCGAGCATCGGGTAAGCTCGAAGCGATGTCTTCGTCCTGCCGCTGGCAGCTGTGGCGCGTGCTTGCTGCGCGTGGGGTGTGCGTGCTGGCCGCCAGCTCACCGATCGCGTGCGACGGCAACGCCGACGACACAGACGAGCCCGAGGCACCCGCGTGCGTCGAGGTGGCGCCCGAGAGCTGCACACCGCTGTACACGCCAACCTTCGACGAGGTCTTTGCTCGCACCCTGACGCCGAGCTGCGCGACCGGTGGCGGGGCGTGCCATGCCAGTGCCACCGCGACCGGCGCGGCGGCGAACGATTTCTTCGTCGATGACGCGGACGCCACTTTCGCCAGACTGCTGGAGCCGCGCGGCGACGCGACCTTCGTGGTCGCGGGCGACGCTGCCTGCAGCAGCCTGGTCGTGCGGCTGCTCGTCGACGACACGACGCTACGCATGCCCCTGGGCACGGTGTTGTCTGGCGCCGAGATCTGCAGCGTGGCCCAGTGGATCGAGGACGGAGCCACCCGATGAGACGCAACCTTCCGACGCTTGCCGCGCTGCTGGTGCTTGGCTGTCCAGTCGAGCCCGACAACGGTCCCTCTGAACAGCTGCTCGACCCCGAGACTTGCGCCGAGTGCCACCCACAACACTACCGGCAGTGGCTCGGCAGTATGCATGCGTATGCCGCCGACGATCCGGTCTTTTTGGCGATGAACGCCCGCGGCCAGCGCGAGACTGGCGGCACGCTCGGTGATTTCTGCGTGCGCTGTCACGCGCCGGTCGCGGTCGCGCTGGGCAAGACCACTGACGGCCTGAACCTCGATGAGCTCCCGCAGTCGCTCAAGGGCGTGACGTGCTACTTCTGCCACAACGTCGAGTCGATCGGCGGCACCCACAACAACCCGATCACGCTGGCCTTGGACAACGTGATGCGTGGTGAGATCGCCGATCCGGTGGACAACCCAGTCCACGAATCTGTGTACGCGCCGATGATGGACGACAACGTGCTGGAGTCGGGTGCCATGTGCGGCAGCTGCCACGACATCGTCAACAACCACGAGGTCCACCTGGAGCGCACCTATGCGGAGTGGGTCGACTCGTTCTACGACGATCCCGACCCGAGCAACCCGGCGCTGAAGAACTACTACGCCCAGACCTGCAGCGGCTGCCACCTGCCGGGCAGCAACTCGCCGATCGCCGACTTCGACGGCGTCAAGCTCCGACGCTTGCGCGATCACAGCATGGTCGGCGTCGACATCGCGCTCACCGATTTTCCCAACGCGACCGAGGGACCCGAACTGGTCGCCGCGCAGCGGGCACTAATGGAAGTGCAGCGGGCACCCGCGGTCTGTGCAGGACTGTGCGTGCGCCCTGGCGACGAGGGCGGCACCGACGTCGTGGTGTGGCTGCACAACGAAGCGTCCGGCCACTTCTGGCCCAGCGGCGCGACGCAGGATCGGCGAGCGTGGCTGCAGCTCGAGGCCTTCGCCGAGGATCAGCAGATCTTGAAGGTCGGAGTCATCGCGGATGATGCCTCGGTCGCCGTCGCTGCCGCCGCCGACCCAACGCTGTGGGTCTTCGGCGATCAAGGAATCGGTGTCGACGGCCAGCCGGCCTCGATGTTCTGGGACATCGCCGACTACGAGAGCAACCTGTTGCCGGTGGCGGCCATCGCTGGCTTGAAGTACGACAAGACCACGTGGCGTGAGCGGACCTGGCATGTCGAGGGCGAGGTCGACCGCGTTGCGATCCAGCTCAACCTTCGTCCGATCCCATTTGAGCTGATCGATGAGCTCGCCGAGGAGGAGCTGTTCGATGCCGCCGCGATCAAAGCCCGCATCCCGACGTTCTCGGTGGCGGCGACCCACATCGAGTGGACGCCGGAGACTGCGGAGATGACGGACCTCGAGGGCCCGTGCGTCAAGAGTGCGTCCTGCTTCGATGTGATCGCGATGGACGAGTAGCGACCTCAGGGATCCACGCAGAAGCGGAACACCACGGCGTCGGCAGTGCCGTCCTCGAGGGTGAGGTCGAGCGTGATCTCCCAGAGCCCGGGCATGAAGAGGTTCACGGGCTCGATCCTATATTCGCCCACCACCTCGTCCGCGGTGACGTGGGCACGAATCGATGAGCCGTGATTGTGGTCGGGCATGAACGGGTCGACCTCGACGGTCGCGGCTTGCCCCGTGCCGTCGGCCCCCTGGACCCGAACCCGCCAGAGGTTGTCACCGCGCGAGGGCGGCGCTGGTGTGGCCTCGATGATCGAGACGCCGAGCGACGCGCCGCTCTTTCGCATGCCGAGCACGTAGGTGTCGGCGCGCGTCTCGGTGCTGCAATCGCGAACCTCGACCTCGTCGACGGGGTCCTCGTCGGGCGGGTCCATCCCGGGGTCACAGGCCAGCGCCAACGTCACCGGAAACCACAGCACACGCGTCGGGCGAGCCATCGTAGCGGCCGTACGCCGCTACCCGCGATCGGGATCACGGCGCACTTTCCGCCGTTGCGAGGCGGAGGTTCTCGAAGCCCAAGCGTACCGTCTCAGCTTCTCGTGCCGCCTGCTCGCGGGCCCACGTCGGCACGTTGGGGAACGCGGCGATGCGCTCGAGGTCGGCCTTCGCGCCGTCGAGATCGCCGACTCGCCGACGTAGGGTCGCGCGCTCCAGCAGCACCAGCGGCTGCTCGGGATTGCGCTCCAGTGAGCGCTCGAGGGCCGCCTGAGCGGCGGCGGGCTCGCCCACATAATCGAAGGCCAGGGCAAGGTTGTAGTAGTGCACCGCGGACGGCTCGCGCACCCGCGTGCGTGGCCACATCGCCTGCGCGCACACCACGGCCGCAACCACCACCGCGATTCGATCGGCCCGCAGCGCTGCGCGGTCGCGCATGAGTGTCAATGCTCGCTGCACACCGGTTGCCGCGAGCAGTACCAGTGGGATCGCCAGCGGCAGCCTGTGCTGTGAGGACGTGAAGAACACGAGGTTCCCGATCACCGTGGCGGCACCAAGCCCCAGCACCCACCACAACCGCATCCGCATCTCGGGCTGTCGCCACCACACCGCGACACCGAGCACAGCGAGTCCGGCGAGCACGCCGAACGGCACGGCGATCCGATTCGCCCACGGGATCATCTCGCGCTCGCCAAGCACGTCGTAGTCCTGCGCAAGCTCGTCGTTGCCGGCCATCAGCCATGCCTTGCGCGTCAGCAACCACAGCCAGCGCGCCGGATCGTCGGCGATGTCCTCCCACGCGCGGGCATACAAGGCGTCACCCATCTGCGCCATGCGATCGGCATCGACCGGTCCATCATTGACCGCGTCGAACTCCTCGGCCTCGCGGGCAACATCGCCGCTGAACAGTCCCCCCGCGTTCCACACACCGTTCGCTTGGGCGTTGTTGCCGATATAGAAGGATGTCCCCCCGCCGTGCGCAGGAAACACCGTCGCGGTGCCGGTCACGGTCGCGTTGCGCCAAGCCATCGGCGCGAGACTCAAGCCCAGGCCGAGTACAAAACCCAGCAGTGCAGCGCTTCGCCGGCGCCCCCGCGCACCATTGAGCACGAGCAAGGCCACTGCGACCGCCGGGACTGCGATCAAGAGATTGGGCCGCGCGAGCACGGCCAAGCCCATCGCAGTGCCGACCGCCACCGAAGGCCACGGTCCCTCGCGGCGCTCCGCCCACGCGAGCGCCGCCACCACGGCGATCGAGCACGCAACGGTGAGGGCGGCGGAGAGGAACTTGTTCTCGTAGAACGCGAGCGGCGGATGAGCGAGTGCCAAGAGCAGCCCATACGCCGCGGGGCGGGCACCGAGCATCGACCGCATCGCGCGATGCAGCACCCACCACCCCGTCGCGGCAAGGACCAGCTGCACCAGCAGCGCAAGTGCCAGTCCACCGATCGCCATCGGGATGGCGAGCTGCACTGCGTAGAAGCCCTGCAGGTAAAAGGGCGCGGTTCCCAGCGGCGCATGTGCGACCAGGTCGGTCGCGGCACGCTCGTAGATGCGGCCGTCGGAGATCGTCGCCACCGCGAACGGCACGTCGCGCAGATAGACGAGGTGATAGCACAAGCGTTGGAGCGCCAACGCGCCGATGGCCCAGGCCAGGTACCTATCCACCGGGTCACCGATAGGACGTGGCTGCGGCGCGGACGACAAGGCAATCGGCAGTCTACCCCTTTGTCGCAGGGCAAGATGCGCGCGTAGTCGCGACACCTTTTCGCGCCAGGCAGCTACACTGCCGGTGACCGATGGACGGCGCACGACGTCACGATGCTGTCTGCGAAGACCCATGGCCACCGGCGTCGGTCATCCACGCACTGCACGACCGCTACCTGATCGAGGTCGTCGAGCACCTGAGTCTGTGCCCGTTCGCGCGCCGCAGCCGTGAACAGGGACGTGTGCATCGACCGCTATGGTGGGTCGCCGATACGATCGCCGCCGATCGAGTCGCGGCGGACCTACTCGCGATCGTGCTGGCCCATCCCGACGCGGAGATCCTACTGCCGACGTTCGTGGTGCCCCCCGGCCACGCATGGAACGACGCCGAGACCTTCGCGGCTTTCGTGCCCGAGGTGCGAGCGGCCTATGAGGCGACCCAGGGTTCACGATTTTTCATGGTGGCGTTTCACCCCGGTTTTCCCGGCGGGCCACGGACGCCAGCACCCGACGGGCCACCGGCGCGGCCGCCCGCGCCCGAGTCTCTGGTGCCTCGCCTGCGACGCACGCCCGATCCGGTGATCCAATGTGTCAACGCCGAGGTGCTCGAGCGCGCCCGCCATGCTGCGCAGCTGACCGCGCGCGAGCGTCTGCGCGGCCGCTTCGCCCACGACCCGATCATGGCCGCCCTGATCGAACGCAGTGTTCAAGCCGACCCGGAGCTGTCAGCGGAGATCGCCCGTAATAACTTCGCCGCCGTAGGGACCGGCACCGGCGCCGACGAGCTACAACAGCGGATTTCTGCGATTGCCGAGGCCCGCGCGGCCGCACAGTTGGCCGGGCGCGGACAGCTCCCCTGACTGGGGTACACTCCGCAACCATGACGAGCCCCACGCTCACGCGCCGCGGATTGCTCCGCGGAGCCGGGACGGCCTCGGTGCTGGCGAGCTGCGCCAAACCGAACGCCGACGACGCCTCGAATGCACCTGCCGTCAGCGACGCCACGGCACCCGCAGAGATCGGCCCAGGCGCGGTCTCGGTGGCCTTCAACCTCAACGGCAAGCCGGCAACCGTCCAGGTCGAGCCGCGCGTCACCCTGCTCGACGCGCTGCGCATCGACCTCGGCGTCACGGGCCCCAAGCTCGTCTGCGATCGCGGCGCGTGCGGAGCCTGCACCGTGCTCGTCGACGGACGGCCCCGCAACGCCTGCATGATGCTGGCTCACGACGTGGCCGGCGCCAACGTGACCACAATCGAGGGGCTGGGTGCCGGCGACTCGCCGTCGGCACTGCAGGCGGCTTTCGTCCGACACGACGCGCTGCAGTGCGGATTTTGCACGTCCGGGATGCTGACCAGTTGCGCCGCGTTGCTGCAACGCATCGGACCCAACGGCGCCAAGCTCACCGCGCAGACCGTCCGTGAGGCCATCTCGGGCAACCTCTGTCGCTGCGGCACGTACCCGCACGTCGTCGCCGCGGTGCTCGAAGTCGCCGGCGCAACGCCCTTGTCGAAAGCTGCGGTGACACCATGAGTCCCAAGCTCTTGACCCTGGGTTTCGCCGACCAGCTGACCTCGGTCGAAGTCGATGTTCCGGCCGGCGAGCCACCACCGTGGGATGGCGTCAGTTCGCTCGAGGTCGTCGGCCAGCCGGTGCCGCGGATCGACGGGCACCTGAAGGTCTCGGGCCAAGCGGTCTACACCTTCGACGTGAGGCTTCCGGGCATGTTGTGGGCGGCGGTCCTGCGTTGTCCGCTGCCATGCGCGCGAATCAAGTCGATCAGTTTGGGCCGCGCCGAGAAGGCGCCGGGGGTGAAGGCCGCGATGTTGTTGGCCCAGCGCGGCGATCGGATCGTGTTTGCCGGCCAGGACATCGCAGCGGTTGCGGCCGAACGGCCCGAGCTCGCCCGCGATGCGCTGGCCGCGATCGAGGTCGAGTACGAAGCCCTGCCCTTCGTGGTGGACACGCGGTCGGCTGCCAAGCCCGGCGCGCCCATGGTGCACGAGGCCGCAGTGCGGACTCGCAAGACCGAGGGTGACGAGCCGAGTGCCGCCACGGCCGCTGGCTCCGAAGGCAACGTCCGCAAGATGCCGGACAGCCGCCGAGGCGATGCGTCCAAGGCCTTGAAGAAGGCCGCGTTCGTCCACGAGGCCAGCTACAGCACCCAGGTCCAGACCCACAGTGCGCTGGAGACCCACGGCATCGTCGTGCGTTGGGACGCCAAGGACAAGCTCACCGCATGGTGTTCGACGCAAGGCATCTTTAGCGTGCGGGATGAACTCGCCGAGATCTTCACGTTGCCGGTGGCCAACATCCGCGTGATCACGGACTTCATCGGCGGCGGCTTCGGGGCGAAGTTCGGCGCGTCGGCCCCCGGCACGCGATTGGGCTTCATCGCCGCCGAACTCGCGCGCAAGGCGGGCGCCCCCGTCAAGCTGATGTGCACGCGACACGAAGAGCATGTCTGCACCGGCAACCGACCCGACTCGTATCAGGACGTGCGAATCGGTGGGGATGCGGCGGGCCGACTGGTCGCCGTGCACGTGCGTAGCATCGGCACCGCGGGCATCGGCACGGGCGCGGGCATCGGCCGCAATGCGTTCTCGGTCTACACCAAGATCCCGCACGTGTTGGTCGAGGCCAGCGACGTGTTCACCAACGCCGGCCCCGGCACGGCGATGCGGGCCCCGGGTCATCCCCAGGGGGCATTCGCGATCGAGCTGGCGATCGACGAGCTCGCGCGCACGATGAAGGCCGATTCGCTGCGCCTGCGCATCGCGCACGATGAACATCCCGTGCGAAAATGGCAGTTCCAGCAGGGCGCCGAGCGATTCGGGTGGACCGAGGCACGCGCCAAGTCGGCGGCGGCACGCGGCAAGGCAACTCGGCTTCGGACTGGCGTCGGCGTGGCCGCATCGATCTGGGGCGACTTCGGGCGCGGCGGTGCGGCGCAGGTCACCGTGACCATCGGACGCGACGCCACGGTCGAGGTGAAGAACGGTGTGCAAGACATCGGAACCGGGATCGGCACCGTCATCGCGCAGGTCGCCGCCGAGGTCTTGAGTCGACCCGTCGAGAGCATCACGGTGCGCATCGGTCGTTCCGAGCACGGCCCCAGCGTGGGCAGTGGTGGGTCGACGACGACCTCGAGCGTCACCCCGGCGGTGCGCAACGCGGTCGAGCAGGCCAAGACCCAGCTGCTCGCGCTGGCGGGCGAGCTGTTCGGGGTCGCGCCGCGCGAGGTGGTTTGGGGTCCCGATGGCACCGCGAGCGGCGGCGGCAAGTCGCTGACTTTTGCGGCGCTTTGCAAGAAGCTGCCGGGTGAGGCCATCGTCACCACCGCGACCAGAGCCAAGACCTTTGGTCACCACCCCATGTCGTTCATGGGGCAGCCGATGCAGCAGATCGCAGGCGTTCAGTTCGCCGAGGTCGAGGTCGACACATGGACGGGGCTCGTCCGAGCCACCCGCGTGCTGGCCATGCACGACTGTGGGCGGGTGATGAACGAACTGACGTGCCGCAGCCAGATCAACGGCGGCATCATCCTCGGCACCAGCTACGCGCTGCTCGAAGAGCGCGTGCTCGATCGCGACTTCGGCCGGATGCTCAATGCAAACCTCGATTTTTACAAAATCGCCGGCGCAAAGGATGTCCCAGAGATCGAGGTCGTATTGACCGACGTCTACGTCGGGAACAACAGCACCGGCGCCGTGGGCATCGGCGAGCCCTCGACGATCCCTACCGCCGCCGCGATTGCGTGCGCGGTGTATGACGCTCTGGGCGTCCCGGTCCGGAGTCTACCCATCACTCCCGCGAAGATTCTCGCGGCACTCGGGCGTGTGCCCGGCGCAGGAGTCCCGACATGAACCGATTCACGCTGGTGCGGCTGCCAACGCTGCAGGCCGCGAGCGAGCGAGTGGCAAAGGCGCCCAAGACCCGCCGATTCCGCGCCGGCGGCATCGACCTGCTCGACCTGCTCAAGGAGGGGCTCGATGCACCCGATGAGCTCGTCGAGCTGCGCGCGATCGGAGGTTCCGCGGGGGAGGCCATGCGGGGCATCACGACCAAGGACGGCGCGTGGTCGATCGGCGCGCTGGTGACGTTGGCGCAACTGGCCGAGTTTGAAGACCTCGGCACAGCATTCGCCGCCGTGCGTGATGCCGCGGGTTCGGCCGCAACCCCCGGCATTCGCAACGCCGCGACGCTGGCCGGCAACCTCCTGCAGCGGCCGCGATGCTGGTACTACCGCCACGTCGATCTCGAGTGCTTGAAGAAGGGCGGCAGCCAGTGTTTCGCGTTGACCGGTGACAACCGCTACCACGCGATCCTCGGCGGTGGCCCGAGCTTCATCGTGCATCCGTCGACGCTCGCGGTGGCGCTTCTCGCCCACGACGCCACGGTTGCGATCACCAACGCGAAGGGCGAGCGGACGCTGCCGATCGCGGAGCTGTTCGCGCTGCCGACGGTCGACCCCGAGCGCGAGCACACGCTCGCTTCCGGTGACGTGATCACTGCGCTGACGCTACCCAAGGCCGGCGCCGGGCAGCGATCGGCCTATGCCACCGCCAAAGAGAAAGCCTCACACGACTGGCCCCTGGGCGAGGCCGCGGTGCGGTGCCGGATCGTCGACGGCAAGATGCTCGATGTCCGCGTCGCGCTGGGCCATGTCGCGCCGATTCCGTGGCGATCGCAGGAGGCCGAGGGCGTCCTCGAAGGCGCCACGCCCAGCGCCGAGTTGTTCGTCAAGGCCGCTGGTGCTGCGCTGGCGAAGGCCAAGCCGCTGGACCACAACGGCTACAAGATCCCGCTCGTTGCGGGGCTGCTGCGTGATGCCCTCCACCGCGTGACTGGTCTTGCGGAGTAACGCCATGCCGACCTTCGACGATGATTCCACCTCCGCCGACCGACACAGCCGACCGGTGTGCCGGTTCCTGCGCACCAAGGCCCTGCACGTGTATGGGCCAGATACGCCTGACGCCTACGCAACGTCGCGCTCGAGCAGCTATCAGTGCCTGCGCACGCAGTTTGTGACGGGGCCCGATCGCGCACCGTGCGTGCCGGAGGACTGCCAGCCAGGGCGCGACTGCTTCGAGGAGCGCTAGAGCGCCCGAGCGGGGCAGGCAACGAACACGCGGGCCACTTCGCGCACCCGCAGCGCCGTCGCGCGCATCCGAGCGTCGCCACGGGCATGAATCCCGCCCGAGCCGCATCGTCGATCAACCGCGACCATGTTCAAGTTGAGTCCAGCGATCCGCGGCGTCCTGTTGTCCTGCGTGGTTTCGCTGGGGCTGGCCGGCTGTTCATTTTCGTTCACGTCGGCCGGTGCGCCACCGAACAGCTACGGCTGGCAGTCAGGGCAAGGCAGACCCCTGTACCCGGGCAGCGTCGGCCAGCGTGTGGATGATCGTGAGAAGCCGATCCGCAAGGCGGACGGCGCGCCCACGCCCAAGGCCGACCCGACCCCCACGCCCAAGGCCGATCCAACGCCCGCGCCCCAGCGCAACCCGCCGCAGCATGCCGGACCCAGGCGGGTGAAGAAGTCGCCCAAGCGCGTCAGCGTCGAGCCGACGCGGACCCCCGCACCCGCTGCAGATCGAGCTCCGCGCACCAAGCCATCGCCAGCGTCTTCGCCCCGGCGTGTCACGGCGCGCTGAAATCCCACGTGGTATTAACCCGAGCATCATGAGCAAGATCGGCGTTCTCGGCTCCGGCCAGGTGGGTCAGGTGATTGCGGATGGGCTGCTCACGCACGGACACGAGGTCATGCGGGGCAGTCGTGAACCCCGCAAGCTCGATGCTTGGAAGTCGAGCGCGGGCTCGAGCGCCCACATCGGAACATTCGCCGAGGCGGCAGCGTGGGCGGATGCGGTGGTGCTGGCAGTCAAGGGCAGCGCCGCCGCGTCGGCCATCGAGCAGGCCGGCGCTGCGAATCTCGCGGGCAAGACCGTGATGGATACGACCAACCCTATCGCCGAAACGGCGCCGGACAACGGCGTACTGCGATACTTCACCGACATGAACGAATCGCTCATGGAGCGCCTCCAGAAGCAGGTCCCCGAGGCGCACTTCGTGAAAGTGTTTTCGTGCGTCGGCAATGCGTTCATGGTCAATCCGAGTTTTCCCGGGGGCCCACCGACGATGTTCATCTGCGGGAACCAAAAAACCGCGAAGGCCGAGGTACGCGTCATCTTGCGTCAGTTTGGCTGGGACACCGCCGACATGGGCACCGTCGAAGCGGCCCGCGCGATCGAGCCGCTGTGCATGTTGTGGTGCATTCCGGGCTTTGCTGGCCAAGGCTGGAACCACGCGTTCAAGCTGCTGCATTCGGCATGAGCCCGATCGCTGTAGCTGCCTTGGGCACCTTCCGACCTGTAGGCTGCTAGCGTGGTCGACATGGCGAGCAGACTGGCGTTCGTGGGCGCCGTAGCGGGCGGACACCTGTGGACCATCGGCGCCGATCTGCGCGCGCGCATCCGCCCCGAGCCAATGCCTTCAGACGGGCCGTGGGTCTTGGAGGTCGCCGACGCGCGCTACGGCTCGGTCCGGCTGAACGGACGCTTGCGACCCGGGTCGCACCGCACGTTGGTCCTCGTCATCCATGGTCTCGGAGGCAACCGCGACAGCCCGTATATGCAACGGGCTGCGCGGGCGATCGCTGCAAGAGGTTGGTCGTACCTGCGACTCGATCTTCGCGGCGCCGACGGCTTGGGCGAGGACTACTATCACGCAGGACTGACCCAGGACCTGCACGCTGTGATCGCCGCGTGCACGGACTACGATCGGGTATTCGTGCTGGGCTACTCGCTGGGAGGTCATCTCGTGCTGCGGTATGCCACCGAAACCACGGACACACGGGTGCAGGCGGTGGCAGCGGTGTGCGCACCGCTGGATCTCGCGGCATCTGCGGCTGCGATCGATCGTCGACGGGTGTGGATCTACCGCGCTCACATCCTTCGCGGGCTCAAGACCATGTACGCAGAGGTCGCGCGCCGGCGCGACCTCTCCACGCCGACCGCGGTCGTGGAGCGCGTACGAACGATCCGCGAGTGGGACGAACGCGTGATCGTAGCCCGCCACGGATTTCTCTCCGTCGACGACTACTACGCCCGGGCATCCGTCGGCCCCCGCCTCCCCGACCTCGCCGTCCGAGCGGCCTGGTTTGGTGCGCGTCACGATCCGATGGTGCCGGCCCACGTGGTCCTGCCCTCGCTCGCGCGCGCCAGCGATCACCTTACCGTCCGCTGGTTCGACCGCGGGGGCCATGTCGGATTCCCCGACGACGTCGGCCGGGGCCGATCACTCGAGGCCGAAGCCCTCGAGTTCTTTGCCGCGGGTAGCAACTCGTGACGCCGCCCGACCAACAAACGCGAAAAACGCGGTGAGCCATCCGAAGATGACCCACCGCGTCCTGACTCGAACCGGGCCCTGCGCAGGCCGACGGTCTTGGCCTACTCGCGGTTGCCGACGAGTTGGTACGTCGACGAAGCCGCGTAGCCCCGCACCATCACATGGACCACAGCGGGCGCGCTAAGCGTGACGCTGCAGTTCTCCGCCGAGCCACTGGCGTAGGGACGGCAGTCGAACTGCGTGGTCGACGGGGCTGTCCCGCTGCGGACGTAGAGGTCGGCGTCCGCGTCGCCGGTGAGCGCGAAGCGGTAGTTGCCGGCCGGCAGCTCCGGCGTGGCGAAACGGGTCTCCTGGTTGCGAGTGACGGTCCCGCTCTCCGAGAGGCCGCCCCATGCCGGCGGCGGTGCGCCGCCACCTTCGCCCTCGACCACGAGGTGGTAGGCGTTGGAGGTGCCGTAGCCGCGGACCTGAATGAAGATCGTCGACGCGGTGGTCACGTTGACGATGCACTCCTCATCCGAGCCATCGGCGTAGGGCCGACAGTCGTACGTGGCGGTGGTTGGGGCCGTGCCAAGGCGGACATAGAGATCCGCGTCGCCACCCGCGCGAGCGGCGTCATGGCTCATCACGACGCGGTAGGTCCCGGGCTGGACCACGCCGGTGTCGTAGCTGCGGGTCTGGTTGCGAGCGACGTCAGCGACGAGATCGAGCAGCGTCTGGGTGCCACCGCCGCCGCCAGCCGGCGCGCAGGTCGTGGCGTCGTTGGCACACTGCAGGAGCATGCGCGCGCGGGCGAACGAGATGAACGGGTTGTCGTCCTCGCCACCGGTGTCGTCTGCGTTCTCCCCAGGACCCTGGTGATCCAGGGCCATCCACATGAAGTCGGGGTGGAGCTGCTTGCTGTCCTCGCCCCAGGAGAACGTGGGGTCGTCGATCCACTCGCCGCCGAGAATGCGGTTGTTGGCGTCGAGTTCCAGCACGTAGTTGAGTTCGACGCGCACCGGCGCGATGTCCCGCGTATCGGCGCGGCGCATGAGTTCCTCGGGTCCAACGGAGTCCGAGATCATGTGGTAGGCCAGCTTGATGCGACGGAACCGCGTTGCCGAGGTGTTCCACTGGTAGTCGGCCCCGTTGGTGCCGACCAGGTCCTGGGCCTGGGCCTCGGTGACATCGGCCTGTTCGGTGATCTCGTAGCTGACGATCGGGAAGTTCCAGATCTCGTTGTCGTGGTTGTGGTCGATGATGAAGGCGGGGCGACCACCAGTCTCATTGGTCACCAGGTTGCGGGCGCCGCGGCCGAACATGCCGACGATCGCGGTGTGGAATGAGCCGGGGTTCAGATCGCGGCAAGCGACGTCGGTCGGGCGACCGTCGGCATCGCGGACGATCTCGTCCGGCGCGGTGTTGCAGCGCCGACCGCTGAACGTGGCCTCATCGCTAAAGTACAGCTCCGTCATCATGGCTTCAATGTCTGCCATGCGCCACAGCATGCAACCGGCCGTGTCGGCACCGGTGCACTCGATGATGCGGTTGTTCTCGAATCGCACGCGGACATCGCGGCGCGGAAAGCCGAGCGGCTCAGCGGTTGCGTAGGACGCCCAGCCGTTGCAATGGCCCCACCAGTTGTCGGGCTCGAACTCCTGATACGTGCCCTGGTTCTCCAGCTCCCATTCGGTGGCCGGGCCGGCGACGGTGACCGCCGGGTGGGCGATCTGCGTGCAGGTGTCGGGGTTTTCCTGAGCATCGGGGAAACTGCAGTGCGAGACTGCCTCGACCTGGCGCGACTGCCCCGGGGTGAAGGTCAGGTCGTACTTCTCCATCGGAGACAGGCGATCTCGATCCGAGAGGTTGCTGTAGTCCTGGTTTGCGCCGGTCTGCCACCGCCACGCCGTACCGTTACGCAGCTGAGGCCACCACGTCGATGCGAACACCGGCCAGGTGGTTGCGCCCGCGGTCAGGGTGGCATCGAAGGTCCGGAACGCGCTCGTCGACGTGAGATCGGGGTGAAGACGCTGGGGGAAGTTCGCGCTGTCGATCGCCTCGTGCTTGCCGTTGTCATCGAAGCTCGCGACCTTGTGCGAACCACCGCGCAGGGCCTCGCCGGTGTTCTCGTCGAATCCCAGGATGTAGTCGTAGACACCCTCGCGATTGTCGACGACGGGGTCGGGCCCGGAGGCGGACTCGGTGCAGGCGGGGGCAAGGACGGCGAGCCAAAGAAGCTTGTGGGTACGCATGGGGACCTTGGATGGGTGGGCGAACTGCCTGGGCAAGTCGCCCATTGTTGTCGGCCCGTAAGGCAATGTGTGTGCCAGCCCCTGATCCGCATACAGAAACGAAATCCCTTGGGTTTCAACGTGTTGCATCCGAGTGAAGCGCGAACCAGGGTGACGACGGCTGTTGCTCGCCTGGCAAGCGGAGTGGCCGGCCTTACGCACAACGCTGATCGCAGCGAACCCTGCAACCACGCCAAACGCCGCACGTCGTCGAGAGAAGTCACGCCAGCCCGCGGGAGCTCAGCCGCCCATCCAGCCGATGGCGAGGTCGTACGAATTCTGCGACCCGTCGAAGCCATGCACCCTCACGTAGAACGGGCAAAGCTCGTCGAACGTGCAGGTGGGATCATCGACAGTGAACTCGTAGTGCTCGTTGCTGCTACCACTCTGCCCCTGGAGGGCGGTGCAGGTCGCCGGCATCTCCTCGGTGCATGGCGTGAGATCCACGCCCTGCGCATCGTGGAAGTGCAAGTCGAGGTCCTCGAACGCGGCGTCATCGACGAACGTGAGATCGACCTGGATGCTCTCACCGTCCTGCAGGGCGATCTCATACCAGTCGTCGTCCTCGGCGCAGAGCATCCGATCCGCGATGGTGTAGCCGTCGGGGAAGACCTCGGCGTAGGTCGCCTGAGTGCGAATGTCATCGGGCTCGAGGTTGTCATCGACGCACGCCGCGTCGCACGCCTCAGCGGTCGCATCGACCAGGAGATCGTAGGAGTTCTCGCCAGCGTCGAAGGTGTAGACCCTCACGTAGTAGGTGCCGGCGGCCACGCAAGTCTCGACCACCTCCGACGACCCCGGACCCTCGGCCAGTACCAGAGCTGCCCCGCCCGAGTCGTAGAGCCCGACATTGAGGTTGCTCGCGGCGCCGCCGTCGATGACCGCACCGAGCATGGTGTCGCCGACAACGACCACACGAAACCAGTCGTCGTCATCCCCGCACGACACCAGTCCGTCGTACGCATCCGGCGCCAGCGCCGGTTTGCCCTGGGCCTGCGCGCGGGTGTCGTTGTCTTCGAAAGTATCGTCCTCACACTCGACCGGTCCGACCTCGCACACCCCCGAGGTTGGCACGCACTGCTTAGCCACCATGCCGTCGATCGATTCGACCGGAGCACAGTCGAAGTCGGCGTCGCAATCGTCAACGACGTCGCAGTCGGTCCCGCAGTAGCCCTCGCCCATCGAGCCCAGCACCACGCAAAGGTCGTCGGCGCCACCGCACTGGGCATCGGCACTGCACGGCTCGCAGATCGCTAGCCCGCCGCTGCCGCCTGAATTCGTGACGTTGACGGCAAATAGCCCGTCCTCGGGGGCATCGGTAACGTGGTCGCAGTCCCCCGCGGCGTCGTCGTTGTCGCCGGCCGAAAGCAGGTACCAGATCGGCGCCGTGCTGCCCTCGGGCGAGCTGGCCACTGGGTTGGGAATCGAGGCCCGCCAGGTGCCGTCGAGCATGTCGCCGGCTTCGAGCGTCATCTCGACGACGTCGAGCTCGGCAAAATCCACGGGAACATGGGGCTCCTCGAGCGTGAAGTAGAGCAGCGGCGCCTGCTTGAGGCCGACGTCGTCGGTGACTCGCGCAATCAACTCGACGTCGAGGACCGTCTGGATGTCGGCCGCCTCGTGCTCGACCACCGGGGCGTCACCGGGACAGTCGGGCTTGGGTGCCTTACGCAACACGATGAGGAAGTTCTTGAGGGTCTTGTCGTGTTCGCCGTCGTCGGCCGACAACAAGACAGGATACCGTTCCTCGGCCATCTGCTCTTTGCTCGGGCACCACGTGAACGTGCCCGCCAGCCCCTCGGCGATCAGCTCGGCACCGGCGATCCCCGGCGCCTCGATCGCCAGCGCGACCTCGCTGTCGTCTTGGTCCTCGACGATGACCGGGAACTCCACGCAAGCGCTCTGCTCGAGATCCAGCGTCGTGCCCGAACCCAAGGGTTCGCGGAACACCGGGACTGTGCCCTCGCCGAGCGTCGAGCGCACGTCCACGGCGACGGTCACCGTGTCGGAGTGACTACCGTCGCTGGCCGTGAAATCGAAGTACCAGAGCCCGACGTCGGCCGCCAGCGGTGTCCAGCTGAACACGCCAGCACCGTCGGCGCGGCGCGTGATCGAGGCGGCTTGCTCGATGCCCTCGAGCTCCGCAAAAAAGCTGTACTCGAGCTCGTCCCCATCGGGGTCTTCCGCGCGCAGGTCGATGACCAGCTCGGCACCAACCGCCGCGAGCTGGTCGTCGATCCCCGCGAGCTCGGGTGCAGCGCCCTCGGACTTGCACGCGACGAGCAGCCAGCTGGCCACATAGCCCAGCCGCCGCGCGCACCGTCTCAGCTCGCTTTGGTCGCGCACGTACGCCCCAGAATCCCCGCAACGGCCCACCTGTGCAAGCGAGATGCGCACGGCCAGGGGGCGGGCGAACCCTGGCGCAAGCCAGCAGTTACGCCGGTCGCTACCCGGCGTGGCGACCCAATTGTCGTGCCCGGCGCCGCTCGACCGCCACGACTGTCGCCACCTTCGCGCCGCTCACTGCTGGAGCACGCTGCGGTACAGATCATGGTCGAGCACAGCCCGTGACGCCCACAGTTCGTCCGCCGCCTGCCGCGCCAGCACCTCACAATCGGCCCGAGCGCGGGCCCGGCCGCGACGATCGAAGCAACCTCCGCCCGAGATGGAGTCTCTCCCCCGCGCGATCCACATTCGATCCTCCGTGACCGCGCTCCCATCGGGCAGCACCACCACTCGCTCGCCAACACCGCGCAGCAGCGACCGGCCGACGAACGCGGCGGGCACGTCGAGACCGAGCGCGTCCAGCACCGTCGGTCCGAGATCAATGTGCCCCGCCGGAACGTCGTCGCGACCGCCGACGGGCGCGCCCGGGAGCCACAGAAACGCCGGCACCCGGTGGCCGCGTATCGGTACGGTCGGATCCCACTGCGCGACGCCAGACAACGCGTCGAGCTCGGCCGATCGCGGTAAGCCGGCGACATGATCGCCATAGACCAGCACCACCGTGCGCTCGGCGAGTCCCGAGGCCTCTAGCCCTTCCATGAACGCTGCCAGCGCGCGGTCGGCGTGGCGCATCCCCTGAAGATAATTGCCAACGGCCGTGCCGCCGAGGTCGTCGAGCTCGAGCTCCGCGAGGCTGGGCGGAAACTCCGAGTAGGGATGGTGCAGGCTCAAGGTGATGAAGAACGCGAAGAACGGCTCACGGCGCGTCGGCAACACCGCCGCCATCCGCTGGAGAAACTCGACGTCGGACAGTCCCCACCCCACCATCGGCCCCTCGCCGATCTCCTCGCGAAACAGCGAGTTCGCAAACCCGTAGCGAGGGTGGAGCACGGCACGATTCCAGAACCCTCGCGCATAGGGGTGAGCCGACAACGTGTCGTAGCCGGCAGCACCGAGCCGATGCGCTAGGGTCTCGAACTCGTTGTCGGCACGCAAGAACGCCAGTGCACCAGTGCGCAGCGGATGGCCCGACTGCAGCATGAGGTATTCGGCGTCCGCCGTCCGCCCCTGCGCGGTCTGATCGAACACGAAGGGGAAGTACAGCGCCTCGGACTCGGCCGCGCTCAGAAACGGCATCACCCGCTGCTCGGCGATCTGAGCCTCGACCACCCAGCTCTGCATCGCCTCGACCTGGATCACCACGAGGTTCGCTCGTGGTGCGAGCGCGGGGGCGACCGAGTCACCGCGCGCGTTCCCGCGGGTCTCGAAGAACTCCGCGACCTCGCGTCGCTGTGCGCCCGACAGCGCGTCGACGCCGAGCCACCGGGCCAGCTGCCGCCCGACTTCGAACAGGTGTGCATTCCACAAACCGAGCCGCCCGACATTGTCACGCTCCGAGAAGACCCGGGCGCCGATCGGCGAGTTGGCGACCTCGATCAGCGCCGATGTGGCCGGAAATGCGCAGGCCACGAGGGTGGCGATCACGGGCCCCCGCGCGAGCCAACGCTGCCTTCGCGTCGATGCACCACACCGCCGAGGCGGGCGCCCCAGGAACAACGAGATCAACGTGAGCAGCGGCCACAGCAGGGCGAGGTACTCCGGACGCCACAGCGAGAACACGGTCGCGTGGGCATCGCCCAGGTGATGCAGCGCGGTGAGTGCCGACGTCGGGACGATCGATCCGAAAAAGTCGAGATAGCCGAGGTCGACCAACGCCAGCGCGAACGCGAAGACGATCACCGCAGCAGCGCCAGCATCGCGCCGCCCTCGCGGGAGCAACACCACGGGCAGCCCGATCCAGGCCGCCGCGGAGGCCGACACCACTGCCGTGCCGGTCCACGCCTCGATACGCGCGAGGTCTGCAAAGATCTCGCCGAAGCCCAAGCAGGCGACGCTGGCGTGCGCCGGTGCCCAGGCTTCGCTGACGAACGCGGCGAACCGACCCGACGGCGCAGTACGGGCGACAGTCCCCGCCAGCGCGAGCGCTGTGATCGCCGCCGCGGTGAGCAAGAGTCCCCAGCGCATCACGACGACCCGATGCATGGCGCCCGTCGGCGGCTGGGGAAACCACGCGACGTGCTCGCGCACCATCCCGATCTCGAGCAGCGCGGGGCCGATCTTGTCGGGTGCTCGGACGCGGACATCGATCTCGACCTGCTCGCCGGGCGCCACGTCGCGAGGAAGTTCCGTGCGCATGCCCGCGCCCACTTCGGCGTCCAGTGGACCACCCTCGGCGTCATGCCAGCGGTACGACAGACGGTCACCGGCGGCGGCGGACCAGGTGTCCGCGCCCTCGTTGCGCACGATGACGCGCACCACACCGGTGCGCCCCGCCCACTGGCGGTGCTCCACCGTGGCGGCAACGACCGACCACGCCAGGCGCGGCGCAGCGACGTCGATCACGTACGAATCTCGGGTCTCATCGGGATCATCGACACTGGGCCCGTACCATCGGACCTGCTCGCGGACGGGTCGCCAGCGCACCGAGTAGCGTCCCGGTGTCGTCGGCAGCAGCAGCGCCACGTCGATCTCGATTTCCTCGCCGGGTCCGACCTCCCGAGGCCACACCGTGCGCACGCCTTCGATGACGGGCGCGCGGACATCCGCGGTGCTCAGCCGGTACGACATGCGATCCCCGCGCTCGCTCGACCACGCCTCGGTACCTTCGTTGCGCACGACCATGCGGACCTCGACGGTTTCCCCGGCGTAGCCCTGCCCCACCTCCCCACCGCTGCGCAGCGACCATGCAAGAGGCGCCGGGGCGACCTCCACGGGACTCGATGCGCTGCCCGTGACCGGCTCGCCGAACCATGCCAGGGGCTCTCGCACCGGCTCGAACACCAACACGTGATCACCGGGACCCGGGGGCCCCTCGACCCGGGCATCGAACTGCGCTGTGTCGCCCGGCGCAACCGCAGGCAGCGGGGTGCGTAGGCCTTCGTGCACGACCTCTCGCCCCTCCGCATCGAACCAGTGGTAGGCGAGCGAGTCGCCATACAACGATGACCACGCAGCGCAGCCTTCGTTGCGCAGACGCACTCGCACCTGCGAGGGCTGTCCCGCGGCGATCGAAGCCACGGGGTCGAGCG